>NZ_JAUNVI010000006.1:0-47507 GCF_030537745.1 Ornithinimicrobium sp. | reverse complement strand
CGCAGCTGATCGGGTGGACAGGTCCCCTGGGGTTGCGGGGTTGCTGCACTCGCCGGTCCGTCGAGCTGTGGTCGAGGAGCTGGCGGCGCTGCCACCGACCGAGCGCAACGTCGGTCTGACGGCACTCGAGCTGGGTCGGAAGTTGTCTCTGCACTCCACGACGATCCGTTTTCACGTCGACCAGTTGGTCGCGGCGGGGGTGCTGGACTTCTACTTCGCGCGCAGCGGCGGCGTCGGGCGACCCAGCAAGTGTTATGTGCTCCGGGAGCGGTCCCTGGGAGAGAGTGCGACGGGGCCGTCCGGGCGGGAGCCGTTCACGATGCTGGCCGGTGTGCTCGCCTCCGCACTGTCGGCCGACGAAGCGGACCCGCTCACGCCGGAGGAGGCGGGCATCCGGTGGGTCGCGCGGCGGGCCCAGCAGGCCCCGCCACGGCTGCACGACCAGTCGGCGCAGGGCAAGGTCGGCCAGGTCGTCGAGCTCCTTTCCGAATGGGGTTACACGCCGGACACCACGGTCGGCGACGACGGTGTGGTGGACATGACCCTGCGTGGTTGCCCCTTCCTCGAGCTGGCTCACACGCACCCCGACGTCGTGTGCGGGATGCATCGTGGCCTGCTTCACGGCGCACTGGAGGCCGTCGGGGAGGCCGGCGCCCGGGTCAGCCTTCAACCGTTCGTCGGGCCCGACACCTGCCGTGCCCAGATCCTGCTCCGCGGTGTGGACGCAGCGGCCGACCCGCCCTTGGCCGCTCCCGCCCACACGGAAACCACCAGCCCTACCGAACCCACCAAGGAACGCCCATGACGTCGCTCGAAGACCCGTTCGCGACCCTGCTGGCCAAGGAGCAGGAGCAGGGCGCCCCGGCGACGGGGGGCGAGGCTGCCCAGCGAGACCGGGCCGCGGCGAGGGTGGACCTGGGTCTGAGCCCGAGCACCGAGGAGGACATCGTCGACCTGCTCGCCGTGGGCGAGGAGCTGATGACCAAGGCGCGAGCCGGCGTCACCGGCCGCGCGGTCCGCGCCGTGGTCCGACAGTCCGGCCAGATGCTGATCCTGCTCGCCATGCCAGCAGGTGGTGGGCTGCCCGACCACGACGCCCCCGGCCCGGCGTCTCTGCAGTGCCTCTCCGGACAGGCTGTCCTCGTGGCGGGGGACCGGTCCTGGAGCCTGCGTCCGGGGTCGGCCGTGATGATCCCGCAGGAGCGGCACGAGGTCCGTGCGCTCACCGACAGCCTGTGCGTCCTGGCCGTCTCCCTGCCGGTCTGAGCGCCCGACCCGGCTCCCCAACCGCTCACGTACTGTCGGCCCTGTGACCCCGCACCTGTCCCCGCTGGTCGAGCCTGGACCAGCGCTGACCTCGGCTCAGGTCTCCCGCTACTCCCGGCACCTCCTCGTGCCCGGGATGGGCCTGGAGGCCCAGCGCCGGTTGCTCGCGGCACGGGTCGCGGTCGTGGGCGCCGGTGGGCTGGGCAGCCCGATCGTCGCCTACCTGGCAGCGGCTGGCGTGGGGCACCTGACGATCATCGATGACGATCGCGTGGATGCCACCAACCTGCAGCGTCAGGTGATGCACACGACTGCTTCGATCGGCGAGCCGAAGGTCGACTCGGCCGCCGGCTACGTCGCTGCGCTGAACCCCGACGTCTCCGTCGCGGTGCGTCATACCCGCATCACGCCGGACAACGCGGTCGAGCTGCTCGGTGGGCACCACGTCATCCTCGACGGTGCGGACAACTTCCCGACTAGGTATGCCGTGTCCGACGCCTCGGTCGAGCTCGGGGTCCCCGTGGTGTGGGCGGCGGTGCTGCGTTTTGATGCGCAGCTGTCGACGTTCGTGCCGGGGGTTGCCGACGCGGTGAGCCTGCGCGACCTCTTCCCGGTGCCGCCGCGAGCAGAGGACGTCCCCTCCTGCGCGGAGGCGGGGGTGCTCGGCGCTCTCGTGGGACAGGTCGGGTCCATCATGGCGGCGGAGGCGGTCAAACTGATCTGTGGCTTCGGTGAGCCGCTCGTCGGTCGAGTGCTGTTGGTCGACGCCCTCACCCAGCGCATCCGCGAGGTGCCGTTGCGCCCGGTCGGGGCTGATCTGGTGCAGATCGAGCGCGAGCCGGTCCGTGAGCTGATCCCGCTGGAGGAGATCTCAGTCGAGGAAGTGCGAGACCTTGGGCGCGAGACGTCCTCGCCGTCGCCGATCGTGCTGCTTGATGTGCGTGAGCCGGGGGAGCATGCGCTCGGCACGGTGCCGGGTGCCCTGACCGTGCCCGTGGGCGAGGTGCTCAGCTGGGACGAGGTCGATGGACACCTTCCCGGTGGGCCGGTCATCGTCTACTGCAAGTCGGGCCCCCGGGCCAATCGTGCGGCGGTGCACCTGGTCAAGATCGGCCACCCCGACGTGCGGGTGATGACCGGTGGGATGCTGGCCTGGATCGAGCGTGTGGACTCGAGTCTGCCGACCTACTGATGCCCTCGGGCCGACTTGCTCTCACCAGCCCACCTGCCACGGAAAGCCGCCACGAATCCCATGAACCAGCGCCCCGACCACCCTGTCGACCTGCTCATCCTGGCGGGCGGACGTGGCGAGCGGCTCGGGGGCGCCGACAAGGCTGCCCTTCTCGTCGGTGGCACCAGCCTGCTCAGCCGCATCCTCGGCGGGGTTGGCCCGGACGGCGCCGAGCCCCTCGGTGGTCAGGTCGTGGTCGTCGGCCAGACCCTCGTGCCGGACGGCATCTTGGTCACGGTGGAGGAGCCGCCGGACGGTGGCCCGGTGGCGGGGATCGCGGCAGGGCTGGAAGCCCTCGACGCCACCGACCGGCAGAGCGTGCCGGAGTGGGTCGCGGTGATCGCCGTCGACCAGCCCTCCGCGGCCAGAGCTCTGGCCACGCTGCGTGACCAACTGGCCGTGGTGCCCGAGAGTATCGACGCGGTGAGTCACGTCGACGCGTCCAACCACCGGCAGTGGCTGCTGGGCCTCTATCGGCGGGACCGTCTCCAGGCCGCGCTCACGTCGCTGCCGACGGTGCACGGCGCCAGCGTCCGCACCCTCGTCTCAGACCTCGCCTGGCTGACGGTCACCACGGACCAGAACGATCTGGGCGACGTCGACACCTGGGAGGACGTGCGGGTGTGGGAGGAGCGCCTCGCCCGGCCTGATCCAGATCTGAGAGACTGAGGCCATGGCAACGGTCAGGTACTTCGCCGCCGCCGCCGAGGCTGCGGGCACCACCATCGAGCACGTCCAAGCCGACGACCTCGGGGCTCTACTGGACGAGATCGTGCAGCGGCACGGTCGCGAGCTCGCCAGCGTCCTGGAGCGCAGCTCGGTCCTGCACGAGGGGCAGTATGTCCGCGATCGGGGCGTGTCACTGCCCAGCGACGCGGTCTTGGACGTGCTGCCACCCTTTGCCGGCGGCTGAGCCGGCGATCAGAGGCCCAACGGATCGCCGCAGTCTCGGCGACAAAGGGCGCGGCGTCAGCCGCCGATGGCGCTCATCGGACGTGGCGGCTGCAGGAAGCCCGGCTCGTTAATGCCGTGCCCGGGCAGTTTGGCGCCGATCGACGCGCAGAAGAGTGCCGCGAGTTCATCGTCTGAGGCACCCGCTCGCAGAGGGTCACGCAGGTTGGTCTCGCCGGTGGCGAAGAGGCAGTTGCGGACCTGACCGTCAGCCGTCAGCCGCACCCGGTCGCAGGTGCCGCAGAACGGCATCGTGACCGAGGCGATGACTCCGACCGTGGCTGGTCCGCCGTCGACCAGGAAGAGCTCGGCCGGCGCGCTGCCCCTGGTGTCGTCGGGCATCGGGGTCAGCTCGTAGACGGTCTGCAGCCGCGCCATGATCTCGGCGCCGGTGATCATCTGGCTACGGTCCCACTGGTGCTGGGCGTCCAGCGGCATCTGCTCGATGAAGCGCAGCTGATAGTCGTGCTCGAGGGCGAAGCCCAACAGGTCGGTCGCCTCGACGTCGTTGATCCCACGCATCAGCACCGTGTTGAGCTTGATCGGCGCCAGGCCGGCCTCCGCTGCTGCCTCGATGCCGGCGAGGGTGTCCTTGAGGCGGTCCCGCTTGGACAGCTCGATGAAGGTCTCGCGCTTGAGGGTGTCGATGCTGACGTTGACCCGGGTCAGTCCGGCCTCGACCAGCGCGCCGGCGACCTTGGCGAGTCCGACACCGTTGGTCGTCATGGAGATCTCGGGAGCGGGGTCGATCGCGGCCAGCCCGGCGACGACGTCGACCAGGTCCCGGCGCAGCAACGGCTCGCCACCGGTGAGACGGATCTCGTCGATCCCGAGGGAGACGGCGATCCGGGCCAGCCGCAGCATCTCCGGCGTGGTCATCATGGTGTCGCGGGCCAGCCAGGGCACGCCCGCCTCGGGCATGCAGTAGGTGCAGCGCAGCGAGCAGCGGTCCGTCACGGACAGACGCAGGTCGCGGTGGACGCGGCCGTACTTGTCGACGAGCGGCCCCCGCGCAGGCACGGGGCCGGTCTCGACGTCGGGAGGAGAAGCGCCAGTTGAGTGCTGGGTGGTCGGCGGTGGGCCGATCGTGACCCGTTGGGTCGTCATATCAGTGGTCACCTCCGGACACCTGGTCAAGCACGTGTGGCAGTAACGGTCCGAGCACGTCGATTCCTTCCTGGACCGCCGAAGGACGGCCTGGCAGGTTGATGATGAGGGTGCCCCCCACGCCATGGTCGTCGGGCCAGTCCGCCACGCCGACCAGGCCACGGCTCACGGCCGCGTAGGGGGTGTGTGCGCAGCCTTCGCGGCGCAATAATTCCGCCAGGCCAGGGTTCTCCCGGGTCAGGACCTGTCGGGTGCCTTCCGGCGTGAGGTCGCGCGGGCCCATGCCGGTGCCGCCGGTGGACACGACGAGCCGGTGCCTTGCCTGGATGGCCTCCCGCAGTGCGGCCGCGACCGATTCGACCCCGTCTGGCACGACCACCGGCCCGTGGACGTCATACCCCAAGGACGTCAGCGATTCTGCGAGGATCCTGCCGGATTCATCGCAGCGGCGGCCGTCGGAACTGCGGTCAGAGATCGTGATCGCGACAGCGCTGAGCTGGGTTCCGGGACGTCGGGGGTGGTCGTGGGTCATGACGTCAGTCTACGTAGCCACAGATCAGCCACGCAGTCCCGCACTCAGAGCAGCCGCGAGACCGCCCGCTGGGCGTCCTGCAGAAAACGCAGCACGACCCGCCTCTCCGCCTCGTCCAGCGCGGCGTCGATACTGGCCAGCTCGACGAACATCGGCATCAGGTGGCCCAGAAGCTCGTCCCGGCCGCTGGCAGTGGCGGCCACCACGGTGCGTCGCCGGTCTGTCGGGTGTGGCTGGCGCTCGGCATGTCCGCGAGCCTCGAGCCGATCGATGATCCCGCTGGCTGCTGCCGACGTCACCCCGAGGCGCTGGGCCAGCTCGCTAGGACCGCTGGGGTGCTCCATGACGTGCTCGAGGACGGCCATCTCGGTGTGGGTGAGCTGCGCCTTGCGGGCCAGGGCTGGGGTGGCGCGCGCGCTGGTGGCCAGCAGCAGGCGCAGGCTGTCCAGCGTCGAGCTGCGGTCCCAGTTTTCCACCCACTCGCCCGCAGTCTGATCGGCGGCACGCCGATCGTGCGCGCGGACCGGAGACGTGTTATTTTCCATCTAAAGTATCTCACTTAATTAGCAATCTCGTGACCTACAGGGTCAGCATACGACGGAGGTCACCACCGGTGTCCAGATTTGTGAACTTCATCATCGGTCGGCGCAGCGCCTGGGCCGTGCTCGTGGCCGCGTTGCTCGTCGCGGCGGTAGCGCTGGGCGGGATCGGTCAGGCGCAGCGGGACGGGACCGCTCTGGACGCCCTGCCCGTCGGCTACGACAGCACGGTCGGGCAGGAGCTGCTCGACCAGCTTCCCGACGAGGGCACCTCGACCGCGCTCATCCTCTTCACCACGGACACCGAAGACATCAAGGCCGCCCTCCCTGCGCTCGCCGAGGTCGTGGCGGGCGTGCAGGCCACGTATGGAGCGCCGGTGCCGCCGGGCGCTGCCCCCGCGCAGGGGGCAGGCGGACCGCCTGGGGGCGCGCCTGTCATCCCGGCGAAGGATGGGACGGCTGCCTTTACGGTCCTGACCCTTGATGCGCCGACCGCGACCGCCGCCGCCGAGCAGGTGAGTGGCCTGCGCGCCGCCCTCGATGCTGCTGTCCCGGACGGGATCACCGCACAGGTGACCGGGCCGGCGGCGATCCAGGCCGACCTCGCTGCGGTCTTCGACGGCGCCAACATCACCCTCCTGGTCACCACCGCGAGCATCGTTGCGCTGCTGCTGATCGTTACCTATCGCAGCCCCGTCCTGTGGCTCCTGCCGCTGTCGGTGATCGGGGTCGCCGACCAGGTCGCGTCGGTGGCGGCCACCCATGTGCTGCGTGCCACGGGCGTCCCGTGGGACGAGTCGACGATCGGCATCCTGTCGGTGCTGGTCTTCGGCGCCGGCACCAACTACGCGCTGCTCCTGATCTCCCGCTACCGCGACGAGCTGCGCCGCCATGAGTCACGCGCTGACGCGATGGCCGTCGCGCTGCCACGGACCGCGGAGGCTGTGGTCGCCAGTGCCAGCACCGTCGTGATCGGCGTCCTGTGCCTGCTCCTGTCGGCATTCCCGACGACCCGAGGGCTAGGGCTCGCGTGCGCGGTGGGCATCGTGATCGCTGCGCTCGCGGTCCTCGGGGTCCTGCCAGCCGTGCTCGTCCTGGTCGGCCGGTGGGTGTTCTGGCCGCGCGTGCCGCGGGTAGGGCAGGAGGGCCTGGCCGACCACCGTTCCCTGTGGCGCCGCGTCGGTGACGCCGTCGCCAAGGCTCCCGCCGCATACATCGTCGGTGTCCTTGCCGTCTTGGTGGTGATGGGAGCGGGGCTGACGCAGATGCGTGCCGGGCTGGCTCCCGCGGACCAGTTCCTGGAGACGCCTGAAGCCATCACCGCGGCGCAACGTCTCGGCGAGTCCTTCCCGGCCGGCACGTCCGACCCGATCCTGGTGGTGGCTCGCACCGACGATGCGGGGCAGGTGACATCGCTCGCGGACGCGGCCACCACGGTCGAGGGGGTCTCGCGGGCCACCGCGGTGGACCCGGTCGAGGGGATCGGCCAGGTGCAGGTGGTCATCGACTCCGAGAGCGGGACGCGCGGGTCCGTCGTCACGGTCGAGGCGTTGCGTCAGGAGGTCGCCAGCGCAGCCGCCGCTCACAACCTCGCCGACGTCTATGTCACCGGTGGCGAGGCGAGCATGATCGACGCTGACGACGCCAGCTCCCGCGACCGGTGGGTGATCATGCCGCTGATCCTGGTGCTGGTCGCCGGAGCGCTGATGCTCATCCTGCGGTCGGTGCTCGCCCCGGTGATCCTGGTGGCGACCGTGGTCGGCACGTTTGCGGCTGCGCTGGGGGTGTCGTGGTGGTTGTTCACGGGCATCTTCGGCTTCGCCGCGATCGATGCGAGCATGCCGTTGCTCGCCTTCCTCTTCCTCGTCGCCCTGGGGATCGACTACAACATCTTCCTGATCACCCGGACCCTGGAGGAGGCGCGCGACCACGGCACCAAGGAGGGTGTCCTGCGGGCCCTGGGTGCCACCGGCGGGGTCATCACCAGCGCCGGCATCCTGCTCGCCGCGGTCTTTGCGGTGCTCGGGGTGCTCCCGTTGGTCGTCCTCGCCCAGATCGGCGTGGTCATCTGCATCGGGGTCCTGCTCGACACCCTGATCGTGCGGACCGTGCTCGTCCCGGCGATCGTCCGCGTGCTCGGCGAGAGGTTCTGGTGGCCGCGCTCGGTCGTCGGCGCAGGCGGCAGTCATCGTCCCGAAAGGGTGGAGGCGCTTTGAGGGCGGACGCTCAGAGGATGAAGCGGAAGAGCGGGCTGTCGTGGGGGATCGGCTCGACCTCGATCGAAGACGCATCCATCCGCTGCAGCAACGGCCCCAGGTCGTCCTTGGAGCCCAACTCGATGCCGACCAGAGCGGGGCCCGTCTCACGGTTGTTGCGCTTGACGTATTCGAACAACGCGATGTCGTCGTCCGGCCCGAGCACGTCGGCGAGGAACTGGCGCAGCATCCCCGGCTCCTGCGGGAAGTCGACGAGGAAGTAATGCTTGCGCCCCTCGTGGATGAGGGAGCGTTCCATCACCTCGGCATACCTGAGCAGGTCATTGTTGCCGCCGGAGATCACGGCGACCACCGTCTGCCCGGCCTCGATGCCTAGGGAGTCCAAGGCGGAGGAGGCCAGCGCGCCGGCGGGCTCGGCAATGATGCCCTCGGTCTGATAGAGCGCGATCATCTCGGTGCAGACCCGCCCTTCGGGGACCGCGACCAGCTCTGGCGAGTGCGCGGCGACGACGCGATAGGTCCAGTCGCCCGCGCGCTGCACGGCCGCCCCGTCGATGAACCGGTCGATCTCCGGCAGCGTCGTCGGTCCACCCTTCCAGGTGGCCTCGATCATGCAGGCGGCACCGGCCGGTTCGACGCCGACGACCCGCACCTGCGGGTGGCGCTCGGACAGCCAGGTCAGGGCGCCGGACAGCAGCCCGCCACCCCCGACCGGCACGACGAGGACGTCCGGTGGGGCCGGCAGGTCCTCGACGATCTCGCGGGCGATCGTGCCCTGCCCGGCGATCGTGTGCGGATGGTCGAAGGCCGGCACCAACGTGGCGCCCGTGCGACCGGCGTCCTGCGCCGCAGCCGCCGCGGCCTCGTCATACGTCCGGCCTCCGATGATGATCTCCACCCAGTCGCCACCGAGTTGCGCCACCCGGTCCCGCTTCTGACGCGGGGTGTTGCCGGGCAGGTAGATCCGCGCGTTGACACCGAGCGTCGAGCAGGCGTGCGCCACGCCCTGGGCATGGTTGCCGGCGCTGGCACACACGACGCCTGCCCACACCTGCTCGCTGTCGAGCTGGGCGATGAGGTTGGCGGCGCCGCGACCCTTGTAGGAACGGACCGGCTGCAGATCCTCCCGCTTGAGCCAGACCCGGGCTCCGGTGGCCTCCGAGAGGCGGGTGCTGGACTGCAGCGGCGTGCGGGTCACCCGACCGCTGATGCGGACGGCGGCGGCATCGACGTCGTCGGCGGTGGGCAGATCCGGTAGGTCGTGCACGGCCCCCGTCGTGGGTGGCCCGCCGCGGACGGCGTCGTGACCGACGGCTCCGTCGCTCACGCGTCTGCCTGACTCATCTCGGCATGCTCGAGCCGGGCGATGGCCAGGTGCGCGAGAGCTGCGGCCTGGTCGGCGAGCACGGCGTCGTCGAAGAGGACCTCGGCCGAGTGGTTCCAGGAGACGGTCGTGGGGTCGAGCTCAGGTGGGGTGCACTGTAGGAAGAAGAAGGTGCCCGGCACTTCCTGGAGCACGTAGGAGAAGTCCTCCGAGCCCATGAGCGGGTCGGGCCGATCCTCGACGCGCTCGGTGCCGAAGACGCCGCGCAGCTCCTCCAGCACCCAGGCTGACTCGTCGGGGTCGTTGATCGTGACGGGATACTGCACCTGAAAGTCCACGGCCGCCGTGCAGCCGTGCGCCGCCGCGATCCCCTCGGCGAGGCGAGCGGTCTCCTGCCGCATCGTCTCCACGCTCTGCGCCGACAGGGTCCGCACGGTCGCGCCCAGAGCTGCGGTGTCGGGGATGACGTTGATGGCTTCGCCGCCGGAGAGCTGGGTGATCGTGAGCACGACCGGGTCGAAGACGCTGAAGCGACGGGTGACCATTGTCTGCAGGTCGGCCGCGATGGCGACGAGGGCGGCGACGGGATCGATCGCGGTGTGCGGCTGGGAGCCGTGACCGCCCTTGCCCGTGACGGTGATGTGCAGCGTGTTGGATCCGGCCAGCGCTGGCCCTGATCGCTGCCAGAAGACGCCGTGCTCCCCGGGAGAGACGTGGATGCCGTAGGCCGCGATCGGCAAGTCGCCGGAGGCCTCGAGCAGTCCCTCCTCGAGCATCACCTTGGCGCCGCCGTAGCCTTCCTCGCCCGGCTGGAACATGAACAGGACGTTGCCGGCCAGCTCTTCCCTTCGTGCGGACAGCAACCGTGCCGCACCGACCAGGCCGGCGACGTGCAGGTCATGCCCGCAGGCGTGCATCGCGCCGTTCGCGGAAGCGTAGGGCAGATCGGTCGCCTCCCTCACCGGCAGCGCGTCCATGTCGCCGCGGAGCAGGACCGTCGGGCCGGGGCGGCCCCCACGCAGCACCGCCACGATGGAGGTGGTCGCGGTGCCCGTCGTGATCTCCAGCGGCAGCCCCTCCAGGGCGTTCAGCACGAGCTGCTGAGTCTGCGGCAGGTCCAGTCCGACCTCGGGGATCTGGTGCAGCGCGCGCCGCAACTCTACGAGATCGAAGAGGTGGGAAGCGGCATCGGTGAGGAGCGTCATACCTCCCGATCCTAGGGCTGCCCCGGTCGCCCCGACGCCACGTCACCCCACCCTTTCCCACCGGACGGTCGCCGTTGCCGGACCAGACGGTCGTTCCTGCCACTCCGGACGGTCGTCCCGGTCAGCCGAAGAGGATCGCGGCCTCATCCCACTGGTCGCGCGGGACGCACTTGAGATGGCTGGTCGCGTCGGACAGGTTGACGTTGACGATGTCGATGCCGTGCAACGCGACCATCGTGCCCCAGAGACTGTTGCTCACCGCGTCGATGGCCGCGGTCCCGAAGCGCGTCGCGAGCACCCGGTCGTAGGAGCTGGGCACGCCGCCCCGCTGCAGGTGGCCGAGGGTCGTGTTGCGGGCCTCGATGCCGGTGCGCTCCTCGACCATCCGGGTGACTTGTTCCCCAATGCCGCCCAGGAGGGGGCGACCGAAACCGTCCACCCGGTCGCTCTCGACCTGATCGTCCCCGGCAAAGGTGAAGCCCTCGGCGACGACGACCGTCGGTGCACGGCCACGATCCTTCGCCTGCTGCACCCAGCTGCATACCTGCTCCCGCGTCACCGGGACCTCAGGGATGAGGATCGCGTGCGCGCCGCTGGCAATGCCGGCGTGCAGCGCGATCCAGCCGACGTGTCGGCCCATGACTTCCACGACCATGCAGCGCCCATGCGCCTCACCGGTCGTCCGCAGCCGGTCAATCGACTCCGTCGCGATGGAGACAGCAGTGTCAAAACCGAACGTCCGGTCGGTCGCGCTGAGGTCGTTGTCGATCGTCTTCGGCACCCCGACGACGTGGATGCCGTCGTCGTGAAACATGCGGGCCACGGTCAACGTGCCCTCGCCGCCAATGGCGATCAGCGCGTCGATCTCATGCTGGTCGAGGATCTCCCTGACGCGCGTGGTGTCCTGGCCGCCGTGGACGAAGGGACTGACTCGGGAGGTGCCCAAGATGGTGCCGCCCACCCTGGAGAGTCCGCGGACCTTCTGGCGCGGCAGCGGGACGATGAGGTCATCCACCAGCCCCCGGAAGCCGTCGCGCACGCCGACGAACTCGTGCTCGTAGATGCGGTCGCCCTTCAGGACCACTCCTCGGATGACCGCGTTGAGGCCCGGGCAGTCACCACCTGCGTTCAACAGCGCGATCTTCATACCGGGTCCGTCCTCGTGGGGGCTCTGACAACGCGAACGCCGGTCATCTGAGACCGGCGTCGTTCTCCGGCCCCAGGGTATGACGTGAGGTCACCCCACTGCCAGTCCGTCCAGGTCGGAGACGGCGGGGCACCGGCCGACGCGAGCCCTGTCGATGTGGGAGGCTGTGCCGCAGGCGGCTGCTGGACCGGGCGGCTCGCGTCCCTGTTTCGCTGATCCCCGGAGGAGCTCCCCAGTGTCAACCGCAGCAGTTAGCACCCGACCAGGAGTCCTGGCCGACCGTCTCGTGCGGCGCAGTTCTGTGCTCACCGATCTCGCGCTCGTCCTCAGCGGCACGGTGGTCGTCGCGCTCCTGGCCCAGGTGACCATCCCGCTGTGGCCGGTGCCGATCACCGGACAGACCCTGGCCGTCATGGTTGTCGGCGGGGCCCTGGGCCTGCGACGCGGTGCCGCTGCCCTGTCGACCTACCTGCTGGCTGGCCTGGCTGGCCTTCCGGTCTTTGCTGGCGGTCTGGCCGGACCCGCCTACCTGCTGTCCCCGACGTTCGGCTTCATCCTCGGCTTCATCGGCGCTGCGGCCCTGGCCGGGTGGGCCGCCGAGCGTGCCTGGGACCGCAACGTCGTCCTGGCCATGATCGGCTTCGGCCTCGCTACGGTCGTGCCGTTCGTCTTTGGCGTCCCGTGGATGGCGGCGGTGCTCGGCATGAGCGACCCCGCCCAGATCCTGGCCGCGGGGGTAACGCCGTTTATCGTGCCCGGCCTCATCAAGGCCGGCATTGCGGCGGTCGCCTTCCCGTTGGTGTGGCAGTTCGTGCGCCACGTCGACACGAAGTAGTTACGCCGCCACGCACCGCTCTGACGTGCGGATCAGCAGCACGCATCACGCACGCGCATGCTCAGCCGTCTTCGGCCTCCTCAAGGGCGGCGCGTGCGGCGTCGCGAGCCTGGCGGGTCGTCACGATGTCCTCCTGTGCTGCGACAAGTAGGGCGGCCGCCTCCTCGCGGGCTTCGGTGGCGCGATCCAGTTGCTTTCGGGCGCCAGCGAGCAATCGCTCGGCCTGCGCTACCTGCTCAGCCGCCACGGTCGCCTCACGATCGGCAGCCGTGTCCACCTCGGCCGCCTCTCGCCGAGCCGCCCGCGCAGCAGCCACGGCCTTCTCGCACTCATCGAGCTCCATCTCCAGCTCGGCGACCCGCTCTGTGTTGGACGCGTCTGAGTCTGAACCCGAGACCCCCGAACCCGAGTCTGGGTCTGGGTCTGCGACCGGGACCGCAACCGGCATTGCCAACGGTTCGTCCTGGTGCTCCGTCTCCTCTATGGGGTCGGTGTCGGGGGAGTCTGGATCCTCCGCGTCATCACGACCACCCTGGATCCGAGTCAGCACGACCCCGGTGCTGGTGCGCGCCACCGCATCCGCGACGTCGACCTCTCCGAACCCGCTGTAGCTGAGCGCTCGAGTCAGGCTCCCGCTGGTCGCGACTTCCGTTGCGGCTGCATCAGCCAGGGCGGCCACCCCGGTGTCTCGCACTTCTGCCTCAACCCCACTCGTCAGGCTCCCGCTGAGGGAGTGGGCGCGGGCAGCTGCGACCCACGCGGCGAGCACCTCATCGCGCTCCTCGCGCAGAGCGGCCATGCCACCCGCGTCGAGAGCCGCTTGGGCGTGTCGCAGACGGGTCCCGACGTTGACCAGCAGCCCCACCACCGGATCACCCGCCCGGACCAGCGTATTGATCGCGTCCGCCGACACGCTCGGTTTGCGCAGGGCACCGATCTCCTTGGCGACGTCCCGGTGGCCCGCGGCCTTCAACCGGGTCACCCACTCCTTTCGGACGGACACGAACTCCGCCGGGGCCACGCCATACACGGCCCAGACGGCACGGCTCAGGCCCTCCTGCGGCCCGGGGTCGCCGTCCACTGCTTCCATGACGAGGACAGTAGAGGACGGGCCACCGGAAAAGCAGCGGTGACCGTTCGGTGTGGCTGTGGTGACCATCCGGTGTGGCTGTGGCGACCGTCCGGTCACTTAGGGTGGCGTCGTGACCCAGGACCTGCACATCGTGCCCCTGCACGTGTTGGACACCGACGTCGACCTGCACGTCACCGGCCACGACGCGGCGGGCACTGCTGCCGCCATCGCACAACGTTGGCACCTCGCGCTGCGGGAGGGCGAGGGCAGCCTCACCGCCACCGTTGTCGAAGCCGCGCTGCTTCCCCCCGACCGCGACGAGGCCGCCCCGTGGACCCGGGAGGAGACCGTCGTCCACCACTCCGACCTGCCGAGGTTGTTGCAGCTGCTCACGCAGTCGGTGACCTACGCCGTGATCGGGGCGCGTTCGGGTGAGCTGCTGATGCTCCACGCCGCCGCGCTCGCGCACCCCGTCACGGGTGCCGCCGCGGGCTTCGTCGCCCCCGGCAACACCGGCAAGACCACCCTGTGCCGGACCCTCGGCCCGGAGCTGAGCTATCTGACCGATGAGACCCTCGGGATCCGTCGCGACGGCACCATCGCGGCCTACCTCAAACCGTTGTCCACCCGCCGCACCGACTGGCTGGGCGTCAAGGACGAGCAGGCGCCGGGTGCGCTGAGGCTGCAGGCGCCACCTGCGCCGCCGTGGATCGCGGGCCTGGTCATCCTGGAGCGTGATCCCGAGCACGCGGGGGAGCCGCTCGTCGAAGAGCTCGACACCCTCGACGCGGTCATCGCGCTGACGCCGGAGTCCTCGGCGTTCATGAAGACCGAGCGTCCCCTGCAATGGCTCGCCGACGTGCTCGAGCGCACCGGGGGAGCCCGCCGGGCAACGTACGGCGAGGTGGCGCAGCTGCGGCCGCTGGCGCACGAGATCTGCGGACGGCCTTCGCCGTGGTGACCTATCGGAGCGTCCCCGGCCATGACGAGCTGCACCGCCACGGGGAGTCACTCGTCCTGCTCGACGGGATGGTCCAGCGGATCTCCGCGCTCGGGACCGTGGTCCGCGCGCATGCCGTCGAGCCGGCCACCGTCGAGGCCCTCGCGGCTGCCCTGGAGGAGGAGTTCGGTGCGCCACCGGAGGACAGCACCGTCGAGATGACCCAGCGGTCCCTGGACGCCCTCGTCGAGGCCGGGTTGCTCGAACGTCTCGGCGACTGAATCGACCTATCCGCCCTTCTGTTGCACACTTGCGGTCGTGTCCCCCGCCCCGTACCTCGCGCTCGTGCTGGGGCTGGCTGCGATCTGCCAGCTCTTCGCCTACCGGGTGCGGGTCCCTTCCATTCTTTTCCTGCTCCTCACCGGATTCGCCCTCGGACAGCTGGTCCGACCCGATGACGTGCTGGGCCGGGAGGTGCTCTTCGCTGGCGTCAACATGTGCGTGGGGATCATCCTCTTCGAGGGGGCTCTGTCCCTGCGGTTCCGCGACCTTCGTGGTCTGAGCAAGGCGGTATGGCGACTCTGCACGGCGACAGTGGTGCTCGCTTGGGCGCTCATCACCTCCGCGGCACTGGTCGCCGGGATCGCCTGGGAGCTCGCGCTGCTCATCGGCGCTCTGCTCGTGGTGACCGGGCCGACCGTGATCGCCCCGATCCTGCGTCAGCTGCGACCGACCCGGCGCGTCGCCTCGATGCTGCGGTGGGAGGGCATCGTGGTCGACCCGATCGGCGCGATCCTGGCGGTACTGGTCTTCCAGGCGATCATCGTCGGAGCACCCGAGGGCGCGTTCGCGACCGCGGCCCTCACGCTCGGCAAGACCGTGCTCGTCTCCACGGTTCTGACCCTCGTCTTCGGCGGGCTGCTCGAGCTGGCCCTGCGCAAGCACCTGATCCCAGATTTCCTCGACGGCGTCATCTTCCTCTCGGTCGCCGTCGGTGCGCTGGTCGTCTCCAATCAACTGCAGGCCGAGAGCGGGCTCCTGACGGTGACGATGCTGGGCATCTACCTCGCCAACCGGCCCGGCCTCAACCTGACCCACGTCCGGGAGTTCAAGGAGGACCTGCAGGTCCTCATCGTCGGGGTCCTGTTCGTGCTCTTGGGCGGCCGCGTCAGCCCCGAACGCGTCGTGGCGATCGCGCCGACTGCCCTCATCTTCGTGTCCCTGCTCATCTTCGTGGTCCGTCCCGTGTCGATCTGGCTCGGGCTGATGGGCAGCTCGGCCACCCGCCAGGAGCGGACGCTGCTGTCCTTCATGGCCCCTCGTGGCATCGTCGCGGCCGCGGTCGCGAGCATCTTCGCGCTGGAGCTGGAGCGCGCCGCGTCCGAGGCGAGCCTCGCCGCGTCCCACGGTGGCCAGAGCCCGCAGGAGACCTTGGCGCTGCAGGCGTATGCCGAGCGTCTGAGCACGCTGCTGGACTCTGCCGTCGACCTGGTCCCTCTCGTGTTCGTCACCATCGTGGTGACCGTGGCTGTCTACGGGCTAGGGGTGGGACGTCTCGCAGAGCGGCTGGGGCTGGCCACCACGGTCCCCAGCGGAGTGCTCTTCGCCGGTGCGCCGGCGTGGGCCAGGCAGGCAGCGGACCTGCTGGCCAAGCTCGACGTCCCCACGCTGCTCGTCTCGCTGGCACCGGGGGAGGTGAGGCAGGCCAGGATGGCCGGGCTCCGGATCGAACGCACGCACATCCTGTCCGAGTATGCGGTCGAGGACATGGAGCTGGCGGGCATCGGCTCCTTCGTGGCGAGCACCTTTGACGACGAGACCAACTCGACCGCGGCCCGGGAGTTCGCCCGCACCCTCGGGTCCCAGCACACCTTCGCCCTGGGGCGCCAGGAAGATGGCGTCAAGGACACCCAGCGCACCGCGTCCAAGCTCACGACGCAGCTGGCTTTCGATCCGCCGTTGTCGGCCCCACAGCTGGAGCAGCGGCTCCACGAGGGGATGCAGGTGCGCCAGACCAAGCTGACCGAGAAGCACACGCTGTCGATGTTCAGGGAGCGTCAACCCGACGCTGTGCTGATGTTCTACGTCAAGGACGGCACCGCCCACGTCGTGTCGACGGAGACGACGGTGCCGGAGACGGACTCGACGCTCCTCGCCCTCGTCCGGCCGCGTGGCGGGCCCAACGCCTAGCGCTCGCCACGGCGTAATCTGCAGGTGTCCCCGCGAGGGCCTGTCCCCCCTCGCACACCTTTGAAAAGAGGCACCTCGTTTGACTCTGCCCGTCGGCGCGTTGCAGCTCGCGCCGCGCGCCCGCACCCTCGCCTTCGTCGCCCTCATCATGGGCGGGGTCGGCATCGGCATCACTGAGTTCGTGACCATGGGCCTGCTCCCGCAGATCGCGGACGGCGTCGTCGTCTCCATCCCGGCAGCCGGCCACACCATCTCGGCGTATGCGGTCGGCGTCGTCGTGGGGGCTCCGCTGGTCGCGCTCGGTGCCGCGCGGCTGCCGCGTCGCGGGGTGCTGCTCGTGCTCATGGTCCTCTTCGCGATCGGCAACGCCCTGAGCGCGCTCGCGCCCACTTACGGCACCCTGATCGGCGCGCGTTTCCTCGCGGGGCTGCCGCACGGCGGCTACTTTGCCCTGGCCTCGCTCGTCGCCGTCGGGATGGTGCCGAAAGGGCAGGGCGGTCGGGCCGTCGGCACCGTCATGCTCGGCATCCCGATCGCCATGGTGATCGGTGTCCCCCTAGGCACCTGGGCGGGTCAGATCCTCGGGTGGCGGATCGCCTACTGGGCCTGCGCGGTCATCGGGATCCTCACGGTGGTGCTGATCCGGATGTGGGTCCCACATTTCGCAGGGGAGCGCGATCAGTCCTGGCGCACCGAGCTGAGGGCCTTCGGGGAGGTGCAGTTCTGGCTAGCTCTGCTCACCGGTGCCGTGGGCTTCGGCGGGATCTTCGCGATGTACTCCTACATCGCCCCCACCATCACCGAGGTCACCGGTCTGCACCAGAGCTGGGTCCCGGTCTTCCTCCTCGCCTACGGCCTGGCCTCGATCGTGGGCACCTGGCTGGGCGGGCGGCTCTCGGACTGGTCGATCCTGCGGACGCTGGCCCTGACCGGCCTCGCGTCGGCGGTCTCGCTGCTCGCCTTCTGGCAGACGTCGAGGTGGGCACTGCCCGCGCTGCTCACTGTCTGTCTCATCGCGGTCGCCGGGTCGGGCTGGGTGGTCACCCTGCAGCTGCGCCTGATGAGCGTCGCCGGTGATGCCAAGACGATCGGTGCCGCCATGAACCACTCCGCGCTCAACATCGCCAACGCGCTCGGTGCCTGGCTCGGCGGCCTGGTCATCACTGCTGGCTATGGCTATCGCGCGCCCTCGCTCGTCGGTGCCGCCCTGTCGATCGCTGGGCTCCTCGTCCTGGGCACCTCGTTGCTGATCCACCGCAGGCAGCGCAGATAGGCAAGCCTCGCCACGCTGGCGGCGTGGTCCGGTCCAGCGACAAGGTGGGTGACATGAGCACGGAACTGCACCACATCGAGCCCGTCAGCTCCGCGACCGCCTCCCGGCTCAACTGGCTGCGGGCCGGCGTCCTCGGCGCCAACGACGGCATCATCTCCACCGCTGGCGTGGTCATCGGGGTGGCGGCCGCGACGCCGGAGCGGACCGCGATCCTGGTCGCCGGCCTGGCGACCCTTGCCGCGGGCGCGATGTCGATGGCGGTGGGTGAGTACGTCTCCGTCAGCACCCAGCGCGACAGCGAGCGAGCCATGCTGGAAAAGGAGCGGCGCGAGCTCGAGGACTTCCCCGAGGAGGAGCTCGAGGAGCTGGCGGGGATCTACCGCGCTAAGGGGATCAGTGACGAGCTTGCGCACCAGGTCGCGACCCAGCTCACCGCGCACGACGCCCTCGCCGCGCACGCCGAGGCCGAGCTCAAGATCGACCCTGACGAGCTGACCAACCCCTGGCATGCGGCGTGGGCCTCGATGGTGGCCTTCACCCTCGGCGCGATCCTCCCGCTGGCGGCGATCCTGCTCACGCCGATCGCCTTCCACGTCGTGGTGACCGTGAGTGCAGTCCTCCTCGCGCTGGCGCTGACCGGCGTGATCAGTGCCTACCTGGGTGGATCGGCCACCACCCCGGCGGTGGTCCGGGTGGTGCTCGGCGGAGCGCTCGCCATGGCCATCACCTGGGTCATCGGGACCCTGGTCGGTATGCAGGTCGGCTAGGCAACGACGCGCGCGCAGGGCAGTCACGGCATACCCTGAATTCATGACCGACCAGCCCACCACCCTCCTGATCCTCGGCGCTTCCGGTGACCTCACCCAACGGCTTCTCCTGCCGGGGCTGGGCACCCTTTTCAAGGAGGAGCCGCAGCGCGCGGTCACCGTGGTCGGAGCTGACCGCCTCGAGCTGAGCGACGACGACTGGCGCAGCAGGGTCCGTGGGGCGATGGCGCAGGCGCAACTGCCGGACGACCTGGCCGCTCCCGTGGTGGACGGCACCAGATATGTGCAGACGGATGCCCTGGACCAGGGTCAGCTGAGCTCACTGCTGGCAGCGACCACGGAGCCGCTGATCATCTACTTCGCGCTGCCCCCGTCGGTGACGGTCAAGGTGTGCGCGTTGCTGGAGAAGATCGGCGTCCCTCGGGGGACCCGGCTGGCGCTGGAGAAGCCGTTCGGGAGCGACCTAGCCTCCGCGCGCGAGCTCAACAAGCAGCTGCTGCGGGTGGTGCCGGAGAACGACATCTACCGGATCGATCACTTCCTGGGCGTCAACACCATCCTCAACCTGCTCGGGATCCGCTTCGCCAACCGACTGCTCATGCCGATCTGGTCCAACGAACACATCGATCGGGTCGAGATCACCTATGACGAGTCGCTGGCCTTGGAGGGCCGGGCCGGCTACTACGACAAGGCCGGTGCGCTCCTGGACATGATCCAGTCGCACCTGTTGGAGATCCTGGCTTTCTTCTCCCTCGAGGCGCCGGCGACGATGCACGCCGAGGAGATCCGCTCGCTCAAGGCGCAGGTGCTGCGCGCGGTGCACCCGTGGGGGCACGACCCCGCGTCCGCATCGCGGCGTGCGCGCTACACGGCGGGGACCCTCGGTGACCGGCAGATCCCGAACTATGTCGACGAGGACGGAGTCGATCCCCAGCGTGGGACCGAGACGCTCGCGCAACTGACCCTGCAGCTCGACAACGCCCGGTGGGCGGGGGTGCCGTTCGTGCTCCGGTCCGGTAAGGCGATCGGCACCGCGTGCAAGCGCATCACCGTCACCTTCAAGGCGCCGGCTCACGTGCCCAGCGGCTTCAAGGACAGCCCGAGACCGGACCGTCTCATCCTGGACATCAAGCC
This sequence comes from Ornithinimicrobium sp., assembly GCF_030537745.1. GTDB lineage: Bacteria > Actinomycetota > Actinomycetes > Actinomycetales > Dermatophilaceae > Ornithinicoccus. Next base: position 27,778 of record NZ_JAUNVI010000006.1, on the reverse strand, counting down.
CGGCGCCGTCACGCTGGACCTGTCGATGAACGCCGAGGGCGATCCTTTCGAGCTGGAGCAGAAGGAGTTGCAGGCCGAGCTGGGCAAACCGCGGATGCTGCCCTACGGAGAGATTTTGGGCGCCATCCTGGACGGCGACCCGTTTATGACGATCCGCGGCGACGAGGCAGAGGAGCTGTGGCGGATCGTGGAGCCGGTGCTGGCCGAGTGGGAGGCGGGCCACGTCGAGCTGGAGGAGTATGCCGCTGGCTCGGCCGGGCCCGAAGGATGGGACAGGCCGCCCCGCTGACCCGCCTGGCTACAGTGCGGACATGGTATTCCGGGAGGTCGGGCAGAGGATCTGGACGAGCAGTCCGCTCACGCAGGCGCGGCGGGGCGCGCTGCGCGCAGGCACGTCGGCGCTGTCCAGCACCTACAGCGTCTACAAGGTCCACCCGGCGACGTGGCGGTTCACCGCGACGCACTACCAGCCGTGGATGGGCGACTTCGCCCGCTGGCATGCGTGGATGACCTGCCAGCTGGCCTCGCTCAACGTGCCCGCCTACCGGGCGCACCTGGCCGAGCACGACTGGCGCTTCCGCTGGTGGGACCTGGACAACTATCCGCCCACCGACAAGGAGTCCTACGTCAAACGGCACACGGAGGCGCAGCGCTCGCGGCGGGGTGTGCTGGAGCTGCGGGGCACCATCGTGGACGAGTCCTCCGGGAGTTCGGGCACGCCATACAACTGGGTCCGCGGCCGCGACGAACTGGCGGACGTGCACCGCAACGTCGCCGGCTTCGCCTCGCTGATGATGCGCGGGGAGGACCGGCTCTTCGTGATCAACGCCTACTCGATGGGCGCGTGGGCGACCGGGACCAACACCGGGATCGCGATGGCCAAGATCGCGATGGTAAAGAACACCGGCCCCGACCTGGACAAGATCGTCGACACGCTGCGCCACTTCGGTCCGGAGTTCACCTACCTGGTTGCGGCCTATCCACCTTTCCTCAAGGACCTGCGCGACCGCCTCGATGCGGAGGGCTGGGACTGGCCGGCGTGGCGGATGCACGGGTTGGTGGGCGGAGAGGGCATGACCGAGGCGCTGCGCGACTACTGCGAGGAGCGCTTCTTGACGGTGCGCTCGGGCTACGGCGCCTCCGACCTGACCATCGGGATCGGCGGAGAGACGGACCTGACGGTCTGGCTGCGCCGCGCGCTGCTGGCCGACCACGACCTGCGTGAGGCGGTGCTCGGGCCCGGAGAGGCCCGCACGCCGATGATCTTTCAGTACAACCCGCTGGAGACCTACCTGGAGACCACGCCCGAGGGTGAGCTGCTGTGCACGCTCACCTCGACGTCGGTGCTCTCGCCCAAGCTGCGCTACAACATCGGCGACGAGGCACGGTTGATGGACTGGCACGACCTGGCCGCGGTGCTGCGCGCCAACCCGGAGTGGCAGCTGCCGGCGCGGGAGGCGTTCCACAAGCAAGGTATGAAGCTTCCGCTCCTGCTGCTTTTCGGCCGCGCCGACTCCACGATCTCCTTCATGGGTGCCAACATCTATCCCCAGGACGTCGAGAACGGTCTGTACACCGACGAGCGCCGAGCCGCCCAGATCGCCTCCTTCACGCTGACCCTGGAAGACCGTGACGGCGACGCCACCAGCCAGACACCGACCATCCACGTCGAGCTGCGGCCAGAGGTGGCGCTGGCGGACGCCGAAAGGGATCAGCTGGCAGCCGACGTGCGCACGGGAGTGGTCGCCTACCTGGCCCGCACCAGCCGCGACTTCGCCCAGTCGCTGGAGGAGAGCGATCGCAGCGACGACATCGACGTGCGGGTCCACGCTGAGGGCACCGGGCCCTTCGCCGGCCAGCCCGACAAGCTCAAACGGGTCTACCTGAGTCGAGACGGGCGGAGCAGCTGATGGCGACCAGTGCACAGCAGCAGCAGGCGGGCGCGATCTTCGTCGGTGCCACCAGTTACAACTCCCCGTTGGCCTGGCTGCGCCTGAGCAAGCGGTGGAGCGCGATGATCCGAGGGCTGCAAGAGATGCCTGGCTACCTGCACCACCAGGTCTACTGGGATCCGCCGTTTGCCCTCGGCACGATCGGCTACTTCGCCACGCGGGAGGATCTGCTGACCTTCGCGCGCAGCGACATCCACCGTGGCCTGATGCAGTGGGTCACCGACGGCACCAAGCACGCCACCGCCGGCTACATCCGCCTCTACGACCTGCCGGCCGGTGACGCTGCCGCCGCCGGGGACCAGCAGCCCGAGGAGGAGGAGCCGGATGCGCACGCGTGACTTTTCCGCCGCCCCGGCGCTGGCCCAGGCAGAAGCGATGCTGACGCTGATGCCGCAGGGCGGGGACTACCACGTCGCGGCCTCCCCGCGCTGGCTCCTGCAGGTCCGCAGACAGCTGCGCTCGGCGCCCGGGCTGGTGCGCCGTGAGTGGCTGCGTCCCGGGCCCCGCCCGACCGGGGTGGTCGCCTTCTTCAACGAGTCCGCCCAGGCGCAGTCGTTGCTCGCTGCGCTCGAACAGGCCGGGGTCGCGGTCAGCGCCCAGCTGCATGTCGCCCACCCGACGGGCTACAGCAACGGTTCCTGGAGGGTGGAGAGCAGCGAGATGACCCACATCGAGCACTTCTCGCGGTTGCCCGGCGAGGGACAGCCACCGAGGGTGGCCGGTGGCCCCGGTGACGCGGCCTCGGAGGCCGGGTGATGCAGGTCCGTCGGGTCCGCACCCGTGCGGATCTGCGGGCCTTCCTGCGCCTGCCGGACTGGGATCCGCGTGTCGCCAGTCACGGTGTGCCGTTGTGGCACAGCTCGATCCGGCTGTGGTGGTCCGGCAAGGGGCCGCACCGCAGGCACGGGCCGGTCGAGCTCTACCTGGTCCGGGACCACACCGGAGCGGTCCGCGGCCGCACGACGCTGCATACCGACGCGCGCCTGGATGCCAAGCTGGGGGAGGCGACGCTGCTGCTGGGGGCGACCGAGTTTGCCGACCGGGAGGCGCTGGCGGCGATGGTGGGGTATGCCGTGCGCCAGGCTCGATCCCGCGGGTGCACCCGTCTCCTGGGGCCGGTGTCGTTGCTGCCCAACCAGGTCGGCGGCGTGATCACCTCAGGTTTCGACAAGCCGGGCTTCCTGGACGGGCCGTGGAACCCTGAGCACTACCCCGCCGACTGGGAAGCGCTCGGGTTCGAGCGCACCTGGACCGGAGCGACCTGGCGATGCGAGGACGTCGCGCGACTGGATCCGGACAGCGTCTTCCCGCTCCAGCCCTCGGACGATGCTCTGATCGTCCGACGCGGCAACCGGCGCCACCTGGCCGAGCAGCTCCCGATCCTGCGCCGGATGCTCAATGCCTCCTTCGCTGAGTTGGGCTATTACACCCCGATCGAGGCGGACGAGCTCGAGGCGGCGACCGACGGGCTGGCCCACCTGCTGGACGAACGGCTGCTGCTCTGGCTGGAACGCGACGGCGAGCCGGTCGCGTTCGTGCTCGTGGTGCCGGACCTGACGGGCTTCGTGCGCTCGCGTCGTGGGCGGATGTCGCCGGTGGACCTGGTGGCTCTGATGGCAACCAGGGGGCGCTACCGCCGCGACGCCGTGCTCATCATCAAGGGCACGGTGCCAGATGCTAGGGGCCTGGGGTTGATGCGTCGGCTCTCCCATGAGCTCCTCGTGGGCCTGCGCGCGGGTGGTTATCGGAACCTGTCCGTGACCTTCATCGAGGATGACAACTCCGGCTCGCAGTCGCAGTTCGTCGCGATGGGGGGAGAGCCGCTGCACGAAACGTGCTTCTACACGCGGCCGGTCGGGCTGGCGGACGACGACGACGACGAGGAAGGAAACCTCGTGCTCGCGGCGCGAGATGATTTGAGCGAAGGCAGCGATGCCCCTGCAACCACGCGGTTGCTGGCTCGTGGCGCTGACTGGGGCCGCGCCCCGAGCGCGCACAACACCCAGCCGTGGCGGCTCCGACCGGTGGACGAGCGGACCCTGGCCCTCGGCTGGCACGCTGACCGCGAGCTGAGGGTGGGGGACCCGACCCGGCGCGACCTGATGCTCTCCCTGGGGGCGCTCACGCTGGCGCTGAAGGTGGTGGCTCGTGACCTCGGGCTCTCCGCGGACGTGTCCTGGGCGGTGGACGAGGGCCGGCACGAGGCGGCCGTGGTCCACCTTCGGGAGTTTTCCCCCAGCGGGGATGCACCGAATCCTGCCCAGGGCTGGACGGTGGCCGAGCTGCAGTCGCGGCGCACCTCCCGCGCGGCGTTCCTGCGCCAACCCGGGGACGAGGACGTGCAGGACCTGGCCGCCGAGGCTGGGATCGAGCTGGCCCGCCTGCCCGATGATCTCATCGAGCGGCTCCTGCCTGCGGCGACCGCGCGAACCCTGACTGGGCCGGCCGCGGAGGAGCTGGGCTCCTGGCTCAGGCTCACTCCGAAAGATGCGCGGCATGACCTCGACGGGCTCAGTGCGGAGGTGTTGGGGTTGTCGCCTCCGCAGGCCGCGGGGCTGCAGCTCCTCACCGGCTCGCCCCACCTGCGCCGGCTGCTGGGCGCCAGCAGGCTGGACAGGGTCGTCGCTGCGGTCAGCGCGGTGCGTCCCCGCGGCACGGTCGTCGCGCTCTGTGCCGAGCCCGGCCTGGAGCTGGAGCAGCTGGGCCCCCTGGGGGAGCGGCTGCTGGCCACCTGGCTGGCAGGGCAGCGCGCCGGATGGTCAGCGCATCCGCTCAGCGAGCTGATCGACGACCCGCGCACCGCTGAAGCGCTGCATACCCACGTCTCGATCGCGGGTGGTCGCCCACGGCAGGTCTACGCGCTCTGGCGTTGGGGTGCTCCGGGCGCCGTGCCACCGCGAAGCCCCCGGCTCAGGGATTGACGCCCGAAGCGGCGTCGGCCGGGGACGTGGGCGTGGACATGGACTTGGCCGTCGACGCAGACGACGACGTAGCCGCCGGCGTGGAGATAGAGCGGCCCAACCGGGCGGCTCCGCGCTCGACGAGCTCGTAGAGCACCGGCACGAGGATCAGCGTCAGCAACGTCGAGCTGATCAGGCCACCGATCACCACGATGGCCAACGGTTGGCTGATGAAGGCGCCACCGCCGGTCACCGCGAGCGCCATCGGTGTCAACGCCAGGACCGTGGCCAGGGCAGTCATCAAGATCGGTCGCAGCCGGTGCCGGCTGCCCTCGACGACGGCGGTGGTGCGGTCCATGCCCCTGGCGCGATACTGGTTGACGAGGTCGATGAGCACGATCGCGTTGGTCACGACGATGCCGATGAGCATGAGCATGCCGATCATGGAGGAGATGTCCAGCGGGGTGTCGGTCGCCAGCAGCAGGCCGATCGATCCGGTGGCGGCGAAGGGGACCGACACCAGCAGGATCAACGGCTGAAGCAGGCTGTTGAAGGTCGCCACCATCACCAGATAGACGATGGCGATCGCCGCCAGCAGCGCCAGACCGAGCGCGCTGAAGGCCTTGGCCTGGTCGGCGCTGACTCCGCCCAGCTCCACCTGCACGCCGGCGGGCACGTCGAGGCCGTCCAGCCGCTGCTGCAGGTCGGCGCTCACCGCGCCGAGGTCGTCACCGGTGGATTTGCCGGTGACGGTGGCCGCGCGCAGCCCGTCGATGCGGGTGATGCTCACGGCTTCGTCCACGGTCGCCAGGTCGGCCACGTCGTCCAGCGTGACCGGGTCCCCGGCCGCGTCGGTCGCGACCTGGAGCTTCTTGAGCTTGTCCAGCTCACCGGCCTCGCCCGCCTTCACCACCACGTCGACGCGCTGGTTGTCCAGCTCGATCCGACCCACGGTGGTGCCGTCGGTGGCAGCCTGCACGACCTGCCCGAGCGCTGCCTCGGTCAGGCCCGCTGCGGCCGCGGCCTCGCGGTCGACGCTGACTCGCAGGGCCGGGATCGTGTCCGTCAGGTTGTTGGTGACATCGGCGGCCCCGGACTCCATCATCAGGTCAGTGACGTCCTTGGCGGTCGCCCGCAGAGCCTGCGGGTCCTGGGACTGCACGCGCACCTCCAGGCCGCTGGGGCCCATCTGCTGCCCGGCCTGAGCCACCACGGTCGCGCCCTTGGGCAGGTCGCGCTGGATCTGGGTGGTCAGCTCCTTGGCGAACTCCTCCCCGGCGATGCCCTCGTCCAGGGTCAGCGCCACCGTCGCCGTGTTGGCGCCGCTGCCCAGGAAGACGGATTCGATCCCACCGGGGGAGCCGACCGTGACCTGGTAGGAGGTGACGTCGTCGCGCCCGGCCAGCCAGGTCTCGATCTGACCGGCCTGGGAATCGGTCTGGTCCAGGGTGGTGCCGGTGGGCATGCTCAGGGTGGCCTGCAAGGTGTTCTCGCCCGAGCTGCCGATGAACTGGGTCTTGAGCAGGGTCGCCGACCAACCGGTCCCACCCAGGACGATCGCGGCGAGCAGCAGCGTCACCCACGGGTGGGCCAGGACGCCGCGCAACACGGGCAGGTAGGCGCGCTGGAGCACGTCGGGCCGGTCGGCATGCTCGGCGGTTTCGCCGTCGTGGCGCCCGCGACGGGCCCCGTGTCCCCCGGCCAGGAGCCAGAAGCCCAGCACCGGCACGATCGTCAGCGCGACGAGCAGCGAGGCCAGCATCGCCAGAGAAACCGTCACGGCGAACGGCTTGAACAGCTCGCCGACCTGACCTTCGACGAAGCCAAGCGGTAGGAAGACCGCCACCGTAGCCACCGTCGCCGAGGTGATCGCGCCAGCGACCTCGCGGGTGGCCTCGACCACCGCGGTGAGGCGATCCTGGCCCATGCCGATGTGCCGCTTGATGTTCTCGATCACCACGATGGAGTCGTCGACCACGCGGCCGATCGCGATGGTCAGCGCGCCCAGGGTCAGGATGTTGAGGCTGTAGCCGAGGACCTTGAGCCCGATCAGCGCGATGAGCAGCGACAGCGGGATAGACAGTGCGGTGACCAGGGTCAGGCGCACGGACAGGAGGAAGACCAGGACGACCAGGACGGCGAAGCCGAGCCCGAGCAGTCCCTCCGTCGCCAGGTCCTCGATCGATTTCTCGATGAAGGGGGCGCCGTCGTAGATGGTGACGAGCTCGCCGCCGTCCAGCGCGGTGCTGATGTCGGCGTCCATGTCCGCGAGCTGGTGGCTGATGTCGACGGCGTTGCCATCGGGGGTCTTGGTGATCGCCAGACCGACGCTGGGCTCGCCGTTGGTCCGCGTGTATGCCGTCGCCGGGCGCTCCTCCAGGCTCACCTTCGCGACGTCGCCAAGAGTGGGGATCTCCACCTCGCCAGCGGCGGCAGCGCTCGCGCCGTCCTGGTCGGGGATCGCTCCTGCCTCCGTCGCGGCTGCTGCTGCGGCCTCTGCGGTGGCTGCGGCCTGCGCGGCGGCCTGCTGCCTACCCACCACCTGCGGCGTGAGCAGGGGCAGGGCGGCGATCTCCTGCGCCGAGGTCAGCCGGGAGCCGACCTGGACCGGCAGCTCGGTCGCTCCGTCCAGCACCCGGCCACCGGGCATCACCACGCCGTTGGTCTGCAGGACCTGCCCGACGATCGCGGCGTTGACGCCCTGCTCCTTTGCCTTTTCCTCGTCCAGGTCAACGGTGATGACGCGGTCGGCGACGCCGGACAGGGTCACCGCGCGCACACCGTCGAGGTCCTCGATGTCCGGGATGACCACCCGCTGGAGGCGGTCGACGAGGTCGACGCTGTCCACGCCGTCCCCGCCGGAGGCGGCGAGCTGGATGATCGGGAAGTCGTCGAGGTTGCCGGCGAAGATCTGCGGGGTGGCGCTCTCGGGCAGGTTGGGCAGCGCGAGCACCGCGCGCTGCAGGTCGGTCTGGGCCGAGCCCATATCGGTGCCGTAGTCCAGCTCGATGATGACCGAGGAGAAGCCGTCGGCGCTGGTCGAGGACACCTCGACCACGTTGGGCAAGCCTTGGGCGGCGACCTCGACCGGCTTGGTCACCTGCTCCTCGACGACGGAGGCGCTCGAGCCCTGGGCGGGGGTGGCCACGACCAGCACGGGGAACTGCAGCGACGGAAACAGCTCGCGCGGAAGGGCGCCGGCGGACCATAGTCCCGCCAGGACGCTGAACAGCGTAACCAGGGCGATGAGCGCGCGGTTGCGGACGCTGAACAACGTGAGGCGTGACATGATAGTTATGGTAAAGCCAATAGTTAGCCTGACCCAAATGGAACTCGGAGGTGCGGTAACGATGGTCGCGCGGCCTGATGTCTCGCTGCTGTGCGCGCAGATTGCCGCGGCCGAGGCAGAGCTGCACACGATCGCCATGCGCCTTGCCCCGCCCCTGCCCATCCCGACCGACCTGACCATCCGGCAGCTGCAGGTGCTCGCGATCCTGCGGTCCGCGCCTGACTCCACCGGGCAGGCGTTGGCCGACCTTCTCGGGGTGTCCACGCCGACCATCAGCGGGATCATCGACCGGGTGGCGTGCAAGGACTGGGTGGAGCGCAGGCCCGACCCGCAGGATCGCCGTCGGGTGCTCCTGCGCGTGACTGCCGCCGCCGAGCACATGCTGGCCGAGCTCGAGGTCCCGGCACAGGAGGCCAAGGCGGTCGTCTTCGAGCGGCTCTCCGCGGACGAGCTGGCCGATGTGGCCAGGCTCTACGACCGGCTGCGCGACATCGCCCGTGACCTTCTCGCCGAGGGTTCCGACACCGCTTAGGCTGACCCGCCGGGCGCCGCCCACGTTGCCGGCGCCGGCCCACCTAGCCCCTGATCCACCCTGAGCGCGCAGGGATAGGTTGAGAGCATGAACCGCAGCGGCGCGTCATTTGCTTCCCCGTCGTCTCCCGCCCAGATTCGCAGCGTGGTCCTGGTCGGACCCCAGGGGACGGGTAAGAGCGCATTGCTGGAGCAGATCACCTCCGGGACGCTCGGACACGTCAAGGAGGCGGAGGGGGCCTCGACCGGACTGGGGGTGGCCAGCGCCGTGCACCAGCCGACGGGGACGGTCGTCACGCTGGTGGACAGCCCCGGACGACCCGACTTCGTGGGGGACGTGCGCGCAGGGCTGAGGGCTGCCGATGCCGTGCTCTTCGTGGTCGCAGCCGGCAGCGGGATCGACGAGGCGACCAGGATGCTGTGGCGCGAGTGCGAGGCGGTGGGGGTGCCGAGGGCGATCGCGGTGACCCAGCTGGAGTTGGCGCGCGCCGACTGGGACAGCGTGGTGGCTGACTGTCGCCGGGTCTTCGGTGCGGCAGTGCCGCTGGCGCTTCCCGTGCTCGAGGGCGATCCAGTAGAGCTCGCCGGGGTGATCGACCTGCTGGAGCAGAGCCGGACCGACGCGACGGGCGGCGTCATACCCCTGGCGAAGGAAGAGAAGGAGGAGCTGGCGGAGGCCCGCGGCACCCTCATCGAGTCGATCATCGAGCAGTCCGAGGACGAGTCGCTGCTGGACCGCTATCTCTCCGGTGAGGAGCTGGAGCCGGAGGGGTTGCGGGCTGACCTGTCCAAGGCCACCGCCACGGCCCGCTTTTTCCCGATCGTGCCCGTCAATCCACCGACGGGAGTCGGCGTCCCTGCGCTGCTGGACCTGATCGTCGACGCCTTCCCCTCACCCGAGGTGGCGTGGCTGCCGCAGGTGATGACGACCTCCGGCGGCGACTTCGGCGGACTCTGCGCTGATCCGGACGGGCCGTTGGTCGCACAGGTCATCCGCACCACCACCGATCCCTATGTCGGGCGCCTCTCACTGGTCCGGATCTTCTCCGGCACGCTGCACGCCGATGACCGGCTGCACGTCAGCGGTCACCTCGAGTGGGTCTACGGACGTGAGGTGGAGGGCCACCCCGGCCACGACGACGAGGACGAGCGGCTCGGTCAAATCACGTCGCCGGTGCCCGGTGGTGTCCTGACCCGCAGCTCGGCGATCGCCGGCGAGATCGTGCTCGTCTCCAAGCTGGTCACCGCCCAGACCGCCGACACCATCTCGACCGCGGCGGCGCCTGCTGTCGTGGAGCCCTGGCTCCTGCCTGAGCCGCTGCTGCCCGTTGCCATCGCGGCCGCGGCGAAGAAGGATGAGGACAAGCTCGCCACCAGCCTGCAACGCCTGCTCGCCGAGGACCTGACCCTGCGGCTGGAGCGCAACGCCGAGACGCACCAGCTCGTGCTGTGGACGATCGGGCCCGCGCACGTCGACGAGGTGCTCGCCCGGCTGGGCGGCCAGCACCATGTCGAGGTCACCACCGAGGAGGTCAGGACCTCGCTGCGGGAGACCTTCGTGCGGCGGGTGCAGGCCCAGGGGCGCTTGGTCAAGCAGTCCGGTGGCCACGGGCAGTATGCCGTGGTCAACCTGGAGATCGAGCCACTCCCGCGCGGTGCCGGCTTCGAGTTCGTGGACAAGGTGGTCGGGGGGGCGGTGCCGCGACAGTACATCCCGTCCGTGGAGCGAGGAGCGCGCAGCCAACTGCAGGCCGGTGTGCTCGCCGGTTATCCATGCGTCGACGTGCGCGTCACCCTGCTCGACGGCAAGGCGCACTCGGTCGATTCCTCAGATCTGGCCTTCCAGAACGCCGCCGCACTGGCCATGCGTGAGGCTGCCAACGAGTCGACGGTGTCCTTGTTGGAGCCGGTAGACACGGTGGAGGTCACCGTCGGGGATGACCATGTCGGGACGCTCCTGGCGGACCTGCGCGGTCGGCGTGCCCAGGTGCAGTCCACCCAGCCCGCCGACCTGGAGGGCTACACGATGGTCACTGCGGACGTGCCTCAGCACGAGCTGTCGCGCTACCCGATCGACCTGCGCTCCGTGGGCCGGGGCACCGGGTCCTTCACCCGGGCCTTCGCCCGCTACGACTACCTCCCAGCGGCGCTCGCGCGCGATCTCATCAGCTGACCGGGCGGTCGCTCCTGCCACTCCGGACGGTCGGTCCTGCCATCGGGACTATACAAATGGCCATTGGTGGTAGGTTACGGGCGTGAGGAGCCAAAGATGACCGAGGTCGCAGCGGACCTAGATCGAACGTTTCGAGCCTTAGCCGAGCCGCACCGTCGCGCCATCCTGTCCTCGGTCCGCCAGCAGCCCCGCGCGGTCGGCGAGATCGCGGCCGCGCTCGGGTTGTCGCAGCAGATCGTGTCGCACCACCTCAAAGTGCTGCGGGCCGCTGGGCTGGTGACCGGCTCGCGGTCCGGCACTCGTCATCTGTTCGCCGTGCGAGCGGAAGGCCTGGCTGTCGGGAAAGGGTTCTTCGACGACTTCTGGCCGGAGCGACTGAGCGCGCTCAAGCAGGCAGTGGAGTCGTCGGCTCGGACCAGTGATGGCTGAGCACCGGACGTCGATCGAGATCGAGGCGCCCCCGCATCACGTGTTCGACTTTTTGGTGACCGACGCCGGGATGACCTCGTGGATGGGGCAGTGGGCATCCCTGGACCCGGTGCCCGGCGGCCAGTTCGCGGTCGACATCGCCGGCTACCCGGCTCGAGGAGTGTTTCTCGAGGTTGATCCGCCCCGCCGGGTGACCGTCTCCTGGGGCTTTGCCGGCAACGAGGCCTTGCCGCCAGGTTCGTCGACGGTGACCTTCGAGCTGACGCCGATCAGCACCGGCACTCGGGTCGAGGTCGTCCACGCCGGTCTGCCGGAGGGGGACGTTCCTGGCCACATAGCGGGATGGAACCACTTCCTGCCCCGGCTCACCCGAGCCGTTGCTGGCGAGCAGCTCCCGCCCGACACCTGGACACCCGACGCTGAACACCAACGATCCGAAGGAGCCGCCATGCCGAACCTGGATGACGATGCCAACTCAACCGTGGACGCTTATCACCAAGCGTGGACCAGCGGTGACGTCGAGCAGGCACTGACCTACGTCTCGGAAGACGTTCGCTGCTTCGCCCCCGACGAGAGCGTCACCACGAAAACCGACTGGCGTGATTATCTGGCCGGCTTCGTGCCGATGCTGACGGGGACACCTGAGCACAGTCGAATGGCGGACGGCGATCGGGTCGCGCTGTGGTACTTCCCGCAGACCGAGGTAGCGAAGACGACCCTCGCGAGTGAGTTGTTCACCGTGCGAGAGGGACAGATCGTCGAGATCCGTCTCGCCTTCGATCGCCTCGGCTACCTCCCGCAACACCAGCAGCCGGCATGACCTCAACCTCGGTCGACCCGGCGCGCGCACTGATGGACCGGATCCGCACGTTTCTGCCAGATCGGGACCTGCGCGAGGTGCGGATGTTTGGTGTGCTCTCCCTCATGGTCGACGGCGCAATGGCGGTCGCCGCGCACAAGGACGGCAGCCTTCTCGTCCGCGTCGACCCAGCCGAAGACGCTCGGCTGCTGCGGCACCCAGAGGCGTCCCGCGCGGAGATGGGTGCGGGTCGCTCGATGGGCGCAGGGTGGATCCGAGTGGAGGCGACGGCGCTGGACGCGGACGCAGCCCTCATCGGCTGGCTGGAGGCCGCCGCCCGTAAGGCAGCGCGCCTCACCTGAGTCGAGCCTCACGATGAGCGGTAGGTAGCTCGCGGCTCTGCCATGCTGGGGCACATGCCGTCGAGGACAGGTGGCGAGTCCACCCATACTCCGCCGGGGCCGATGCCGACCGAGGTCGAGGCTGACCTGGCGGGACTGGACGCGGAGTTGGACCGGGTGGTGCCGCTCAAGTCCGCCACCAACCTGCTCATCGGCACCTGGAATGTGCGCGCTCTGGGCGGCTACACCGATCGATGGACGTCCCGCACGACGGACAGCCCCAAGCGAGACTGGCACTCGATGGCCTGCATCGCCCGGGTCCTGGCCCGCTTCGACGTCACCGCTATCCAGGAGACGAGACGGGAGACCAGTGCGCTGTTCGCGATCCTGTCGTTGCTGGGACCGGACTACAGGGTCATCGCCTCCGACGTCACCGAGGGCGACAAGGGCAACAGTGAGCGACTGGCGTATGTCTACGACTCGAGGCGCGTCCAGCCCTCGGGCCTGGTCGGTGAGATCGTCCTACCCCCGCAGGCCCAGAACAACGTCGACCAGTTTGCCCGCACTCCCTATGCGGCCGGATTCGTGCGGAACGAGGTCGAGTTCATCCTCACCACGGTCCACGTGCTGTGGGGCCTGCGGCCCGCCGACCGGTTGCCGGAGCTTGCCGCCTTTGCCCGGTGGATGAGGTCGTGGGCAGATCGCCCCAAGGACTGGAACCGTAACCTCATGGTGCTCGGCGACTTCAACATCGACCGGCACGAGGACCCCCTGTGGCAGGAGTTCTTCGCGACCGGGCTCTACCCGCCCGCGGTGTTGCACGATGTGAGCCGGACCATCTTCGACGACGACCGCGACCGCCACTCCTACGACCAGATCTCCTGGTTCACCCCCACCCGGCCGGACGGCACGACCGAGACCCGCCTTGAGGGCATCACCTTCGGCCAGGTCGGCGGCAACGTCGACTTCGTGCCGCACGTGCTCACCGGGTCAGGGCTAGACCGTTCCCAGATGTCGTGGCGGATCAGCGACCACTATCCCCTGTGGCTCGAATTCACGGTCTCGCAGGGAGCTTGGGGGTGAGCCCTAGAGGGAGCGCTCAGGCGGACTCGGAAAACCAGCACGCGCATCCGCCTCGTCGATGTCGTGCTTGCGCTCCCGCTCGCTCCTGGTGTGTCGCACGATGTGCACCGCCAGGACGACGAGGAGCACCAGCAGCAACGCCACCGGGATGCTGGATTGGGTCAACGCCCACCAGATCACCAGCCCCAGCCCGATCAGCGCATAGACGAGAGACATTTTCTTCGACATCGCAACCTCCAGTCGCTTCTTTCAAACTAGCACCGGCCGCCGCTGAAGTGTGGACTTAGCTCGCTAGACCCAGACGCGCCAGCAGGTGCTTCACCTCTGGGTCGGCGCCGCGGAAGCGGCGGTAGGACTCCATCGCCTCGATCGAGCCACCCCGGCCCAGGAGCTCACGGCGGAAGTGGTCGCCGGCGGCGCGCGTCATACCTCCTGCGTTGTCCTCGTCGCCCTGCTCGCGGAACCACGCGACCGTGTCGGCATCCATGACCTCGGACCAGAGGTAGGAGTAGTAACCAGCGGAGTAGCCACCGCCGAAGATGTGGTGGAAGTAGGCGGAGCGATAGCGTGGCGGCACCAGCGGGTGAGCGGCGCCGAGCCGCTCCAGAGCGGCAGCCTCGAAGGCCTCCACCCCGCTGCCGTCCTCGGGCAGGTCGACCAACGGCGTCTGGTGCCAGGCCTGGTCGAGCAGCATCGCCGAGAGCAGCTCGAGGGTGTCGCGGCCGCTCTCCTGGCGGTTGGCCACGAGCGCGTCGACCCACTCGGCCGGCACCGGCTCACCGGTTTCGTGGTGGCGGGCGTATGCCGCGATGAGGCTCGGCTCCCAGGCCCAGATCTCGTTGACCTGGCTGGGGAACTCGACGAAGTCGCGAGGGACGGAGGTGCCCGAGCGGGAGGGATAGCGGACATCGGAGAGCAGCCCGTGCAGGTCGTGCCCGAACTCGTGGAAGAGCGTGATGACGTTGTCCCACGTCATCAGGCTCGGTGAGCCCTGCGCCGGCGGCGGGACATTGCAGGTGTTGGTGACGACCGGCTGGGTGCCCAGCAGGTGCGACTGGTCGACGAGCGAGGTCATCCAGGCGCCACCCTGCTTGGTCGGGCGGGTGTAGGGGTCGATGACGACCGCGCCGAGGGTGCTGCCGTCCTCCTCCAGGACCTCGAAGACACGAGCCTGTGCGGTGTAGCCGACGAGCTCGGGACGCTCGACGAAGGTGATGCCGTAGAGCGCGGTCGCCGCGGCGAAGACGCCCTCGGTCAGGACCCGCTCGAACTCCAGGTAGGGCTTGAGCTGGTCGGTGTCGAAGGAGCTCGCTGCCGCCTCCTTCGCCGCCAGGAACTGCCAGTCCCAGGGCTCCAGCGTGGCGTCCGGGTCCAGATCGGCAAGGCGGGCGGCCAGGACCGCAGCCTCCTTGCCGGTCAGCTCCTGGATGCCGGGCGTGAGGCGGGCCAGGATGTCGTTGACCGCCTCCGTCGTGCGGGCGCAGCCGACCTCCTGGGCGTAGGCGGCGTGGTGGGGATAGCCCAGCAGCTCTGCCCTCTCGGCGCGCAGGCGCGCGATGGTGACCAGGCGGTCGCGGTTGTCGTGCGCACCGGAAAGTCCCCGGGTCACCGACGCGCGATAGATGCGTTCGCGTAGGCCGCGGTCCGCCAGGCTGTCCAGGAGCGGCTGGCCGGAGGTGTTGACGATCGGGATCAGCCAACCGTCGAGATCGCGCGCCTGCGCAGCGGCCCGAAGCCCAGCCTTGTCGCCCTCGGACAGGCCAGCGAGCTCTGCCTCGTCCGCGACGTGGACGGCGGCGGCGTTGCGCGCGGCGGTGAGGGCGGTGTCGAACTGCGTCGAGTGGGTCGCGAGCTCGGCGTTGAGCTCGCGCAGGCGTGCCTGCTGCTCCTGCGGCAGGTTGATCCCACCGCGCTCGTAGGCCTTGAGCCGCTCGGCGAGGTTGAAGGCGTCCTGCTCATCCAGCTCGATCTGCCCGCCCTCAGCAGCGGCATTGAGCTGACGGAGCCGCTCATAGAGGGCGCGGTTGAGCATGATCGCGTCGGTGTGCGCGGCCATCTTGGGCGCGAACTCGGCCATGATCGCGTCGCGTTCGGGGTTGGTGTCTGCCGAGCGTGCGACCCAGAAGGCGGCCAGCGCCCGGTCAAGCGTCGCGCCGCTGCGCTCGCTGGCCTCCAGGACGTTGGCGATGGTCGCCGGCGAGGTGTCGGTGGCGATCACGTCGAGCTCGGCGAGGTGCTGCTCCATCCCCGCGGCCAGGGCCTCACGCACGTGCGCGTCGGTCAGGGTGGCGTAGTCAGGCAGGGAGAAGGGCAGCGTCGAGGGGGCCAGCAGCGGGTTGGTCATGACTCCATCCAAACATCCACCACCGACGTCGGCGCGCGCGCGGACCGCGAGAAGGTGGTCGGGGCACTCGTTCGAGGGCTCCGGGTCCGACGGCGTGACTAGTGTTGAACCCATGACCGACACGGAACCCAGCACCGGCACCAAAGGCGAGGGCAAGGCCACGCAGACCTCTGCTGCGGCCGCAGAGCGCCCCGAGCCCCGCGACCTCCTGATCGAGACCAGCCACACCCTTGCCACGGCTGATGGCGACCTGACCTATACCGCGCGCACCGGCCGCATCGTGTTGCGCGAGGAGGAGGTGAAGGACGATGTCTTCGAGGGCTGGAAGGCGCGCGCGGAGCTGGCGGTCACGGCATACACGCTGGAGTTGGACGGGCCGGACGACGCCGCCCGCGCCACCAAGCGCAGAGACCGTCCGATCACGTTCGTCTTCAACGGCGGACCCGGGTCCAGCTCGGTGTGGCTGCACCTGGGCCTGCTCGGACCGCGGATCGTGGACGCAGGGGAGCCGCACCAGCCGACCCCTCCCCCCTACGCGCTCATCGACAACCCCGAGACGCTGCTGCGGGTCTCCGACCTGGTCTTCATCGACCCGATGTCGACCGGACAGTCGCGCGCGGTCGAGGGCGGCAAGGCCAAGGATTACCACGGCTGGAAGAAGGATGTCGAGCAGGTCAGCGAGGTGATCCGGCTGTGGTGCACGCGCGAGGACCGCTGGATGAGCCCGAAGTTTGTGTGCGGCGAGTCCTACGGGACGACGCGGGCGGTGTCGGTGGCGGCGCACCTCTTCGAGCGCTTCGGTCTGCAGCTCAACGGCCTCGTGCTGATCTCCAGCGTGCTCGACTTCGGCACCCAGGACTTCCGTTTCCTGCGACACGACGAAGCCTGCCTGTCCTACCTGCCGACCTATGCGGCGATCGCGCACTTCCACGGCAAACACCCCGGGCGGTCGCTGCGTGAGCTGCTCACCGAGGCGGAAGAGTTTGCCAGTGGCCGCTACCGCTGGGCGCTCTCGCGCGGCAACCGGCTCACCCAGGAGGAGAGGTATGGCGTGGCCGCCGACCTTGCGCGCCTCACCGGCCTCTCCGAGGACTACGTGCAGCGGTGCGACCTGCGCCCAGAGCACTGGCGCTTTTGCACCGAGCTGTTGCGCGACCAGGGCCAGACGGTGGGTCGGATCGACGGCCGGGTGGTCGGGACGCTGCACTCCGGGATCGCCGAGGGGATGGACGCGGACCCGAGCATCGACCTGATCATGGGGCCGTATGCGGCGGCGATCCATCACTACCTGCGCCACGAGCTGAGGTCCGAGCTCGACCTGCCGTATGCGGTGTTCTCGGACGCGATCGACACCTGGTCCTACAAGGAGTTCGAGGGCAAGCCGATCAATGTCACCGACAAGCTCGAGCGGGTGATGCGCGCCAACCCGCACCTGCGGGTCCGCGTCGAATACGGCTACTACGACCTCGCCACGCCCTACGGCGCGGCCGAGGACATGGTCGCGCACCTGCGGCTGCCTGACTCGGCGTTGGAGCGGATCGAGCACGCGTGGTTCGAGACCGGCCACATGCCCTATCTCGGCGAAGCGACCCGCATCGAGGAAGCCGAGGGGATCACCGACTTCGTCCGCCGGGCGAGCGTCAACTAGGAGTTGGCGTCGGCGGCGGGAAGGACCGGGGAGGGGACGTCGATGTGGGGCTCGTCCGGGGCTTCGTCGAGCTTGACGGCGATGACTCCGACGAGGATGAGCAGGCCGCCCAGCAGCTGGATCGTGGCCGGCATCTCGCCCAACAGCAGCCAGGCCCACAGCACGGCGAACATCACCTCGGTCAGCCCGACGAAGGAGGCGACCTTGGCGCCGAGTCGGCGGTTGGCGGCGATCCCGGTCACGTAGGCGATGGCGGCCGCAACGATGCCGAGCCAGATCAGCGGCACCCACCACGGGAGCGAGACCCCGGCCAGGACCGCGTCGGTAGTGCTGATCTCGAAGGGCACGATCTGCAGCATGCCGACCAGCAGGAGCATCACGGCGCCGACCGCCATGCCGAGGCAGGCGAAGGCGATCGGCGGCAGCCCGTTGGAGTCGTCGGCCCCGATAACGAAGAAGATGGCCAGGCCCACCGCAGCGCCGAGTCCGAAGAGCACCCCCAGCGTGCTGACCTGGACGTCGCCCAGGACGTCGAGGATGAGCACCAGGCCGAGGATGGCCAGCCCCATCCCGATCATCGTGAGTCGACGCGGCCGATGGCCGTTGGCCAGCCACAACCAGGCGACGACGAGGATCGGACCCAGGTATTCGATCATCAGCGCGACGGCGACGGAGAGTTCGCGGACGGCGAGGAAGTAGAACAGCTGGCAGCCACCGACGGCGAAGGTGCCGAACAGTCCGATCTGCACCCAGGTCTTGACCGAGCTCAGCAGCTGCCACCGACCGCGCATCGCTCGGGCCGTCGGCACCGCGAGGATGAGGGCGCCCACGGAGATCCGGACGGTCACCGCAGCGGCGGGCGACCAACCCTGGACCAGCGAACTCTTGGCGACCGCTCCCGCCGTGCCGAAGGTAGCGGCGCTCACGACCGCGAGCAGGAGACCGACGAGGAGCACGTGTTGCGCTGACGGCGTCTCGCGTGAGCTCGTCTCGCGCGGGCTCATCGTGGTGGCCTTTCGGGTCGAGGTCGCAGTCATGCGGGCCTCCTCTCGGCTCAGGGGCCGACATCGACGGCCACCGTGGGATCATGGGTGTCAGTCGTTGACGATCATGACGATAGACCCGAGGAGCGTCAGGAGTCAAAATGCAATTCACCCATGATACTGAGCTCGCGCTGCAAGGGGCTGCAGCCTTGGTCAACACTGCTGCTCAGGGCAGGTCCGAGGATGCCCTCGCCACCATCGGCGACCTCGACGACTTCGTCCGGACGTGGCGGTGGTCGGGGAGCCGCACCGGCGACCGTGCTGAGCTCGACGCCGTGCGTGCCCTCCGCCCCCAACTGGCCCAACTGTGGCAACGCGAAGAGCACGAGGTTGCCGCGATCGTCAACACGCTGCTGGCCGCAGCGCGGGCGCTGCCCCGCGTCGTCATCCACGACGAGTTCGGCTGGCACCTGCACGCGACCCCCGACGACGCGCCGCTGGCCACCCGGATGGCCGTCGAGGCCGCGATGGCCGTCGCCGACGTGCTGCGTGCAGATGAGCTGGGACGCCTTCGCACCTGCGAGGCCGATGACTGTGACGATGTCCACGTCGACCTGTCCCGCAACCGGTCACGACGCTTCTGCAGCACGACCTGCGGCAACCGGATGGCGGCTGCTGCCTACCGCGGGCGGGCGGCGCAGCGGGCGCAGGCCCTGAGCGCGGCTCAGTCGAGCTCGCCCAGGGTGTAGCCGTAGAGATCGGTCTGCTTCTCGTTGATCCAGATCTCCTTGACCCCGTCTGGATCAGCGATCTGCAGCGTGCGGCTGTGACCCTCGTCGATAAGCGCCGACTGAACCCCCGCGGCGTCCAGCAACGCCTTGGCCTCCTCGACGTTGCCAGCCCACTCGAACGCGAGCTCGGCCCCGACCGTGTCGGCGGCGTGGACGGCGAGGAGGCCACCGCCGTCGCAGCGGAAGTCCGTCCACATCTCGTCGTCGGCGAGGACCCGTGGACGGGCGTCGAGGGCGGTGAAGATCGATCGAGCGTGGCCACCGAGGGGGGTGTGCCAGATCGCCAGGGAGGTCAGCTCTCCTTGGGTCGGGCCAACACCTGCCGCGGCCGGGGTCACGCTGTCAAGGCTGAAGACAGTGCCGTCCTTGGCGTCGACCTGGGCGCTGGGGCCATGCGCCGTGTGCGCCAAGCTGATCGGGGCGCCCGCCGCAGCGGCTGCTTTGACGGCCCACTCCAGCGGGCTCGACGTCTCCAGGCCGATGGCGGAGGAGCCGGCGGGGCGGTCCTGGCTGCTGGCATGCAGGGCGATTCGCCCCGAGCCGAGCTGGTAGACGAGCCAGCCGGGGGCCTCGCTGATCAAGGTGCCGCCGAGAGCCGCCAGGATGGTGCGCCAGGCGGGGATGTCGGCGGTGAAGCGGATCGGTCGGGCGGTCAGATCGGCGATCGCGGTCATGGCGGTCACTTCCCGTCGAGGGTGGAGGGCGAAGGGGGCGTGGCGAGGTAGGCGAGCAGCACCTTCTCGACGAGGGCGGAGAGGCTGATGCCCTCGTCGATGCCGCGGTGCTTGATTTGGGTGATCAGATCCCGCGGCAAATACACGTTGAACTGCGATTTCTCTAGCATACCAAGAATGCTATCATGCTATATCGGGAACTCCGCAAGGGGTGTCCCTAAGATCGGGGTGCATGAGCCTCTACGTCGTCCATTACAGCTACTCCACCGACACTGCTGCCCGCGACGAGCACCGTCCGTCGCACCGCGAGTTCCTGAGCGACCTGGCCGAGGAGGGGGTGGTCCTGCTGTCCGGTCCCTACGCCGATGTCGACGAAGCGCCCGACGCCGCGCTGCTCATCCTGGCCGGCGACAGTGCCGCCGAGATCGCCGAGCTCCTGCGGGATGACCCGATGCAGCAACAGGGTCTGGTGGAGCAGGTCGCGGTCCGAGAGTGGACGCCGGTGCTCGGGAGCTGGGCTGCTGGACCCCTCGAGGGACAGCTCTGATCCTCAGCGCGCAGTGACATAGGTGCCGGCCCGGCCGTCAAGGAGAGCCTCGGCCTGCTCGAGGTTGCCGATCGCGGCCGCAGCGCCGGGGCCGGCCTCCTCCACGAAGCGGCAGACCGCCTCCACCTTGGGACCCATGGACCCTGCCGGGAGGTCGAGCGCGCGCAACTGCTCGGGAGTGGCGCGCCGAATTTCCCGCGCACGGTCGGTCCCGTAGTCCTCCATCACCGCCGGCACGTCGGTGAGCACGAGCAGCCGGTCGGCGCCGAGGCGGTTCGCGAGCAGGGCCGCGGACAGGTCCTTGTCGATGACCGCCTCGACGCCGTGGAGGTCGCCGCCCGGGGTGAGCACGACCGGCACCCCACCGCCGCCCGCGCAGATGACGATGGCCCCCTGCTGCAGCAGCCCATCGATCAGCCTCGTCTCGATGATCTCGCGCGGCTGGGGTGAGGGCACGACTCGGCGCCAGCCAGTGCCGTCCGCCTTCACCTGCCAGCCGTTCTTGTCCGCCAGCGCGCGGGCGGTCGCCTCGTCATACACCTCGCCGACAAACTTGGTCGGATTCCCAAACGCCGGGTCCTCTGCCTGGACCAGCGTCTGGTTGAGCACGGCGGCAAACTGCCGGTAGGGCCGCTCGTTGCCCAACGCCTGCAGGAGCCAGTAGCCGATCAGCCCCTGCGTCATGGCGCCCAGCGCGTCCAAGGGGTAGGGCTGTGTCAGGCGCGCATCCGCCGCGCTTTCTATCGCCAGCACCCCGACTTGTGGCCCGTTGCCGTGCGTGATGACGAGGTCATGGGCGTCCGTGAGCGGCGCGAGCGCCCGCATGGCTACGCGAATGTTGTCGACCTGAGCCTGGGCGTCCGGCACCTGGCCGCGTCGCAGCAACGCGTTGCCGCCGAGGGCGACGACGATTCTCATATCGAGAGTATGCCGTGCCGCGCCAGCTGGCCCTCGCCCTCGGGCGGCCAGACCTTGACTACCGCGTTCTTTTGGTAAGATTGCCCTTGCATATTGTTCGTGAGCCGCTTCGCTCGCACAAGAGGTCCCGCAGGAGGGGTTCCCATGACTGAACCCGTCCCGGCCTGCACGACAAGGACCCAGCGCCCGCCGCAGGACGCGGTCGCCGGACTGCCGAGCTGACGGCGGCATCATGGACTCCGGACTCTTCTCGAACTATCCCTTCGGCCTGGCTCTGGCCCTGCTCTTCGTCATCGGGATGCTGCGCGGACAGGCCACCTACTGGATCGCGCGCTATGTGACCGAGCAGGCGCTACGCCGCACTCGTCCCACCCGCGGTTGGCAGGTCCGGGTGCACCGCTGGCTCTCCAGCGAGGCAATCGGCCGGGGGCGAGATGCCATCCAGCGCTGCGGGATCGCGGCCGTACCCCTGTGCTACCTGACCGTCGGTGTCCAGACCGTCGTGCTCGCCTCGGCCGGGGTGTTGCGCACGCGATGGGTCCGTTTCACCCTGGCCCAGTCGCTCGGCGCGCTCGCGTGGGCGCTGATCTACTCGACGATCGGCTTTGCGGTATGGGCGGCGTTCTTCGAGCAGGCGCTCTCCAGCGGAGTCGCCGCAGTCCTGGTGGCAGCCGTGCTTGCCGCCGCGGTGGTCGCGTTTGCGCACCGTTGGTATGTCGTGCACATCCGGCGAGCGCGCATGGTCGCCGGCGACCATGGCCGCACTGGTCGGCCTGCCCAAGCCGGCGAGGAGCCCGTGGCGCAGCGTGGGCGCGGTGGATCCGGGTCGCTATAGCGACCCAAAGTCACCGCACAGCCTGACCCTGTGACGGTCGAACGCTCACGGAAGCGCGGGCGCGGTGGATCCGGGTCGCTATAGCGGCCCAGAGTCACCGCAGAGGATGGTCAGGACTCCCGAGCCTGCTGAGCCTTGGCGAGCTCCTGCTCGATGACGGAGACCATGTGCTCCGCCTCATAGGCGCCCTGCACGACCGACGTGTTGATGAGGAAGGTCGGGGTGGAGCTGATCCCGAGGGCGCGAGCCTCCTGCGTGTCGGCGGTCACCAGAGCGTCGAGGGCTTCGTCGTCCAACGCGACCTCGAACGCCTCCAGGTCCGGCACGCCGACCTCCCGCGCCATCGCGAGAAAGTCCTCGCGGGCCAACTCGGCATGGCCCTGAGTTGACTTGCCGAAGAGCGCCTTCTGGTAAGCCGCCAGCCGGTCCTGGGATGCAGCGGCCCGCGCCGCCACCGCCGACTGCTGAGACTGCTCCTCGAAGAGCACGAGGTCGCGGAACTCGATCCGAAGCGTCCCGTCATCGACGAGCGGCGTGAGCTCCGGTCGGATCTCCAGATGGAACTTGGCGCAGAAGGGGCAGCGGTAGTCGGCATACTCGATCATCACGACCGGCGCGTCGACGGAGCCGATGGCGAGCGGGTCGCCAGCGTCGCGTCGCTGAAGGTCGAGCATCATCTGCTGGACCTCCGGGGACGGGGGCTGCGGGGACGCCTCTGCGGGATCACCGGCGGGCGCGGGGGGGGCTGGCGCGGTGGGCGACGCGGGCGAGGCACCGGCACCGGCAACTGTCCCGGCACGGTCACCCACCGCCAGCCACACGATCAGTCCCACGACCAACGCGACAACGATGGTGGCGATCGCCCAGGCGATCGAAGCCACCCTGGAAGTGGGGGAGCGCTGATCGCCAGCGGGGGGAACGTCGGCTGGCATTGTCACCGGATCAGCGTGCCACATGCGTCACCATGGTCAGCATGCGTGCCTTCCTCGCCATCGTCCCGCCGCCGGAGGTGGTGGAGGCGCTCGAGGCCTTTGTCCAGCCACGCCGCGATGCGGTCGCCAGCCGCCGTGAATGGCGCTGGGTCAGGCCCGAGCACCTGCACCTGACGTTGGCCTTTCTGCCCGACCTGGAGGAGTGGCGCGAGGAAGTGCTGATCGAGGAGGGGCAGAGGTGGGCGGATCGACATACCCCTGCCGTCCTCACGCTCGTCGGTGCTGGTGCCTTCGCGGACCCGGGGGCGGCGCGGGTCCTCTGGGCCGGAGTGCGCGGGACCACCGCGCTGGAGCCCTGGGCCAAGGGCTTGCGCGCCGTGGCCAACCATGCCGGGGTCCGGGTCGACGGCACCCGCTTCCACCCGCACCTCACACTGGCGCGGGCCATCGGGCGCCCGCACCCCGCTGGCCAGTTGCTGCAGTCCCTGGACACCCTGAGCTCGCCCTCATGGGTGGCCTCGGAAGTGGTGCTGGTCGCTTCGCACTTGGGTCAGGGTCCCGGCGGCACGCCTCGGTATGAGGTGCGGCACGCTTGGCCTCTCCCCGCCTGACCGGGCACCAGGCGATCCTTAGGGGGTGACGGGCTGCGCCTGGGCGAGATCGCTGACCTGGACCCCCAGGTCCCTGCCGCAGGTGCGGTCGAGCGGGGTGCTCGCCTGCAGCGTGCGACCGTTGATGATGCTGATGTCGTCGAACTGCGGACGCCCGGAGACCAGGTTGCGGTAGTTGTAGCGCGTCAGGCTGGTCACCGAGCAGTCCTGACCGACGGTGAGGATGTCGAAACTGTAGGGGTGGCCGACGAGTTCGCCAGCGGTCGCCGGGTCTTCCTTAGCCGCCTCGCGCGCCTCGTCGGTCAACGGTGGGATGCGGAACTGGTTGACCAGCCCGCCGCCGGTGAACGACCCGAGCTGGATGTGCTCGTTGTTGAGGGCCTGCACGTGCATGTGTCCGTTGATCGTCACCAGCGTGGCCCGCACCCGGTTGGCCGCGTACGGCTCGTGGGTTAGGACCAGATCGGTGGGCGGCGACCCAGCGGTCGCCTCCGTGAAGGCCCGGGCCGCCTTGACCTGTTGGTCGGCGAAGTCTTCGTCACGTTGGTTGAAATAGCGGTGGTCGTTGAAGCCGCTGATCGAGACGCCGTTGACGTCGATCCGTTGGAAGGTGCCGGCGGTCGGCTCCACCAGGAGGACGCCGGGCACCCGCGCCATTCGTCGCAGCATGGCATCGTCGGTGAGGGAGAGCGCGTCGTGGTTGCCGCTCACGAAGATGTAGGGAACGCCGAGGCTCTCGATACCGGAGTAGATGTCGGTGAGGTCGCCCTCGGCCGGTTCACCGAAGTTGATCAGATCACCGGTGTCGATGACGGCGTCGATTCCTTCGGTGGCGATGATCGCCCGCATCAACGGATACTGGTTGAGTCCGTGGATGTCGCTGACCAGCAGAAACCTGGCTGCGGCCGGTGCCGTCTCGGCATCGGGGTTGAACTCCTGCCGCACCGCGTCGGAGAGGGCGAGCAGGTTGGTCACATAGATCGCGCCCTGGTCCGCCTTGCGGCTCAGATCGTCCAGGATCCCCCGGTTGGTCTGCACCAGGGACAGCAAGGACGTGGCCCGGAACTCCGTGACGTTGGCAGTCCGATAAGTGAGGTATGCGGCAGCGCCGGGCCCGGCCAGGGCCAGCGCCGTCGCCAGTCCGGAGATGAGCACGACGTGACCGGCATGCCGAGGCCGAGCCACGGCATACGCGAGGAGCGCCAGCAAGGTGGTCCCCATCGCCCCGGCTGCGAACTTCCACGCCACCTCGGCAACGCCGGAGTCGATTGCCGCCCGGAGCTCGTCCGGGTGCGGTTGCAGGTCGGCGGAGTTCAGCCGGCCGGTGCGCAGCAGATCGGTGACCTCGTCGCGGACCTGCACCTGCGCGGTGAGGCCAGGTGCGGGCAGGAGACCGTCGAAGGTGAGGATCACGTCGCCGACGACCGTGGGCAGCTGCACGGTGGAGTCCAGGCGCGGCTCCACCGAGACGTCTGCCGTGAAGTATCGGGTCTGTGTTTGCACCGGCCACAGCGCCGTGGTGGCGACCCCGCCCATGAAGGCGACCAACGCCAGCAGGGCCACGACGACGGTTCGTCGCAGCCCGGTCCTCACGCCGCGGGGGATGTGCTCACGGATGCGCATCACCAGACAGCCTAATCCCGTCCGGCTCGAAGTCTTTGTCCTCCTTCGGCGCTACCCTCCGGTCATGGACGCAGACGTCATCGTGGTGGGGGCTGGGCTGGCCGGGCTGGTCGCGACGAGCGAGCTCGTGGCCGCGGGACGCAGGGTCGTGCTCGTCGACCAAGAGTCCACGACCTACCTGGGTGGGCAGGCCTGGTGGAGCTTTGGCGGGCTCTTCCTGGTGGACAGCCCGGAGCAGCGGCGGATGGGGATCAAGGACAGCTACGACCTGGCCTGGCAGGACTGGCGGGGGAGCGCGGGCTTCGACCGGCTCGGAGCTGCGGCCGAGCCGGGTCAGGACGACACCTGGGGCAGCCAGTGGGCCAGGTCCTACGTCGCGTGGGCGGCGGGGGAGAAACGGGCCTGGTTGCACGAGCTGGGGGTGCGCTTCTTCCCGGTGGTCGGGTGGGCCGAACGCGGGGACGGTATGGCGACCGGGCACGGCAATTCGGTGCCGCGGTTCCATCTCACCTGGGGGACCGGACCGGGGATCGTGGCGCCGTTCGAGGCGGCCGTGCGTGCCGGGGTGGAGTCAGGGCTGGTCACGCTGCGAGGGCGCCACAAGGTCACCGAGCTCGTCGTGACCGGTGGTGCTGTCACGGGGGTGCGGGGGCACCTGCTGGCGACCGATGAGGTGGAGCGTGGGGCGCCGTCCAGCCGGGAGATGGTGGGCGATTTTGAGCTGTGTGCGCAGGCGGTGATCGTCACCAGCGGCGGGATCGGCGCCAACACCGCGCTGGTCCGAGAGTTCTGGCCGCAGCGCCTCGGCGCGCCACCGGAGGACATGGTGACCGGCGTGCCCGCGTATGTCGACGGGTCGATGATCGATCCGCTCGTGGCGGCGGGGGCCCTGTTGGTCAACCGTGACCGGATGTGGCACTACGTGGAAGGCATCCCCAACCATTCGCCAGTCTGGCCGGGGCACGGCATCCGCATCCTGCCCGGGCCGAGCTCCCTTTGGCTGGACGCGACCGGTCGGCGGCTACCCGCCCCCTACCTGCCCGGTTTTGACACCCTGGGCACCCTGGCCCACCTGCGCACCACCGACCCCGACCATGACCACTCCTGGTTCATCGCCTCGCACACGATCCTCGGCAAGGAGTACGCCCTGTCCGGGTCGGAGCAAAACCCGGACCTGACCGGGAAGTCGGTCAGGGGCGTGCTTGGTCGGGTCACCACCGATGTGCCCGCGCCGGTGCAGGCGTTCGTCGACCATGGCGCTGATTTTGTCGAGGCCGCAACGGTCGAGGAGCTGGTGGCGAAGATGAACGCTCTCGTTGGCCAGGATCTGCTCGATCCCGTCGCGGTGCGCGAGATCGTCGAAGCGCGGGACCGAGAGCTGGCCAACGACTTCGGTAAGGACACCCAGACCGCGCTGGTGCGTGCCGCACGCAGGTCGCGCGGTGACAAGCTGATCAGGACCGCGGCGCCGCACCGTTTCCTGGACCCCAAGCACGGGCCGCTCGTGGGCATCCGGCTGCGGGTGCTCACCCGCAAGACGCTGGGGGGAGTGCAGACCGACCTGCACAGCCGGGCGCTCGGCGGTGACGGTGAGCCGATCCCGGGGCTGTATGCAGCGGGTGAGGTCGCCGGCTTCGGTGGCGGAGGGGTGCACGGCTACCGCTCGCTGGAGGGGACCTTCCTGGGTGGGTGCCTGTTTAGCGGCAGGGCAGCGGGGAGGTCGGCCGCGGTCGATGTGCGCTGACCGGACGATCGACAGTCACCGCGCGCGGCGCCGCAGACGCACGCGCGTGCCCTCAGCCCCGCTGATGTGGTGAGGTAGGGCCGTGGACTGGAGCACGGTGCGTCGCAAGGCGGGGACGGCTGCCCTGCTGGCTTTCCGGCTGACGCCGAACCCGATCAAGCGCCACGTCGTGCGCCTGGCGGCACCCAGCTATGTCGCGGGCGCAGTCTGCGTGCTCGAGCATGAGGGCGAGGTGCTCGTGCTGTGGCAACCGCACCGGAAGGGCTGGAGCCTGCCGGGAGGCTTTTTGGACAAGGGGGAGGACCCTGCCGACGCCGTCCGCCGCGAGGTGGCGGAGGAGGTCGGGCTGGACATCGAGGCGGGCGACCCGGTGGCCGTGCGGGTGGATGCGTCCGGGCAGGGCATCGACGTGATCTTCCGGGTCCGACTGGACCACCGGCCGGTCCTGCACCTGGCGACCGAGGCCCGCAAGGCTCGGTGGGTGGACCCGGACGACCTGACCGACGCGGATCGCAACACCCTCGGCATCCTTGCCACCCTGCGCGCCGCCGACGCCCCGAGGCGCCCCGGCCGCCTCGCCTGATCGACCCTGCGGATTGACCCGGCGGATCGACCCCGCTGATCGGCCCTG
>NZ_JAUNVI010000124.1 GCF_030537745.1 Ornithinimicrobium sp. | reverse complement strand
ACGCTGAGCGATCAAGAACAGCCGGGCGAACAGACGTTCGCCGATCTCGGCATCAGAGAAGAAATATCATCCGCACTGGCCGAGGGCGGCATCGTCCACCCCTTCCCGATCCAGTCGCTGGCGATCCCCCTCGCCCTGTCAGGCGTCGACCTCATTGGTCAGGCACGCACCGGCACGGGCAAGACGCTGGCCTTCGGCACCAGCCTGCTGCACCGGATCACGGGTCTGGCCGAGGACGCGGAAGATCCGCCCACGCACGGCAAGCCCCGCGCGCTCGTCGTGGCCCCCACGCGCGAACTCGCCCTCCAGGTGTCCCGCGACCTCGCGCTCGCCGGTGCAAAGCTCAAAACCCGTGTGCTGACCATCTACGGCGGCACGGGCTACGACGAGCAGCTCGACACTCTCGCCTCCGGGGTTGACGTCGTCGTCGGTACCCCCGGCCGCTTGCTCGACCTGCTGAACAGGCGTGCGCTGAACCTGTCGAAGATTCAGGTTCTCGTGCTGGACGAGGCCGACGAGATGCTCGATCTCGGGTTCCTGCCGGACATCGAACGCCTGCTGGCTGCCACGCCGAAGGATCGCCAGGTCCTGCTCTTCTCGGCGACGATGCCGGCCCCCATCCTTGCGCTGGCCCGCGCAACCCTGAACCGACCGGTGAACATCCGGGCCGAGGGTCAGGATGCCAAGGCCACCGTTCCGGACGTCGAGCAGTTCGCCTACCAGTCCCACAACCTGGACAAGCCCGAGATCGTCGCGCGGCTGGCCCAGGGCACCAACACCACCAAGATGATGGTGTTCTGCCGCACCAAGCGCGCGGCTCAGCGCCTCTCCGACGAACTGGTGGACCGGGGCTTCCCGGCCGCGGCCATCCACGGCGACCTGAACCAGGCCGCACGTGAGCGTGCGTTGAAGGATTTCCGCTCGGACAAGATCACGATCCTCGTGGCCACCGACGTCGCAGCTCGCGGCATCGACATCACCGGCGTCAGCCACGTGGTCAACCTCGAGTGCCCCGACACGGCCAACACCTACGTCCACCGGATCGGCCGCACAGCTCGCGCCGGTCAGAAGGGCGTGGCGGTCACCCTCGTCGACTGGGCGGATGCCACCCGGTGGAAGGTCATCGACAAGGAACTCGAGC
This sequence comes from Ornithinimicrobium sp., assembly GCF_030537745.1. GTDB lineage: Bacteria > Actinomycetota > Actinomycetes > Actinomycetales > Dermatophilaceae > Ornithinicoccus. The sequence goes on along the minus strand of NZ_JAUNVI010000124.1, from coordinate 1,175 downwards.
TGGACCTGCCTCCGCTGGAGGAGACCTACTCGTCCTCGCCGCACCTGTTCGAGCAACTCGACATCCCCGCGGGGACCCGCGGGAAGCTCCCCGGAGCCAAGCCGGTGGAACGCAAGGAACGCTCAGAGCGCTCGGAGCGAGGCTCCTCCGAACGCCGTTCTGGCGGTCGTTCCAGTGAGCGACGCTCGGGTGACCGTCCCTCCGGGGGCTCCGGTGACGCAGATCGTCATCGCCCCCGGCGCAACACCTCCACAGAGGCAGTGGGCGACCATCCGAGGGACGACGCCGCGGTGGCGTCGAAGCCGCGCAAGCGTCGTCGTCGCCGTGCCGGCGTGGAGGTCAAGGACGCCGCCCAGCCGTCGGTCTGAGACACCCCCACAGCTGCAACAACCACGAGGAGGCCCGGTCATCGACCGGGCCTCCTCGTGTTTGGCGTGGCGGGTTCGACCCCGCGGTGCCGGTCAGTAGTCCATTTGCATTGCCTGGCGAACCTCGTCAAGGGTTTCGTTGGCGACGTCATTGGCACGCGCATTGCCATCGGCCAGGATGGCGCGCAACTGACCGGGGTCGGCGACGATCTCCGCACGTCGTGCGCGGTGGCCGGCGAAACGTTCGTTGACCGCCTCCGTGGCCAGCTTCTTGAGGCCTCCGCCTCCACCGTCGCCAATCTGCTCGGCCACATCGAGTGGATCGAGATCCATGCACAGCGCCGTGAGATTGACGAGGTTGGACACCTCGGGACGGTTGATGGGGTCATAGGTGATGTGCCGGTCGGAGTCGGTCACCGCACGCTTGAGCAGTTTTGCCGTCTCGTCGGCCGTCATGCCCAGCTCGATGGTGTTGCCCTTGGACTTGCTCATCTTGGTGCCATCGAGACCCAGAATGGTGCCGGAACGGCTGAGCAGCGCCTCGGGTTCCGGGAAGACAGCACGCTGCGCGTCCGCCCGTCCGTAGCGTTCGTCGAAGCGACGAGCGACCGTGCGTGCCTGTTCGATGTGCGGCAACTGGTCCTTGCCGACGGGCACCAGGTTCGCCTTGCAGAACAGGATGTCCGCGCTCTGGTGCACCGGGTAGGTGAGCATCAGGCCGGACATGGGACGCTCCCCCGTGTCATCGAGTTCCGACTTCACGGTGGGGTTGCGTCGCAACTCCGCGTCGGTGACGATCGACAGGAA
>NZ_JAUNVI010000054.1 GCF_030537745.1 Ornithinimicrobium sp. | reverse complement strand
CGGTGGCCGAGCCTCTCGTGGACGCGGTCGTGGCGTCCCTGCGGTCTCGCGGGCTGGAGGTCGCGACCGGTCGCTTCGGCGCGATGATGCAGGTGGACCTGGTCAATGACGGTCCTTTCACCCTCATCGTCGACACCTGAGCGGCGCCTCCCTCTCGCACGTTCTTTCGCAACGTTCCCGCACGGCTCTCGCGCAACCCTCCTGCGCAACGCTGGGGGCCACGCGCAGGCGTCACCCAGCAGCACCGCATACGCTGGACCCATGCCTGGGATCTATCACGTACAGAGCCTGCTCTCCACCGTCATCGGCGTGGCGGTCTTCGCGATGATGGTGTGGGCCCTGATCGACTGCGTCCGCACCCGCGAGGACGCCTTCCCCGCCGCCGGAAAGCGGACCAAGTCGTTCTGGCTGGTGCTGACCGGGGTCGCAGCGGCAGTCGGCTTCATCTTCATGTTCAACCCGTTCAACATCTTCAACATCGCTGCGATCGTGGCAGCCGGGATCTATCACGCGGACGTGAAGCCAGCCGTCAAGTCAGTCCGTGGTGGCCAGGGCAGTCAGATGGGCCCCTACGGTCCGTGGTGACCCGCGCTGGGTCGCGGTCACGTCCGGCCACCCCACCCAGCGCGGAGCAGGCCGGTCGCGCGGTCGGTGCCGTCATGAACAACTACGACATCAAGAAGGCCTTCCCCGCGCTGTACGCGCCCAAGCGTGAAGGTTTCCATGTCGTCGAGGTGCCAGCGCTGTCTTTCCTCATGACCGACGGCCACGGCGATCCCAACGTGTCACCCGCCTACGCACAGGCGCTCGAAGCGTTGTACTCCCTCTCCTACGCAGTGCGCGCGATCACCAAGAGCGAGCTCGGGCGAGTCTACACGGTCGGACCGCTGGAGGGGCTGTGGAGCGCCGAGGACCCGCGCGCCTTCGTTGCCGGGGACAAGAGCACCTGGGACTGGACCATGATGATCTCCCAGCCCGCCTGGATCACCCCGCAGATCATCGAAGCAGCAACCCAGAAGACGGCAGCCAAGAAGACGGAGAAGAAGGCGCTTCCGGCACTCGATCGGGTGCGGTTCGCGTCATACGCAGAAGGCACGAGCGTGCAAGTCCTGCACGTCGGCTCCTACGACTCCGAGGCGCCCGTCCTGGCTCGGCTTCACCAGGACTATCTCCCTGCGCACGGGCTCACCTTTAACGGTCAGCACCACGAGGTCTATCTCTCTGACGCACGCCGCACCCAGCCCGCCAAACTGCGCACGATCCTGCGCCAGCCGGTCACCCCCGTCGGGTAGATCCGGCTGCCAGCGACTGTGTCCGTGGTCGTGGGCACGTGGAAGTTGCGGTATTCCACGACTCTCACGTGCCCATCACCACGGCCGCCAGCAACAGGAGGGTCAGGGGCGCACTGCGTCCCACGCCAGAGAGAGCTCGCCCAGGCGCCAACGCGAAGGGCCGTGCAGGACGGGCCAGCCCTGGCCCCGGAGCTCGCGCGCGGTCTCGACGAACCGCTGCCGCGCGCCGTAGCCGGCCAAGGGAGCGTGCCGCGCCCAGGCCAGGTCGAGCGCAGCCATCAGGTCATGCACCCTCTCGCCGGGGACGTTGTGGTGGATGAGGACCTTCGGGAGCCGTTCGGCCACGATCGAGGGGCGTTCGAGCCCGGCGAGGCGCCAGGCCAGCGTCAACGACGTCGGCGCTGCGGACCCGTCCTGGCCCTGCCGCACCTCGACCCAGGTGGCCAGCCGGCCGATCTCGTCGCAGGTCCCTTCAACCAGCACGCCACCGGGGGCGAGCCGACCCACCACCTGCGCCCAGGCGTCGGCGACCTGGCTTTCGTCATATTGCCGCAGCACGTTGAAGGCCCGCACCACCAGCGGTGACCCACCCCCCGGCACCGGCACCTCGAAGCCGCCCAGCACAAACTCGACCCGTGGGGGGTCGGCCGCCGCCTGCGCTCGCGCCACGCGCTCCGGCTCGATCTCGATCCCGACGAGCCGCACGTCTGGGCGCACCGGTCGCAGCCGATCGGCGAGCTCGAGCACCGTCACGGGCCTGGCTCCATATCCGAGATCGACCACGACCGGCGGCTCGACCGGAGCGCGCAGGACCTCCCGCAGCGCCCAGGCCATCCACCGGTCCACGCGGCGCAGCCGATTGGGGTTGGTCGTGCCGCGCGTCACCGCACCCACCATGACCTGGCGCCCAGAGCCGCGGTGACGACGGCTGACCGCTCGAGAACTCACCCGACCAGGGTAGGGGCCCGTGCCAGACTGGGGCGATGACCAGCGATGTCCGCCACGGGCTCTCCCGGGTCGCGATGGTGTCTCTGCACACCTCGCCGCTGGAGCGTCCCGGGATGGGGGACGCGGGCGGCCTCAACGTCTACGTCGCCGAGACCGCGACCCGCCTGGCCCGCCGAGGGGTCGAGGTGGATGTCTTCACCCGGGCGGTGCTCGACACCCAGCCGTCTGCGCTGCAGTTGGCGCCGGGCGTGACCGTGCATCACCTGGTGGCAGGTCCGACCGCGCCGCTGCCCAAGGGCGACCTGCCGAGACATCTGACGGCGTTCGCGACGCAGTTGGCGGCCCACCTGGACGTGGCTGGCGGCTATGACGTCGTTCACTCCCACTACTGGCTATCTGGCATCGCGGCGCTGCACGCGCGTGCGGCACAGACGAGCCGGGCTGGGCTGGTCCACACCATGCACACCATGGCCAGGGTGAAAAATCTCGCGCTCGCGCCCGGCGAGGCCCGCGAGCCAGCTCTCCGCGAGGAGGGGGAGGAGCGGGTCGTCGCGGCCGCGGATGCGCTCGTGGCCAACACCGACCTCGAGGCGAGGCAGCTCATCGACCTCTATGCCGCCGCGCCGCAACTCGTGCAGGTCGTCCACCCGGGCGTGGCCCTGGAGACTTTCCGGCCCGGTCCGCAGGACGCCGCGCGGCGGGCGGTCGGACTGCCATCGGACGCGCTCGTGCTCCTCTTCGTCGGCCGGATCCAGCCACTCAAGGCACCGGACGTGCTCGTCCGCGCCGCGGGTGAGCTCCTGCGTCGTGCGCCGGGGCTGCGGGATCGGCTGGTCGTGGCCATCCTCGGAGGTCTCTCCGGAGCTGGCCTGGACCGGCCCGGCTCGCTTCAGGAGGTCGTGGCAGAGGAGGGTCTGCAGGAGGTGGTCCGCTTCGGGCCACGGGTCTCCCGCGCCGAGTTGGCCGACTGGTATCGCGCGGCCGATCTGCTGGCCGTCCCCTCCCACAACGAGTCCTTCGGCCTAGTCGCGATCGAGGCGCTGGCCTGCGGGACACCGGTGGTGGCGGCGAAGGTGGGTGGGCTGCCCGTCGCGGTGGGTGAGGCGGGGGTGCTCGTCGACGGCCACGACCCGGCCACCTGGGCCGAGGCGCTCGGGGACGCCCTGACCCGTCTGAGCGAGCCGGGCGGTCGGGCCGCGTGGTCGGACCAGGCTGTCGCTCACGCCCAGCACTTCTCGTGGGAGAGAACGATCGACCGTCTCCTTGAGGTCTACGCTTTCGCGGCCGACCACTCCCGCCATCAGGGTCAGGTGGCCGCGCCCGACGTGACCTGTGCGACGGTGACGTCATGAGCGCCGAGAGGACCCCGCATACCCCGTCCGAGGTCCTGCTCGACCTGCTCGACGGACTCGGCGTCGAGCACGAGCCCGGGACGCGGGAGGGCGAGACCGTCGTCACCCTCCCCGGCGAGCGCAAGCTCAAGACGGTCGTGTCGTTGCTCGTGGGCGGCCGCGCCCTGCAGCTGCGCGCATTCGTGATCCGCAACCCGGACGAGAACCACGAGGCGTTCTATCGCTTCCTGCTGCGGCGTGCGCTGCGGCTTCCGGGACTGGGGTATGCCGTGGACGCCAGCGGGGACGTCTACCTCACCGCCCGGGTGCCCCTGGCCGGGCTGGACGAGCAGACCCTGGACGAGCTGCTCGGTGGCGTGCTGACGGCCTGCGACGAACCGTTCAACGACCTGCTCAGGCTGGGTTTCTGGACCTCGATCCGCCGCGAGTGGGCCTGGCGCAACTCTCGGGGGGAGTCGACGGCCAACCTCGAGGCGTTCCGGTCCGAGCTCGAGACGGCAGACGCAGAAGCAGCCGGACGCCAGACCTGAGCGCAGCGGCCCAGCGCCGCGCGGGACCGGCGACCGATAGAGTTTGTCCATGAGCGATGAGGTACGCAACCTGGTCCTGCTCCGCCACGGCGAGAGCGAGTGGAACGCCAAAAACCTGTTCACCGGATGGGTCGATGTCCACCTGACCGAGAAGGGTCACGCCGAGGCGCGGCGGGCTGGTGAGCTGCTGGTCGACGAGGAGTTGCTGCCCGACGTCGTGCACACCTCGCTGCTGCGCCGGGCGATCACCACCGCCAACACTGCGCTGGACCTCGCCGACCGCCATTGGATCCCGGTGCACCGCACGTGGCGGCTCAACGAACGGCACTACGGGGCGCTGCAGGGCCTGGACAAGGCGGCAACGCGGGAGAAGTACGGCGACGAGCAGTTCATGCTGTGGCGTCGCAGCTTCGACACTCCGCCGCCGCCGATCGAGCCGGACAGCGAGTTCTCTCAGGCGGGTGACGCTCGCTATGCCGACGTCGACGGCGACGTGCCTGCCACGGAGTGCCTCAAGGACGTCATCGGACGCATGCTGCCCTACTGGGAGGCTTCGATCGTCCCCGACCTGCACGACGGGCGGACGGTCTTGGTGGTCGCCCACGGCAACAGCCTTCGCGCGCTCGTCAAGCACCTCGACGGCATCAGCGACGAGGACATCGTCGGGCTCAACATCCCCACCGGCATCCCGCTGTTCTACCAGCTCGATGCCGACCTGCGGCCCGTGCACCGAGGCGGACGCTACCTCGACACGGACGCGGCGGCGGCCGCCATCCAGCGGGTCGCCAGCCAAGGCAAGTAGGCGCTGGAACTGCAGCGGCACACCCTGCCAAGGACTACTCGAACTTGTAGCCGAGCCCGCGCACGGTCGTGAGGTGGACCGGGTTGGCCGGGTCGGGCTCGACCTTGGCGCGCAACCGCTTGATGTGCACGTCGAGGGTCTTGGTGTCGCCGACGTAATCGCTGCCCCAGACTCGGTCGATCAGCTGCCCGCGGGTCATGACGCGACCGGCGTTGCGCAGCAGCATCTCGAGCAGCTCGAACTCCTTGAGCGGCAAGGCGACAGGCTCGTTGCGGACCTGCACGGTATGGCGTTCCACATCCATGCGGACCGGTCCGGACTCCAGGGTGGCGGGCAGGAGTTCTTCGGGCTCGCTGAGCCGGCGCAGGACCGCCTTGATCCGAGCGAGGAGCTCGCGGCCGGAGTAGGGCTTGGTGACATAGTCGTCGGCTCCGAGCTCTAGGCCCACGACCTTGTCGATCTCGGAGTCTTTGGCGGTGAGCATGATCACCGGGACGCTCGAGCGCTGCCGCAGGGCTCGGCAAACGTCGACTCCAGACAGCCCGGGGAGCATGACGTCGAGCAGCACGAGGTCGGCGCCGTTGCGGTCAAACTCGGACAGCGCATCCGGTCCGGTCGCGACGACGGCCACGTCATACCCTTCCTTGGTCAGGAGATAGGACAGAGGGTCGGAGAAGGACTCTTCGTCCTCCACGACGAGAATGCGGGTCAACTCGGCTCACCTTTCGACAGGTCGACGGACATAGCGTGGGAGGGGTGCGCCGGCAGCGCAGTGACGTCGTGACGAGCGTTGTTCTCGCCGTGGGCGGCGTCGGCGACCTGGCGTGGACGTCCGGGTTCGTGCAGCGCGAGGGACCCGACGGGACGGCTGTCCTGTGCCGCAGGCAGCCTCAGGGTGAAGGTGGAGCCCTGCCCCTGCTGGCTCCAGACCGTGACGGCGCCGCCGTGGTTGGCGCTGATGTGCTTCACGATCGACAACCCCAGCCCGGTGCCGCCGGTGCGGCGGGACCTGGCCGGATCGATCCGGTAGAAGCGCTCGAAGATGCGCTCCTGGTCCTCCGGGGAGATGCCGCGACCCTGATCGGTGACGACGACCTCGACCGAGTCCTCGACCCTGCGCGTCACGACCACGACGCGGGTGCCGTCCTCGGAGTAGGCGATGGCGTTGGTGACCAGGTTGCGGATCGCCGTCGTGATCATCTCGTGGTCGCCATAGATCCGCACCGTCGCCGCGTCGCCAGGGCCGATCGCCACGACATCGCGGGCGCCGGCCAGCACTGACGTCTGCTCGACAGCCTCTGCGGCGCACGTGCCGACGTCGACCAGCACCATGTCGGCGAGTATGTCGCCGGTCTGCAACCGGGACAGGTCGACGATGTCGCTGACCAGCCGCGTCAACCGAGCCGCCTCGGTCTGCATCCGCCCTGCGAACCGCGCCACGGCCACCGGGTCGTCGGACGCGTCCTGCACGGCCTCGGCCAGCAGGACTAGACCGCCGACCGGCGTCTTGAGCTCATGGCTGACGTTGACGACGAAGTCTCGTCGCACCTCCTCGACGCGCCGCGCCTGGGTGCGGTCCTGGATGAGGATCAGGACGAGGCCGTCGCCGATCGACGCGATCCGAGCGCTGATGAGGATGCGTCCAGCGCCGAACGGGCCGCGCGCGATGTCAAAGTCCGCCTCTCGGAGGGCTCCGTCGCGCTGCACCTGGGCGACTTCCTCACGCAGGCCATGGTGGAGCAGGTCGTGGCCGCGGACCAGCCCCAAGGCGACGGTGGAGGCGCTCGCGGCGCGCACCTTGTTGACCCTGTCGATCACGATGCTGTCAGAGGGCAGGACCGCGAGCGCCTCGACCAACGCGCAGGGGAGAGGGGCAAGGGTGGCCCGGCCCGGTGGCGCAAGCTCGCGTTCGGTCGCGGCCTGTGCTTCGCCCCGGCGAACCGCACGAACGCGACGATGGGTCACCCACCATCCGCCCGCGCAGGCCAACAGAGCGACGAGTGCGCCCACAACGAAGGCGGGGACAGGATCCACGTGGCCAGCCTACGGGCGGCTCCGGGTCGTTCTTTGCCCGATGGCCTCCGGCGGTGCAGTGTTCACCGGCGTGTCGTACGTTGTTCACTCGGGCCTGCGACCGTCGGTGCAGGGTTCGCGACCGTCGTGGGACCCAGTGGACCTGGCATACGTCTGGTCGCGGCGAGCCGAAACGAAAGGTGCCTGCCTTGAGGGGTCTCTTCCATGAAGAGTTAGAGCTCATCTCCGAGCAGCTCGTCGAGCTGAGCAAGATGTCGGCGCGGGCGTTGAACCGCGCGACCCAGGCGCTCTTCGACGCTGACCTGGTGCTGGCTGAGCAGGTCATCAGCGACGACGAGGAGATCGACGCGGTCCGTCGCGACCTCGACAATCGCGCGATCGACTCACTGGCTCGGCAACAACCGGTCGCCACCGACCTGCGGCAGCTGGTCACCACCTTGCGCATGAGCTCGGACCTGGAGCGCAGCGGGGACCTCGCGCGCCACGTGGCCAAGCTCGCTCGCCTTCGCTATCCCGAGCCGGTGCTCCCCGAGGAGCTGCGCTTGACCTTCGTGGAGATGGCCGAGGTCGCCGAGGCGATGGTCCTGCGCGCAGGGGAGATCATCGCCAGCCTCGACGTGAACGGCGCCAAGGAGCTCCAGGACCGCGATGACACGATCGACCGGCTCCACCGTGACGTCTTCCGGATCCTGCTGGACCCGAAGTTTGCCGGCGCCACCCAGCTCGTCATCGACAGCACGTTGCTGTCCCGCTACTACGAGCGCTTCGCCGATCACGCCGTCTCCGTCGCGATCCGCGTGGTCTATCTCGTCACCGGGGTGTGGCACGACGAGCTGGATGAGGCCACCTATGAGCGCCACACGTCGGGGCAGGTCCCGCGCGCCGAGGGGTAGGCCGCCCGACCGGCACGACCTACCTGGTCGTAGACGTCGCTGGCTGACCTGAGCAGGCCCCGAGGCGCTCGCGCGTGGGCGGTCAGTTGCCAGGCTCGACGGTGCCGCCGGCTTGGTCGGCAAGGTCGGCGTAGATGCCCTGCGGCAGGAGCACCGGGACGTCGGCGGCGAGGGTCTCGGAGCCCACCTGGAAGCGGACCTCGATGCTCTGCCCCGCGGGGGTCTCGATGGCCGGGACCGTCGTGGGCTTGCCCGGGGTGTCGCCGACGGTGACGCCGTCGAGGCGGGTCAGCGAATGGGGCTCGACGGTGACGTCACCGACGGACGTGCCGTTGACGCTCACGGTCACGGTCTGCGCTTCCGCGCCCTCGTTGATCAGCGAACCGCTCACCACACCTGGGGCGCCGTCGCCGTGGCTGACCACGAGAACGTCGCGGGCGGCGAGGGAGCCGCCGTCCATGTCGATGCCGTCACCGGGGGTGTAGGGCAGCAGGGTGGAGACCGGGGAGTTGATCTGGCAGCCGCTGAGCGCCATGGCGGCGAGCGCGGTCGCGGAGATCAGGGCGGTCCGGCGACGAGGGCGGAAGAAGGCAGCGGTGTTCACGGGTCATAGCCTAGCGGGGCGCGCCCACGGCTGGGGAGGCCCCGGATCTCCTCCCCTGACCAGCACAAATGTCAAGCATTGGATTTAGTGACCTGCGCCACGCGTGATAAACTCAAGGTCTGCGAAAGGTGCTTTGTGAAGATGACGTTCAAGGTCGGCGAGACGGTCGTGTACCCGCATCACGGTGCCGCGCTCATCGAAGAGATGAAGACCCGCACCATCAAGGGTGAAGAAAAGCTCTACCTCAAGCTCAAGGTAGCCCAGGGTGATCTGACCATCGAGGTCCCGGCAGAGAACTGCGACCTGGTCGGCGTTCGTGACGTGGTGGGCAAGGAGGGTCTGGACAAGGTCTTTCAGGTGCTGCGTGCCGAGCACACCGAAGAGCCCACCAACTGGTCGCGCCGCTATAAGGCCAACCTGGAGAAGCTGGCCTCCGGTGACGTGATCAAGGTGTCCGAGGTCGTCCGCGACCTGTGGCGTCGTGACAAGGACCGTGGCCTGTCCACCGGCGAGAAGCGCCTGCTGTCCAAGGCGCGTCAGATTTTGGTCTCTGAGCTTGCGCTCGCGGAGAAGACCACCGAGGTCACCGCCGAGGCCACCCTCGACGAGGTTCTCGCCTCCTGAGCGAGCAGCAGTCACGACCCGGTCATGCCCTGCATGGCCGGGTCGGTCTGATTCTGGTGGCCGCAGGAGCGGGCACGCGGCTCGGTGCTGGCACGCCCAAGGCGCTCGCCGTGATCGGTCACGGCCCCAGCGCTGCCCCCATCGTGGTCCACGCGCTGCGCTGCGCCCTTGGCTGCCGCGAGCTGACCGATGTCGTCGTCGTCGGGCCGCCCGCCCCGGCGGCCCTCGCCGAGCTGAGCGACGCAATCGGCCGCGAACGGGCACGGGCTCGGCATACCGCGGATCACGACGCCGACGACGGTGGTGACGTCAAGCATTACGGCGCTGTCGACGAGCACGTCGCGGTCGCCGTTGTCGCGGGAGGTGCTGCCCGAGCTGACTCCGTGTCGCTCGGGCTGGCCGCGCTGCCGGCCGAGGTCGACATCGTGCTGGTCCACGACGCGGCCCGCGCGCTGACGCCGGCTGACGTCTTCGACCGTGTCATCGCGGCAGTCCGGGCCGGTGAGGATGCCGTGACCCCCGCCCTGCCCGTGACCGACACCATCAAGGCGGTCCAGGCAGGACCCGACGGCGAGTCGGTGACCGACACCCCCGACCGTGAGGTCCTGCGCGCGGTCCAGACCCCCCAAGGTTTTCGGCGGCAGACGCTGGAGCGGGCGCATGCTGAGGTCCGTCAGTCCGTCACCGACGACTGCGGCCTGGTCGAAGCTCTCGGTGGTCGCGTCCGCGTCGTCGCTGGCTCGCCACGCGCCTTCAAGATCACCACGCCACACGATCTCGAGCTGGCCTCGATGTGGCTGGACCGCCGATCTGTCGCCCTGCCCGACCCTGCCGGCACGGCGCTGATCATCTTCAGCGGGCTGCCGGGAGTCGGCAAGACCACCTTGGCCCGTGAGCTCAGCAGGCGGCTCGGTGCGGTGCATCTGCGGGGGGACGCCATCGAGCAGGGTCTCCTCCGCGGCGGGCTGTCGACCGATCAGCTTGGCGCCGCAGGCTATGGCGCGGCGTATGCCGTGGCGGCAGACCAACTGGCGGCGGGGTTCTGGGTCGTCGCGGACATGGTCAACGGCCTCGCCGTGGTCAGGGCCGCGTGGGAGGAGGTCGCGGCCGCGGCAGGCGCAAGGGTCGTCAAGGTCATGGTCGAGTGCTCGGACATCGAGCAGCATCGACGCCAGGTCACCGGGCGGATCGCCGACATCGCGGGTCACCGGCTCCCCGACTGGCACGATGTCCTGGAGCGTGATCTGGAGGCGTGGCCGGAGGCGGACCTTCAGATCGACACCGCGTCGGAGTCCCCGGACACCGCGATCGAGCGCCTCATCGCCTACCTGCAGGAGTCCTCCCCATGACCGCACGCACCGGCATCGGCGTCGACGTCCATGCCTACGCCCCCGAGGGGTCCGACCGGGTCCTCATGCTCGGCTGCCTGGAGTGGCCGGGGGAGCGTGGCATCGAGGGCCACAGCGACGGCGACGTCGCAGCGCACGCGGCATGCAACGCGCTCCTGTCGGCCGGTGGCCTGGGTGACCTGGGCTCCGTCTTCGGCACGGACCGGCCCGAGATGGCCGGGGCCAGTGGAGCGCAGATGCTCGCCCACGTCCTGCAGCTGCTCGACGAGGCCGGTCTGGCCATCGGCAATGTCGCGGTCCAGCTCGTCTGCCAACGCCCGCGGATCGGCGTGCGCCGAGCCCAGATGCAGGCCGCGATGTCCGCGGCCCTCGGCGGCGCTGCCGTCTCGGTGAGCGCGGCGACCACGGACGGCTTGGGGTTCACGGGTCGTGGTGAGGGCGTGGCCGGCCTCGCCACCGCGCTCGTCCTGTCCCGTCCGCCTGAGGATGGCGCAGACCAGAGCCCCTGAGGCCGACCGGGTGTGTGCTGGATAGGGTGGAAGTCCGTGCAGTTCGACCACAGGAGGCCACCATGGCACAGACCGTCAAGGGCGTCATCGCCCGCAGCAAAGACGCGGACGTCGAGGTTGTCGACATCGTGGTCCCGGACCCCGGACCGGGGGAGGCGGTCGTCAAGGTTGAGGCGTGCGGGGTGTGCCACACCGACCTCCACTACCGCCAGGGTGGAATCAACGACGAGTTCCCGTTCCTGCTGGGCCACGAGGCGGCCGGCACCGTGGAGGCCGTCGGGGAGGGAGTCACCGAGGTCGAGCCCGGTGACTTCGTGATCCTCAACTGGAGAGCTGTCTGCGGCACCTGTCGGGCCTGCAACCGTGGTGAGCCGTGGTACTGCTTCGACACCCACAACGCCTCCCAGAAGATGACTCTCGCCGACACCGGCGAGGAGCTGAGCCCTGCGCTGGGGATCGGCGCCTTCATCGAGAAGACCTTGGTCCACGCCGGCCAGTGCACGCGGGTCGACCGGGAAGCGTCGGCGGTAGCGGCGGGCCTGCTGGGGTGCGGCGTGATGGCCGGCTTCGGAGCGGCGGTCAACACCGGCGGTGTCACCCGCGGCGACAGCGTCGCGGTCATCGGCTGCGGGGGCGTCGGCAACGCCGCCATCGCCGGAGCCAGCATCGCGGGGGCGACCACGGTCATCGCCATCGACATCGACGAACGCAAGCTCGAGAGCGCCAAGCGGTTCGGGGCGACGCACACGGTCAACTCCAAGGACTCCGACCCTGTCGCGGCGATCCAGGAGCTGACCGGCGGCCACGGCGCCGACGTAGTGATCGACGCAGTCGGGCGTCCAGAGACCTATCGGCAGGCCTTCTACGCCCGCGACCTGGCTGGCACCGTGGTCCTCGTCGGTGTCCCCACGCCCGAGGCGGAGATCACCTTGCCGCTGATCGACGTCTTCGGTCGAGGCGGGTCCCTGAAGTCCAGTTGGTATGGCGACTGCCTGCCTTCGCGAGACTTCCCGATGCTCATCGACCTCTACCGTCAGGGTCGCTTCGACCTGGACGGCTTCGTGAGCGAGACGATCGCGCTCGGCGAGGTCGAGTCGGCGTTCGACAAGATGGCTGGCGGCACCGTCCTCCGCTCGGTCGTCGTCATGGACCAGGAGGAGAAGAAATGACCAGCACGGGCACCACGCGCATCGACCACGGAGTCACGACCGGCAACTTCGAGCTGGACGGTGGGGTCTGGGAGGTTGACAACAACGTCTGGGTGATCGGCGACGACGACGAGTGCGTCGTGCTCGACGCACCGCATGACGCTGAAGCGATCATGGCGTTGGTGGGAGATCGTCGCGTCACTGCCATCCTGCTGACGCACGCGCACACCGACCACGTCGACGCGGTCTTCGATCTGCAGCAGCGCACGGGCGCCCCGATCCACCTGCACCCTGCCGAGCAGCCGCTGTGGGACCTGGCCCACGAGGGGAAGAGTTGGGACCACGACCTGGCGGCAGGTCAGCAGATCGAGGTCGCCGGCACCACGCTGAAGGTGCTGCATACCCCTGGCCATGCGCCTGGCGCGTGCTGCTTCTACGCCCCCCAGCTCGGGGTCCTCTTCAGCGGTGACACCCTTTTCCAGGGTGGACCCGGCGCGACCGGTCGCTCGCACAGCAGCTTCGAGACGATCATCGAGTCGATCACGGACCAGCTCTTGACCCTCCCGCCGGAGACGGTGGTCCACACCGGGCACGGCGACAGCACGTCGATCGGCGCCGAAAGGCCACAGCGCGAGGAATGGATCAAGCGCGGGCACTAAACCTTCCGCGCTGCTGGTGCGACTTAGATGGTGAGGGGCCCCGCTGGGACCCCCGGACCGAAGGGTACGCATCATGAAGACCACCTCACGCCTGGCTTCCGCGCTGCTGGGGATGGCGCTGCTCGCGCCCGCCTCCGCGGTGGCCATCACCCCGGCCGCCGCCCTGCCCGCCGTCTCCACCACCACCGCGACCTGTCAGGTCGTCTGGGGGTCGCTGGCCAAGTCGGACGCGGACAGCCACATCGGCGACGGCACCGTGACCAACCTGCGCACCGGACGGCATACCTGCTATGACCGGGTCGTCATTGACATCGCCAACATCCCGGCGAGCAAGGTCGGCTACAGCCTGGCCTACGTCAACACTGTCCGATCCATCGGGTCGGGCCAGGCTATCCCCCTCGACGGTGCCGCCCAGCTGAAGGTCCGGGTCACCGTGCCGGCCTACAACTCCAGCGGCGCTGCCACCTACAGTCCGCAGAACCAGTCCAAGGTCGTCGACGTCACCGGCTACAGCACGCTGCGTCAGGTCGCGCTCGCTGGCTCCTTCGAGGGCCAGACGATCTTCGGTGTGGGCGTCCGCGCCCGTCTGCCCTACCGCGTCTTCCTCCTGGATGGCCCGGGCAACGGCTCGCGGCTGGTCCTGGACGTGGCGCACCGTTGGTGACCGCTGGGGCGATGACGTCCATCTGGCCGGTGGCTCCGGGCCGTCCCCACGGCCCAGGACCACTGGTCACCTGGTCGTGACGACCACCGTGATGGCTGCGGTGATCTCGTCGATCGCCTTCTTGACCGCCTCACTGCCCCAGCGGCCCTTCGAGATCTTCTTGGCGCTCGCCCGGATCTCATTGGCCTTGACGCCCGAGCGCACGTCTTTAGGCATGGCGGTGCCCCAGGCCGAGGTGGCTTGGAGCAAAGAGATGAGGGCGCCGGTCCGTGCGTCCGGCTCCTGGACACCGGTGAGCACGCGCAGCAGCTCGGCCCGCAGGTCGTCCCGCGGAGCGGGGTCCACCAGTGGCCAGCCGCTCCATATCCGCACGCCGAGCACCTCGTGGCGGTCCTCCTGGACCACTTCGTTCGCCGACAGCCGCTCAAGGAGGAGTTTGGGCATCCCCTTGCCGATCGCGGCCAGCGCGTCCTTGGGCTTCTTGCCGGTCTTCGCCTCGATCCGCAGCAGGGCTTCGTCCAGGACCTCATCACCCGTGGGGGCCGACTCGAGGACGGAGAGCCGGTCCCGGTCGTCCAGCATGACCTTCTCGGCGGTGGCCAGCTCTGACAACAGCGCGCCAGCCACCCCGAGCTCACGGCTGGACACGTGGGACACGCCCTTGTCGTTCATGGTCAGCAGGAGATACTCCTCAGCGATCAGCATCCTGCCACGCTAGCCGTTAGTCTGATCCCCGTGACCAGTTGGCTCCGGCGTCTGCGCTTGGTAGGGCTGGCGCTGTCGCTGCTCACCGTCGCGGCCGCGGTCTCGCCGACACTCGGCCCCGACCACCTCATCCTCGCGCTGGTCCTCGCCTGCGGCCTGACGATGGTCCCCACCGCTGACACGCCCCTAGTGCCCCGACTCGTCTCGGCCCACAGGCGAAGCCAGGTCTGCCGCGAGGTCGGCGTGCGGTCGGCCAACCCCGACCGCTCCGGCGTCTCTCGCGCGCGAGCGCCAAACCAGAACTCCTAGCGGCGACTGCGGGAGCAGGCGTCGCCGACGCCTGTCCGCAGCTCGCCATACCCAGGAGTCCGCCCCATGTTTCGCTTCCTCGACCCGTTGCTCGTCCCCGTCCATGACCTCCTCGCCGCCATCGCTCCCGTCATCCCCGCAGGCGTGGCGGTCCTGCTGCTCACCCTGCTGGTGCGACTCGCGCTGCACCCCCTCAACCGGCGGACCCAGCACCAGGCGGTGCGCCGTCGGGAGCTGCAGCCTCGGCTGGACGAGCTCCGCGCCACGCACAAGGACGACCCCAAGGAGCTGCAGAAGGCCACGCTCGACCTGCACCGGGAGGAGGGCGTCCCCCTCGCGCCTGGCTGCCTGTCCGCCCTCATCCAGCTGCCGGTCTTCAGCCTGGTCTACCGCCTCTTTACCGCTCAGGAGATCGGCGGGGAGCACAACCAACTGCTCGACCACACCTTCCTGGGCACCCCGTTGTCGGCGCACCTGCTGACCGCGGACCCGGGGCACCGGTGGGTCTTCCTCGCGCTGATCGGCATCACCCTGGTCGTGGCCGGTTTCGCCGCCTGGCAGCTGCGACGGCACATGGCCGAGGACCGTGCGGTCAACGCGGTGAGCAGCCAGGGCAAGGAGCTCTCCGAGCAGGCCCAGGCCATGACCGGGGTGATGGAGCAGGTGAGCAAGGTGGTGCCGCTCATGTCGTTCATGACGGTGATGGCGGTCTCGAGCGTGCCGCTGGCGGCGGGGATGTACCTCGTGACCAGCTCGACGTGGGGTCTGCTGGAACGCTCCAGTCTGCGGCGGATCAGGCATGGCCTCGCGCGCAGGTAGCCTTGTGCGGTGACCCTGCACCTCTTTGACAGCGCTTCTCGCGCGCTGCGCCCGTTCTCCCCGATCGAGCCGGCGAGCAACCACGTCGGGATCTATATCTGTGGGCTCACCACTCAGGGCTCGCCGCACATCGGCCACGTCCGCTTCGCGGTCGCCTTCGACATCCTGCGCCGCTGGCTCGAGCGCGGCCACGACTACGACGTCACCCTCGTGCGCAATGTCACCGACATCGACGACAAGATCTTGGCCAAATCGGCGCAGGCTGGCCGGCCGTGGTGGGCCTGGAGCTATCTGCACGAACGGGAGACCAGCCAGGCGTTGGACTTGCTCGGCGTGCTGCCCGCGACCTATGAGCCGCGGGCCACCGGCCACATCACCGAGCAGCTCGAGCTCATCGAGCTCCTCATCGACAAAGGTCACGCCTATGTGGCGGAGGACGGCACCGGCGACGTCTACTTCGACGTGCGGTCCTGGCCGCACTACGGCGAGCTGACCCGACAGAAGCTCGACGACATGGAGGCGACGACCGACGCGGACCCCCGCGGCAAGCGGGACCCCCGAGACTTCGCGCTGTGGAAGGGGGCTAAGGATGGCGAGCCGGCGACGGCCTCGTGGCCGACCCCCTACGGCCGAGGCCGCCCCGGCTGGCATCTGGAGTGCTCCGCGATGGCACGCAAATACCTCGGCGACTCCTTTGACATCCACGGCGGTGGCGTGGACCTGCGCTTCCCGCACCACGAGAACGAGCAGGCGCAGTCGCGCGCGGCTGGCCTGGGCTTCGCCAACTTCTGGCTGCACAACGCCTGGGTCACGATCAAGGGCGCCAAGATGGGCAAGTCGTTGGGCAACGCGTTGGCGGTCACCGAGCTGACCCGGACGGTCCGACCGCTCGTGCTGCGCTACTTTCTCGGCGCCGCGCATTACCGCTCCACCATCGAATACGGCCCGGACTCGCTCACCGAGGCGCTCGCTGCGGTCGAGCGGATCGAGGGGTATGTCGCTCGCGCGCTCGAACTGTTGGGTGCCTCCCCCGACGCGGTGGTGGCGCAGGCTGCGGGGTTGTCGGTCTTCGACGCCTTCCCGGCCGCGTTCCGCGACGCGCTGGACGACGACCTCAACGTGCCCGAGGCTCTCGCCGTGGTCTTTGCCACCGTGCGGGAGGGCAACAAGGCGATCGAAGCCCAACCGGACGGGATCGACAAGGAGACGACTGAGCATCACCTCGTGCAGCTCATCGCCATGCTGGACGTGCTGGGCATCAACCCGCTGGACCCCGCGTGGGGCAGCGCGTCCTCGGGAGCAGACGACACGACGACCCAGGTCCTCTCGGGCCTCGTCGAGCAACGGCTCGCGGCCCGGGAGCAGGCCCGCAAGGACAAAGATT
Source organism: Ornithinimicrobium sp. (assembly GCF_030537745.1). Classification (GTDB taxonomy): domain Bacteria; phylum Actinomycetota; class Actinomycetes; order Actinomycetales; family Dermatophilaceae; genus Ornithinicoccus. Next base: position 1,180 of record NZ_JAUNVI010000054.1, on the reverse strand, counting down.
TCGCAGAGGCAGACGCCATCCGCGACCAGCTGACGGCCCTTGGCGTCGTCATCGAAGACACCCCGACGGGCGCCCGCTGGGCGCTGCGCTGAGGGCTGACGAGGAGAGCAGTGATGGCTGGCAATCAGCAGCGCCGCAACGCGCGCACGAGCAACAAGAAGGGCATGATCGTCGGCTCCGGCGGTCAGCGTCGCAAGCAGCTCAAGGGCAAAGGCCCGACCCCCAAGGCGGAAGAGCGCCCCGGACATGTGGCCGCGCGCAAGGCGACGCGGGAGGCCGCGCCGGGCGGTGCTGAGCCCCGAGGAGCTGGTCGAGCGCAGGGTGGCCGACCCCAGGGTGGCCGCAGCAGCGGGCCGCGCCGCTCAAGCACGCGCGGTGCGACCGAGATGGTCGCTGGGCGCAACAGCGTGCTGGAGGCCCTGCGGACCCACATCCCTGCTCACACGTTGTATGTCGCGTCTCGGCTCGAGTCCGACGATCGCGTCAGAGAGAGCATCACGCTCGCGACGCAGTCCGGGATCGCGGTGCTGGAGGGCTCGCGGGCCGAGTTGGACCGCCTGACCGACGGCGCGGTCCACCAGGGCCTGGCGCTGCAGGTGCCGCCCTACGAGTACGCGCACCCCGAGGATCTGCTCGACGTGGAGCTGCCCGGCACGCCACTGATCGTGGCGCTGGACGGCATCACCGACCCCCGCAACCTGGGCGCGATCATCCGCTCGGTGGGTGCCTTCGGTGGTCACGGGGTCGTGGTGCCGTCGAGGCGGTCCGTCGGGATGACGGCCTCGGCCTGGAAGACGGCAGCCGGTGCCGCGGCCCGCGTCCGGGTGGCGCAGGCGACCAACCTGAACCGCGCGCTGCAGGACTACCGTCAGGCGGGCTTCTTCGTGGTCGGCCTGGACGCGGACGGCGACGTCGAGCTGCCCGGACTGGAGCTCGCCGACCAACCGCTCGTGATCGTGGTGGGCAGCGAGGGCAAGGGCCTCTCACGCCTGGTCCGCGAGAACTGCGACCAGATCGTCTCGATCCCGATGGCAGGGGTGACGGAGTCCCTCAATGCTGGGATCGCCACCGCGGTGGCGCTCTATGAGGTGACGCGCTCGCGGCGCAAGGCCTGACCCGCCCCTTGACCGGACGGGTGGCCTTGCCACTCCGGCCGGGCGGTCTGGACACTCCGGACGGG
>NZ_JAUNVI010000123.1 GCF_030537745.1 Ornithinimicrobium sp. | reverse complement strand
GCCGTCTCGCACCTGGTCGATGACCGGGCTACGAGTATGTGGCGTCTGGGGATCGCCCGGCCAAGGGTTCGTCTCGTCGTGATCCTCGAGACGTTGGTGCTAGCTGCTATCGGGGCACTGGTGGGGTTGCTGACGTGGTGGCTCGTCGTGCCCCACCGCACCAGTCTGCCTCTCAGCGACACGGTTCTCGTGCCTGGCTCGCTCTACCTTCCCTGGGCTGTCGTCGTGGCCACGGTAGCGACACTGGTGGGGACATCGATCGCGACCGCTGGTCTGGGCCGGGTCGGGTCCAAGCCGCTCCGCGAGCCGGGGCGTCGGGTCGTCACTGTTGCGGGCATCGGTCATCTCGTCGGATGGACGGTCATGTTCCTTTCACAGCCGTTGGGGCAACGCTGGGGGAGCGACGGACTGGTCGTGGTTCTTGCGGTCGGCTTCGCCGCGACCGTGGTCACCTTTCCTCTGGCAGTGGCATCGGCCTCCCGCCTCCTGGCGCGGATACCCGCGCCCGTGTCCCCCGCCATGTGGACCAGCTGGCAACAGCTCCGGCGCAGGCCGAGGCTGCTGTCCCGGCCGTCCGCGCAGGCGGGCCTTCTCATCCTTGTGACAGCGTCGGCGTTCGCCATCGCGAAGGGAGTGCCGACCAAGATTCTGCACTCTCCCTGGGAGCATGAGCAACGGTCTGTTTCGCTCGTGGCTTGGCAGGAGGGCAGTAACTTCGAGTTCACCTTGCCCACGAGCAAAGACATCGCTGTCGCACCGGTGGTGCGCGGGGGAGGCGGGGTCGTGCTCACGGACTGCCCGACTGCGCTTCGGTTCGTCGGTCTCGACGCGACCACCAGGTGCGGGTCCGGTGACCTCCCAGACGATGTCCGGGCCACGCTCCAGGAATGGGATCTGGCCGTCTTCGACGGACAGCCTGTGCCGAATGCTGTGTGGGTGTCGACCCCGACGTCGTGGAGCCAGGCCGATGTACTGTCGCTTGCATCGGGAGCCCCGGCCGTCATCGTGGAGCAGAAGGTGGGGCCGGTTCCTTTCAGCCGCATGACGGCCGACTGGGTCCTTGCTACCTGGTTCCTCGGAAGCCTGGTCCTCTTCGCGGCTCTGGTCCGCGCAGTGGGAGATCACCTGTCGCGGTCGGTGCACGAGGGCGCCATCCTGGATCGGATCGGACTGAGCAGACGAGAGGTCGACCGGGTCCTGGTCAGTTCCACGCTGCTGCCTCTGGGCCCTTCCCTGGCTCTCGCTGCGGTGGGGACGATCATCTTCGCGCTCCGCGGAGAAGGTGTCGGCTATACTGTGGCTAGCTTCAGCATCATCGCCGCCGCGCTACTCGGAGGCGCGCTTCTTCTCATAACTATGGTCGCTGCAGCGGTCCACCTCAGGACGAGCGGTCGCCGGGGCTGAGCGAACGCCACTCCCAACCCGAACCTGGATAGCGAGCTGTCGCGCCGGATTAGCCTGGCCTCCATCGTGCACCGTTCTCGGGATCGTGCCGCTCTCATGCCGGTTCCGGTGAGTGGTTGAGGGCAGCGTAGTGCTCGTTCTCGTGCTCGTCGGGGGATGTTCCGATGGAGGTGTGTAGGCGGTCGTGGTTCCACCGGGTGACCCAGGCGGCGGTCGCGAACTCGACCTCGAGCCGGGCGCCTGCTGCGTCGAGGGGTTCGTCCGCACGGGCGTCGGGCCATGAGGTCATCCAGCGGTCCTGTTAGGAGCCACCACGTAGCTTGTCAAGGGAGACGCCGATGTGTAGGGCGCTTACCTTGGTGATCTGCTGCTCCCCACCCTTGTCGTCGGTGCAGGTCTCTAGGTGGCTGTGTCCCTCGACCAGTACCGTGTGCCTTTGCGCAGGGACTCGATGCTGTTCGTGGTGTAGATGACCTTGCGCAGCGCGGGACCGAAGGCCAGGAACGGGATGAACCGGTCCCAGGCGTGCTCCCACGTCGCCACGGCCGCGGGGTACTTCCTGCCCAGGCCCGAGTCCGCGAACGCTGCCAGGGCCGTCAGTGCGGCGTCCTCGTCGGGCGCGGTGTAGATCGGGCGGAGCAGGGCCGCGACGGCCTTGCGGTCGGAGTAGGAGACGAACCGCATGCTGGCGCGGATCAGGTGGACCACGCAAGTCTGGACCATCGCCTCGGGCCAGGTCGCCTCGATCGCCTCGGGGAAGCCGGTCAGCCCGTCGCAGCAGACGATGAGCACGTCCTTGAGGCCCCGGTTGGCCAGCTGGGAGCACACCGACGCCCAGAACTTCGCGCCCTCGGACGCCTGGACCCAGATGCCCAGGACGTGCTTGATCCCGTCCATGTCGACGCCGATCGCGATGTGCGCGGCCCGGTTGGTCACGTGTGCGCCGTCGCGGACCTTCACGACGAGGGCGTCGAGGTAGACCACCGGGTAGAACGCCTCCAGCGGGCGGGACTG
>NZ_JAUNVI010000053.1 GCF_030537745.1 Ornithinimicrobium sp. | reverse complement strand
ACCTTGCCGACCAGGTCGGCGCCGACGTCGGCAGCCTTGGTGAAGATGCCTCCACCCACGCGCATAAACATCGCGAGCAGGGCGGCACCGAAGCCGAATCCCTCAAGCACCTTGGCGGCCTCGCCCTGGTAGATGAGCACCACGAGAGCGGCGCCCAGCAGACCCAGCCCGACCGTCGCCATACCCACGGTCCCGCCGGTGCGGAACGCGATGCGCATGCCGTCGTCGCGACCCGTGGTGCGTGCCGCTTCGGCCACGCGCATGTTGGCGGCCGTGGCAATGTTCATGCCGAGCCAGCCGATGAAGGCCGAGAACCCGGCACCGAAAATGAAGGCGACGGATCGGCCGATCTTGATCGACAGGTCGTCCGCCGGCAACGCCAGGAGCAGGAGGAAGGCGACGACAGCGAACACGCTCAGCGTGCGGAACTGGCGGGCCAGGTAGGCAGAAGCGCCTTCCTGGACCGCGGCGCCGATGGTCTGCATCGACTCGGTGCCCGGGGAGGCCGCCAGCACCTCCTTGCGGAAGAAGAAGCCCATGACCAGGGCAACGAGAGCGATGCACAGCACCACGATGACAATCGAGGTGTCAGCACTCGTGAGCGAGAGATCGCTCGCGGCACGGACTGGGGACATGAAACAGCCTCCTGAGCTGAGCCCGCAGTGCGGGCGACGGCGCGCGGGATCTGCTCCCGCAGGTGTGGATGTGTCACCGTGGTGACCTACCGGCATGCGACCGGCCGTCGCCATGTTATGCCGGATTGCGCGCAGGTCTGTCACCAGCCCGTCGTACGGTGGTCCCGAGATGCCCCAGAATCTGCCGCCTCCAGCCGACTTCGACCCCCGCGCAGCGCTTGCTCACCTGGCGCGTGGGCCGCACGCCGAGCGGCTCGTGCACGTCCGGACGGTGCCAGCCCGCGAGGGTCGGACAGTCCCGTGGCCGGTCTGGGTAGCTCCGCAGTTGACGGCCGCGCTGCACGGGGAGGGCATCAACACCCTGTGGGAGCACCAGGCGCGGGTCGCCGAGCTGGCGCGCGATGGTCAGCACGTGGTCGTGGCCACCGGCACTGCTTCAGGGAAGTCATTGGGCTACCTGCTGCCCGTGCTGACCGCGCTCTGCGAGGGCGCCCAGTCCGTCACAGGTCGGGGCGCGACCGCGCTCTACCTCGCCCCCACCAAGGCGCTCGGCGCGGACCAGGCCGCGCGACTGCATACCCTCGCGGTGCCCGGCGTGAGGATCGCGGCGCTGGACGGTGACACTCCGACGCAGGAGCGCCGGTGGGTGCGCGACCACGCCCACTACGTCCTGACCAACCCCGACCTGCTGCACCACTCCCTGCTCCCCGGGCACGAGCGGTGGCGCGCGTTCCTGCGGGCGCTGAGGTATGTCGTGGTCGACGAGTGCCACGTCTACCGCGGGGTCTTCGGCGCGCACGTCGCCTCCGTCCTGCGTCGGCTGCTGCGCATCGCCGCGCGCTATGGCGCCTACCCCACCGTGATCCTGGCCTCGGCCACCGTCGCCGAGCCGGAGCTGCTGGCCAGCACCCTCATCGGGGCGCCGGTCGTCGGCGTGACCCAGGACGCCTCGCCGCGACGGGAGACCGTCGTTGCCCTCTGGCAGCCTCCCGAGCTCGAGGACGGCACCCGGCGGGGCACCCTGACAGAGACCGCGGCGCTGCTCACCGACCTCGTCGAGGCCGGGGTGCAGACGGTCGCCTTCGCCCGGTCGCGGCAGGGGGTCGAGAGGGTGGCGACGCGGACCCGGGAGGCGCTGGAGGCACGAGGGGCGCACGGCGGAGGGCGCGTCGCGGCCTATCGGGGCGGCTATCTGCCCGAGGAGCGCCGCGCCCTGGAGAAGTCGCTGCGCGAGCGCGAGCTGCTGGGGCTGGCGGCGACGACGGCCTTGGAGCTCGGGATCGACATCGCCGGGCTCGACGCGGTCGTGATGGCCGGCTGGCCAGGCACGCGGTCATCGTTCTGGCAGCAGGCAGGGCGGGCTGGACGTCGTGGTTCACCGTCGCTGGCAGTGCTGGTCGCTGACGACGACCCCCTCGATACCTACCTGCTGAGCCACCCAGAGCTGATCTTCGACGCCCCGATCGAGGCGTGCGTCCTCGACCCGCAGAACCCTTACATCCTGGGCCCGCACCTGGCTGCCGCGGCTGCCGAGCTCCCCCTGACCGAGGACGACACCCGCTGGTTCGGGCCCAGCGTGCCAGCGCTGGCCGAGCAGCTGGTGGCGGGTGGAGTGCTGCGACGCCGACCCACGGGGTGGTACTGGACCCGCCCCGATCGTCCCTCCGACCAGTTGATGCTGCGCGACGCCGGTCAGCCGGTGCAGATCGTGGACTCCCGCAGCGGTCGGGTCCTGGGCACCGTCGATGAGGAGCGCGCCCTGAGCACGGTCCACGAGGGTGCCGTCTATGTCCACCAGGGCCAACCGCACGTGGTCACTGCGCTCGATCTGGAGGCTGGGGTGGCGATGGTGGTCGCCGGCGACCCGGGGTGGACGACGCGAGCCCGCAGCGAGAGCACCTTCACCCTCCGCGCACGCGATCAGGAGACGGTCTGGGGCGCCGTGAGCTTGTGCACGGGCCGCGTCGAGATCCGCACCCAGGTGACCTCGTTCCTGCGGATGCTGCCCTCTGGCGACGTCATCGGCACCCACCAGCTCGACCTGCCGGCCCGCACCCTGCACACGCAGGCGGTGTGGTGGTCGATGCCCGAGGACGAGCTCGCCCTCGCCGGGATCGGCGAGAGCGACATCCCAGGTGCGCTACATGCTGCCGAGCACGCCGCGATCGGGATGCTGCCCCTGCTGGCAAGCTGTGACCGCTGGGACATCGGGGGACTGTCGACGGCGTTGCACCCGGACACCGGGCTGCCCACCGTCCTGATCTATGACGGTCATGCTGGCGGTGCGGGCTTTGCCCGCAGAGGTTTTCAGGAGGCCGCCACCTGGCTGGCGGCCACCCGAGACCTCGTCCTGGCCTGCCCCTGCACCACGGGCTGTCCTTCCTGCGTGCAGTCCCCCAAGTGCGGCAGCGGCAACGACCCCCTGGACAAGGCCGGCGCGGTCGCCGTCCTTTCCCACCTGTTGTCCGAGCGCGTCGTCACGGCACCGGCCTTGTCCTGACGGTGCGCTCGGGTCGCCTGCCCTCAGGTCCTCGGCTAGTCTCGACTGGCACGTGCAGGACGCACGTCAACTGTTCGCACAGACGCGATGGCACGTCCGGAAAGGCCCGTCATGCTGATCTTCGGTCTCCTGCTCCTTCTCCTCGCCGCGGCTGTCATCGCCTACATGGTGGTAGCGACGGCGGGCATGAGCCCCACGCACCTCGACTACGGGATCCTCAACGTCGACCTTCCGCCGCTCTGGCTCTTCCTGGCGGGCGCGGTGACGATCGCGGTCGCGGCCCTCGGGCTGTGGCTGATGGCCGCTGGCGCGAGCAGGAAGTCTCGCAAGTCCCGTGAGGTCCGCGAGCTGCGCAAGACGGCCAAGGCTCAGGACCGCCTCATCCAGCGTTCGGCAGACGGCTCCGCGCCACCCGAGACCACCAGGGGGACGGCCACTGGGACTCCGACGCGGCCGGGCACCGTGCCGGGTCCGCGCGCCTCGACGACGGATCGCAGCCGCCCGGATCTGGACCGCTGAACCCACCGCGCCCGTTCAGCTATCCCTGGGCACGCCCCCAGCCGCCGCTCTGACCTGGATCGTCCACCCGGTGCCGCCCACCCCCCGAGTGACCTGCACGTGAACCGCGGGGAGCTCAACTCCCGTCGCTCGATCGATCGCCGTCCGTTCCAGCCGGCACGATGACAGGGTGGCTCGGTTATTGGCTGCGGTAGAGCTAGCCACCGCGCAGACGCTGGCTTCGTCGCCACCCTGGATCGCCAGACCCGCACCGGCCAGCGCGGCCAGATCTGCTGCCGTCCGCGCTTGTTGCCCCGCGATGGCCACCGCGGCGATGGTCAAGGCGGCCACCAGGACGACGGAGACGATGCCGACGAGGGCGATCGCCAGCACCGATCCACCTCCGCGCTCACGTCCTTCGCGGGTCCTGGTCAATCTCGTCGTCACGGCTGGGCTCCTGGCTCCCACCGTGCCTGCGCCTCGGCGGACGCAGAGGGCAGGGAGGGCAGGAGTCGGATCCGCGCCGGCCCGGTGACCTCGACCAGGACCGAGACCGGTCCCGGGGTGACACGCACCGTCGAGCCCTCTGGCGCGCGGGCCGACGCTGCGGCGCTGACCGCGGCCGCCGGTTCCCCGCGGGATGCGGCGCGCGCAGCAACGCGCGCCGCATCCTCGCAGCGGAGCTGGTCTATGCCCAGCGTCAATCCGGTGAGGGAGAGCGCGAGCACCAAGATCACGGCCGGGAAGGCGAGCGCAAGCTCAGCCGTCACCATCCCGAAATCACGACCGTGGTGCCCGCGCCACCTCACAGCGACACCGAGAGCGCGGTGGTGATCACCGTGGTGACTAGGCCCTGGACCGCACCGGACTTGATGACCGCCAGGAGCAGCGCGGCGAAGGCGCAGGCGGCGATCGTCCCCACTGCATACTCTGCTGTGCTCATGCCGGCCTCGCGGTGTCGTCGCAGCTGCGCGACGTGGCTGGCGAGGCGATGGCTGATAGTGCTCTTCTTCATATTCCCCTCCTTGTTGTGGTGCTCCCCAGATGGGGAGCACCGGGTGCGGCGACGCCAAGCCGGCGTCACCACGTCAGGTCCTGCGTCAAGGCCACGACTACCGGGACGACGGTCGTGAGCACGAAGGCAGGAAGAAAGGCCAGGCCCAAAGGCAGGACGAGCAGGACGCCCAGTCGCGCGGCGGCCACCTCGACGTCGGCGACGGCGTCCCTGCGCAGGTCGCTTGCCGCCTGGAGCAGGGCGTCCCGCGGTGGGACGCCGGCTCGGGAGGCCAGGTCCAGAGACTGCCGCGCTGGCAGCCAGTGCGCTCCCGCCAGCTCCCAGGCCCGGTCCGGCTCCTCACCGGCCTGGATCGCTGCGCCAACGCCCCGGAGTTCCTCGCCGAGCGGGGAGGGCAGCGTTGCGGCCACGCTCCGCGCTGCTTTGGCTACCGATCCGCCACCGAGCAAGGCCAGAGCCATGAGCTCAAGTGCTTCAGGGACGAGCTGGATCTCGGCCTGGCCCTTGACTGCGAGACTCTTCGTGGCAGAGGAAGGACGCTCGGGGGAGGTTCGCGGTCCCACCGTGGGAAGCCAGCGGGGTGACGCGCTCTTGGGCCAGGTCAGCACGGCGAGGGCAGCGACCGCGGCAAACAGCGCCGGTGGCCCGAGGGCGGAGGCAGAGGCGGCCATCACCTGACTCCTCGCACGACGCCAGCGACGAGACGGCCCACCAGCAGGTGTCCCACCACCAGCAGACCCAGGCCGACCCCTGCCGAGGCGAGCGCGACCGGCGAAGCGTAGAGCGCAGCGGGACCGATACCGACGATGGCCGCCAACCCGACCCCCGCGATCGGCAGCAGGCTCAGGACGAGAGCGGTTGCTCGAGCACCGGCCGTCGCGATCTGGATCGCTCGTTGCAGGCGGTGCCTCTCCCGTGCCGCCTGGGCACTGGAACGGGCGGCCGCCGCCAGCGGAGCACCGGTCGCCGACGCCACCGCCCAGGCCCGGGAGACGGACATCACCGTGGGGCTGGCGGTGCGGCGTGCCAGCCGCGCCCATGCCGGCGCAAGGGCCTGGCCTTCTCGGGCCGCGCGTCTCAACTCCGCCCACGCCGACGATTCACCCGCGGAACGAGATTGCGCATCGAGGACCACCGCGAGGGCCTGCTCGGTGGGCAGCCCGGCCTCGAGTGCCGCGGCCACACCGTCGAGAAGCATCACCTCCTGCCGCTCCGGTCCGCGCGACCGGAGGCGGCGGATGCTCGCTAGCCGGTCGGCCAGGGGTGTCACCCCCTGGCCGCGTGCTGGCCCTGTCGCAGCGTCGTGGATCACCGGGCGGTCGGCGGCACGGGATGGCCACAGCAGCACGGAGAGCACTGCGAGCACCGCCAGCACGAGGGGCAGCACCAGGATCGCGGTCCGGGTCATGGCTGGGCCTGCAGCTCAGACCTGCCCGCGACCACAGAGGGAGTCCGGCCGGCGAGACCGAGCCGGTCAGCCAGGGCCGGCCAGGCCGGGCCCGCCACCCATGACCCTGGCCCACCGCTGAGCGCGGGTGAGGTCTCGATGCGTCCGTCGAGCCCGCGCCCCAGACAGGCGACCTGGCCCAGGACCCGCCTGCCGTGCGGCTCTCTGAGCACGTGCAGGACGACCTCGATAGCGCTGGCCAGCTGGGCATGGACCGCTGGCGGCGACATGCCCGCAAGAGCGCCTAGCGCCTCCATCCGCGGCACCACGTCTGCTGCAGCATTGGCATGGACCGTCCCGCACCCACCTTCGTGCCCGGTGTTGAGGGCAGCGAGCAGGTCGCGCACCTCTGCGCCGCGCACCTCCCCGACCACGACGCGGTCAGGGCGCATCCGCAGGCACTGCCGGACCAGGGTCGCGAGCGTGACCTGTCCGCGTCCCTCGACGTTGTTGGTGCGTCCCTGCAGATAGACGACGTGCGGGTGGGCGACCCGCAGCTCGCGGGTGTCTTCCACCACGACGATGCGTTCGTCGCCCTCGACCGCGCCGAGCATCGCGCCGAGGAGGGTGGTCTTGCCCGAGCCCGTGCCGCCGGTGATCACGAAGGAGGCTCGAGACCGGACGACCGCCGTCAGCACCTCCAGCGACAGGCTGTCCAGAGCACCCCAGGCGGCCAGCTCCGACAGGCTCGGGGCGCTGTGCTTGGGCACGCGAAGGCTGATGTGACAGCCACCGTCAACCAGCGGAGGCAGGACCGCATGCAACCTGATCCCGCCGGGCAGGAGCCCGTCGACCCAGGGGCTGGCGTCATCCAGGCGGCGGTCCGCCAGACCTGCCAGGCGCATCGCCAGCCTCCGGACGCTTTGTTCCCCGCTCAAGACGGTCGGGACGCACTCCAGCCCGGCACCACGATCGACCCAGACACCGTGCTCGCCGTTGACCAGGATGTCGCTCACCGCATCGTCGTCCAGCAGTCCGCCAAATGGACCCAGCGCCATACGCACCGTGGCCCGGCCCATTTCCTCGCTGGGTGAATTCATGTTGGTCAGCCTGCGAGGGCGGGGCCAGCGCAACAACCCTCCCCTGCGAGGTTGTGGAGGAGGATCGCTGGGATGGCGACCATGTGCATGAGGCCCTTTCGCTACTCTCCCCCGGCTGACCACCGCCGCCTCGGCACCGTGAAACCGCTGGCTGGCGCCAGCAGACGTGAGATTCCTCCTGCAACCTGATAGGCAGAGGTAAGGCCAGACTCATGTTTGCTGACGTTAGGAGACCCTCATGGACCTGTTAACACGCGCCGATCTCACCTCGATCGCGAAGCCGCTCCCCGGAGACACCCACGTTTCGTTGTTCATGCCCACGCACCGGTTCGGGAGAAGCATCGAGGCGGACCGGCTCCGCTGGAAGAACCTCGTGGACGGTGTGGAGACGCTTCTGGCCGAACGCATGCGGCGCCCTGACTGGGAGGCATTGCTGGCGCCGGCTCGTCGTCTGCAGGACGAAGCCATGGAATGGCAGCACATGAGCGACGGCCTGGTCATGCACGTGAACAGTGATGGTCCCCGCACATTCCGCGTGCCAGCTCCGATGCCCTCTTTGGCCACCGTAGGAGACCGCTTCGTGATGGGGCCGACACTTCGACTCCTCTCCGGGGACCAGCACTTCTTCGTCCTCACGTTGAGTCAGCGCCAGATCCGGCTGTTGGAGGGAGGCCGCAACGGGTTGGATGAAGTCCAGCTGGGTGACGTGCCCACCAGCCTGCGAGATGTCGTGGAGCCCCAGGACCCCCGCTCGGACACGATGACCCGACCTGTGGCCAATGCCGGCAGAGGAGGCCCGGCCATCTTCTTCGGGCACGGGGCCGGCGATCGAGACTTTGCCAAGGATGAGGTCCTGCAGTTCCTGCGTGCCGTGTCCTCAGGACTGCACGACCTCCTCATCGGTCAGACCTCACCGATGGTGTTGCTCGGACTTGAGCACCTCGTCAAGGCCTACGAGGGGATCAACTCCTATGACCACCTCGCCAAGGACGCGGTGGTCCACAACCCGGATCAGCTCTCTAGTGCCGAGGTGCACCAACTGGTCTGGCCAGGGGTAGAAGAGCGGCTCCGCGCCGACCGTGCCACCGTGATCGAGCACTTCCGCGAGCTGCATGGGACCGGGCTGGTCACCAGCGATCTCGACACCGTCGCCCAGGCTGCGGCCGAGGGGCGCGTGGACACGCTGTTCGTCAAGGCCGACCCATGGTGCTGGGAGCGGGACTCCAGCACTGTGCTCCCGATCGTGGACCTCGGCACGCAGGAGCAGTATGCCGAGTGCGAGCTGGTGGATGCCGCCGCCATCGCGACGATGAACAACTCAGGGCGGGTCTTCGCCACCTCCGAGCAGGTCGTGCCCGACAGTGAGGTCGCGGCGATCCTGCGCTACTGAGATCCGGCGCTGCTGGCCCGACTACCGGAGAAAAGGGGACGGCCCCGGCGGGGGGATGCCGGGGCCGTCGGTGCACAAGATCAGGGGGGGATGACCCTGCACACCCGCGCTACGACTCTTTCGAGGAGCGCTGTACTAGCCAGTATGCATCGTGAAGGGCCCACCATGCAAGTGCGGGGGGCCCCTACTCAGGAAAGTCGTCCGGCGCGCACCGCGTCCGCAACCAGGACACCCTCGGCGGCGGCACGCTGGACGGCCTCCGCGCAGTGCAGCAGCCACAGTCTCACGCCCTCGCGCTCACCCGTCGCATAGGCCCCGAGGGCTCCTCGGTAGTCCGTGCCAGCCCGGTCTGCGTGCCCTACCTCGGGCACGGCGACGCCCGTGGGCTCCAGACCCCCCACCCTGAGCACCGTGCGCTCGAGTGCACGGGCGACCACGCCATTGCCAAGGACGAACGGTCTGGCCACGATCATCTCGGCATGCACGACGGCCGCGACCAGGAGGGTCGGCGCCCGTCCCGAGGACACGGCTGCGATCAGCTCGTGCACCAGCGCCAGCCGCGCCCGCAGCTCCTGCGCATCAGGGGCTGGGCCGAGGTCTGTCCACTCCCGACAGTCCTGCCCGGCCAGTCGAGGCCGCCCGACCTGGGAGACGGGCAGCAGCTCGCTGGTGGCTGCGGTATGGAGTGCGGCCGTCACTTGGGCGGGTGAGCGAAGGTACGAGGCCCCCAGGTGCTCCGTGGCCATCGTGGCCCGGACGGTCCCGGTCAGCACCCGCCATACCGGATCGTGCGCGCGAGCGTCCCAGGGGAGAGCACCACGCGCCAGATCCCGGACCAGGCCGACGCTGCCCTGAGAGCCCGCCGGCTCCGCGCCCTCCAGGAGCGCGCTCGCGGCCGCCCCGCGAACCCTCGACTCCGCGGCAGCCTCGGGGATGCGTCGACGCAAACCCTCGTGCCACCGCAGCTGGGTGCACGCGTCCCGCGCTGCGTCGACGCCCTCCGCCACCCCGGGGAGCTCCAGCAGTTGGGCGAGGGCCTGGGTCGTCGGGGTCGTCGAGGTCACCGCCTCACTCTAAGAGAGGGCCCTTCGCCGGTGAGGGGCGCTGCCTACCTGAAAGTCTTTAACAAATCTTGACCTGGCGGGGCTATCCCGCGTGCCGCGGCGATGACAGACTTTGACCATCGACCTCAGGCGGCACCCTCCACGGAGGTGAGCCCCACCGGCTGTCACGGGACCGGGAGTCGAGGGTGCCTGCCCGACGCTTTCAGGGGGTGTCGGGCAGGCACCACCCAAGTTACGACAGCACGCCGACGCCGTCTGACCTGCGTCCTGCCGCCGGTGCAGGTTACGATCGCCGACATGACCCAACCTGTGGATCCTGCCCAGCAACCCCTCTCCGGGCTGTCCGGCGAACGCACCATCGGACAGCTCGTCAGCGATGTCTCCACCGACCTGTCCCAGATCATGCGCGGCGAGCTCGAGCTAGCCAAGGCCGAGATCAAGCAGGACGTCCAGCACGCTGGCAAGGGTGCCGGGATGTTCGCTGGCGCTGCGGTCCTGGGGCTTTACGGCCTGGGCCTGCTCTTCCTCGGCTTGGCGGCAGTTCTCTATCTCTGGCTGCCCGCTTGGGCCTCGCTGCTGATCATCGCCGCGCTGCTCTTCGTCGTGGCGGGCGTGCTCGCACTCATCGGCAAGAAGGCGCTGAGCCAGGTCGAAGGCAAGCCGAAGCGGGCCATCGAGGGTGCCCAGCAGACGGTGGCGACCCTCAAGCAGGGACCGGCGCAGCTCAAGGGCCAGCGCGCGGCCCCGGCCCTGCCGGAGGGCCGCTGACCCCCGACGGGTCTGGGCGCATCCACGCCGGCAGTTGCTCCGGGGGCAGTTCACGACGGATGGTGCGCACCCAGTCCTGGGCCACGCCGGCCAGGTCAAGGATCCGGTCGAGCACGCCCGCAGTGAAACCCCATACCAGCAGGCCGTCGACGGACCAGGCCGGACTGACATAGCCGCTCGGGTGCCCCACCTGAAATCGTCCTGAGGGCTCCACCAAGGACGCGACGGACGGCTGCAGCACCCGCGCGACCTCCCTCTGATCGCGTGCCCACAACCGACCCGGCTGAGGGTCGCGCCACCACGCCAGGACGGGCGTCACGTCATACCCGCTGACGGGGATATGCAGCGTGGGCAGGTGCGTCAGGACGTCGACCCCCGAAGGGTCGAGGTCGATCTCCTCGTGCGCCTCCCGCAGGGCCGTCGCGGTCAGGTCTCGGTCGCCGGGCTCTGTGCCACCGCCAGGAAAAGCCGGCTGCCCGGCGTGCGAGCGCAGGGTGTGAGCGCGCTCGGTCAGGATGACCGTCGTGCCGTCCGGATCATCCGGATCCTCCACGCCGGGCGCAAACAGCACCAGCACCGCGGACGCCCGGCGCCCACCCTGCGCCGGGGGCAGGAACCGGCTGAAGCTCTCGCCGGGCAGATCGGGGACGCGGGCGACGAAGTCGGTCAGCCACCGCGGGGGAGGGTAGCGGCTCACTCGCGGGCTGAGCTCACGCTCGCGGCCCCGTGCGCAGCAGCAGCGCCGCCTTCTCCGGGTCGGTCTCACCGATACCGTAGGAAGGGCACAGCGCCGCGACCGGGCAGGCTCCGCACGCGGGGTTGCGCGAATGGCAGGTGCGCCGGCCATGAAAGATCAGGACGTGCGACAACTGGGTCCAGTCCTTGCGAGGAAACAGGGCGCCGATCGCGTGCTCGACCTTGACGGGATCCTCCTCCACGGTCCAGCCAAAGCGGCGCACGAGGCGCCCGAAGTGGGTGTCGACGGTGATCCCTGGCACCCCGAAGGAGTTGCCTAGGACCACGTTGGCGGTCTTACGACCCACGCCCGGCAAGGTCACCAGGTCCTTGAGGCGCCGGGGCACCTGACCGTCGAACTGCTCCACCAGGGCCGCGCCGAGCTTGAGCAGGCTGTCGGTCTTAGCCCGGAAAAAGCCGGTCGGCTGCACGATGGCTTCGACATGGTCGCGCTCGGCCGCAGCGAGCGCCGCCGCGTCAGGATAGGCGTCGAACAGGATCGGCGTGACGCCGTTGACCCGCACGTCGGTGGTCTGCGCGGACAGCACGGTGGCGACCAGCAGCTGGTAGGCGTCCTGGAAGTCGAGCTCGCAGTCAGCGTCGGGATAGCGTTCGGTCAGCATCCGATACATCCGCCGCGCGCGACGCGTGAGCGTCAGCGGGCTCTCTCCCGTCGGGGTGCCCTCCCCCTCCACCGCACTGCCACTGACGACCGCATGACTGCTCATGCACCTCACCCTAGACGTGACGCGCGACACACCGCACGCCCCCTCCGCGGCCCTCACGTGCAAAGATGTGGCCGTGGACCGGCACGTCGTGATGAAGGCACCGCTCTTCTCCGCGCTCGATGAGGACAGCGCGGAGCGTCTCATGCATTCCATGGCGCCCCGCCGACTGGCCCGGGGGGACACGGTGTTTCGCGAGGGGGACGAGGGCGACTCCCTTTATGTGATCCTCACGGGCAAGGTCAAGCTCGCGAGGACCTCCGCGGACGGCCGCGAGAGTCTGCTCTCGGTCCTGGGCCCTGGCGAGATGTTCGGTGAGCTGAGCCTGTTTGACCCCGGTCCGCGGTTGACGACCGCGCACGTCGTCTCCGACACAGAGTTCATCTCCCTCGGCAACGAAGCCTTGCGTCTCTTCCTGACCGACCACCCCGAGGTCGCGATGCAGATGCTGCGGGGCCTGGCCCACCGGCTGCGTCGCACCAACGAGGATCTTTCCGACCTGGTCTTCACCGATGTGCCCGGGCGGGTGGCCAAGGCGTTGCTTGATCTGTCCGACCGCTTCGGTCGGCGCACCGAGGTCGGGCTGCTGGTCGCGCACGACCTCACCCAGGAGGAGCTTGCCCAGCTCGTCGGCGCCAGTCGCGAGACCGTCAACAAGGCGCTCGCCGACTTCGCGCACCGCGGCTGGATCTTGCTCGGCGCCAAGGCGGTCACCCTGTTGGACCTGCACCGCCTGCGCCGCCGCGCGCGCTGATCACCGCTCGCGGAGGTAGTCCAGCTGCGCCAGCACGCTCATTCGGGCCGCGGGCCACACGGCCTTCGGGACGTCCGCATACACCGTCTGCACGATCTGGTCGGCAAGGTCACCGCGTCCCGCCGCGATCGTCCCCTCGCGCAGCGCCGTCACCGCGGCGCGGATCTGGGTGAGGCGCTCGTGCCGGTGCCGCAGGTAGTACTCGATCGTCCCCGCCGCGTCGGGCACGATCGGTCCGTGGCCCGGGGCGATGCTCGTCACGCTGCCGGCTCCGGTCAGATCTCGCAGGTGCTCCAACGACTCCAGGTATGACGTGAGGTCACCGTCCGGGTAGGCCACGACCGTCGTCCCACGACCCAGCACCGTATCCCCGGTCAGCAGGATCTGCTCGGCAGGCAAGAGGAAGGAGATCGAGTCGGCGGTGTGACCCGGGGTCGGCACCACCAGGGTCTCCAGACCGCCGACGCGCAGCACCTCACCGGCCGCAAGATCGTCATGACCCCGCCCCACGGCTCGCACGGGAGCGCCGGTGAGCTCGGCCCAGCGCGGCGCCGACTCCGCATGGTCGGCATGGCCGTGGGTGAGCAGGGTGAGGGTGACGCGGGCTCCGCGACCGGCGACGTGCGCGAGCACCGCCTGCAGGTGCGCCTCGTCGAGGGGGCCGGGGTCGACCACGATGACCTGGGTGCTGCCCGGCTCGGCCAGGACCCAGGTGTTGGTGCCCTCCAGCGTCATCGGCGACGGGTTGGGGCAGAGCAGAGCCACCGCGCGCTCCCCCCACGCCCCTCCGCGCCAGGTGGGGTCGGCGGCCGCTGCCCCTCGCACGTCAGTCGCTCGCGGCGGACGTGCCGGTCGAGCGACCATGACCGTCCGCCCCGATCGGCGAGCGCATCCACAACTGTCCGGAGTGCTCGGCGGGCACCGGCATCACCCGGTGGACGACGACGGGGGTCGCGAGCCAGGCGTCAAGGTCCTCGACGTCGTCGAGCCGGCTCAGCTGCTCGAGCATCACCTGCGTGGGCGGCAGCAGGATCTCCCGACCCTGGGCCTGCGCGGCCAGGATCGCTGTCGGGGTCGCCCACGCCACCCGCTCGGCCTCGGACGTCGATCCGTCGGCCGTCTGTCCGCGCGGCATCCGAGCCGCGAAGAAGCGCGTGTCGTAGCGGCGCGGCTCGCACTCCGGCGTCACCCAGTGGGCCCGCAGGGCGAGCAGGTCGGTGCGCAGCACCAGACCGAGCCGGGTCAGCATTTCGCCGAAGCTCTGGCTGCGGTCGAGCAGCGCAGCACGGTCGGGCGACCAGGACGGACCGGTCAGGTCAGCGACGACGTGATCGGTGTCCGGCCCTGCCAGGAGCACGCCACACTCTTCGAAGACTTCCCGAGCGGCGGCAATCACGAGGACGCGCGCGTGCGCTACGTCGGTGCCGAGCAGGTGGGCCCACTGCGTCGGGGTCGGGCCGGCCCAGGGGACTCCCGGGTCAGCGTCGCGGGCGTCGACCCCGCCGCCTGGGAAGGCCACCATCCCCGGCGCGAAGGGCATGCTCGACACTCGGCGCAACACGAAGACCTCGACGGCCTGCCGCCCACCCGTGCTGGCAGCCTCACCGTCAGCGCCCTCCCGCAGCAGCATCACTGTGCTCGAGGGTCGGGGCACCGCAATCTTTCGGTCGGCCGGGTCGGTGTCGAGCCAACCCCGCGCCTGGGCCGCGATGATCGCGGGCATCGGAAAATCGCGGTAGGGCAGTGCCGGGACCTCACCCATGTCTGGTCAGTCGCGGACGGCGACCGTGATCTCGACCTCAACGGGGGTGTCCATCGGCAGCACCGCAACCCCGACCGCGGAGCGCGCGTGCACGCCGGCCTCACCAAAGGCGGCACCGAGCAGCTCGGAGGCGCCGTTGATGACGCCCGGCTGTCCGACGAAGGCGGGGTCACTGGCCACGAAGCCAACGACCTTGACGACGCGAGCCACCTTCTCCAGGTCGCCGACGACCGACTTCACCGCGGCGATGGCGTTGAGCGCGCACAGGGCAGCCAACTTCTTGGCCTCAGCCGGCGCGACCAGCCCCTCACCCTCACCGACCTTGCCGGTCGCAGGCAGGACGCCGTCGACAAACGGCAGCTGCCCCGAGGTGAAGACCAGGTCGCCGTGCCGGAGCGCGGGGACGTAGGCGGCGACGGGCGCGGCCACGTCCGGGATGGTGTAGCCCAGCTCGGTCAGGCGCTGCTCAACGGTGCTCATGTCTGCTCTCCAGTGGGTGAGGTGGGGCTGCGGTCGGTGGTGCGCGGTCAGCTCTTGGGCCGCTTGAGGTAGGCCACCAGGCTGGTGCCGTCGGGGCCAGGCACGACCTGCACGAGCTCCCAGCCGTCCTCGCCCCACTGGTCGAGAATTTGCTTGGTCGCGTGGATGATGAGGGGGATGGTGGCGTACTCCCACTGCTGGTTCGTCATGCATGCGACCCTACTCGGCACATCGTCACACTGACTCAGGAAGGTCTGACTCTATGAGCGACCGCAGCATTTTGGACCGCTTGCCACCCCCGCCCGGGCAACTCACCGCTTACGGGCCGGCGCCGCACCAGGTGTTTGAGGTGTATGGCCAGCCACACCACCGGTGGGTGTTCTTGCTCCATGGCGGATTCTGGCGGGCAAAGTGGGACCGCTCCCACCTGCGGCCGCTGGCGGCTGCGCTCGGGGAGGCGGGGTATGCCGTCGCGCTGATCGAGTACGGCCGCAGCGGGATGCCTGGTGGCGGCTGGCCGGGCACCTTCGAGGACGTCGCGGCCGCGCTGACCGCCGTCCGAGAGCACGCCCAAGGCGCCCAGACCGACCAGCAGGAGAAGGACGCAGGTCAGGGGGCGGACACGGCGCACGAGCCGGTCCGGATCGCGCTGGCTGGCCACTCCGCCGGTGGACACCTGGCGGCGTGGCTCCTCCACCGGCACGAGGCGGTCGGGGTCACCGGCGCGATCAGCCTCGCGGGTTGCCTGGACCTGACGATGGCCGCCGAGCTCGACCTCGACGAAGGCGCCGCGGTC
This sequence comes from Ornithinimicrobium sp., assembly GCF_030537745.1. Taxonomy (GTDB): domain Bacteria; phylum Actinomycetota; class Actinomycetes; order Actinomycetales; family Dermatophilaceae; genus Ornithinicoccus. Next base: position 2,755 of record NZ_JAUNVI010000053.1, on the reverse strand, counting down.
GACCTCATGGGCGGGCCACCGGCGGAGCATCCGGACCGCTATGCCGCTGCCGACCCCACCCGACTGGGCGCGTCGCCATACCCCTTGGTGGTCGTCCACGGGAGCGCTGACGAGCGGGTGCCTCTCGCGCTCTCCCGCTCGTGGTGGGATCGCAACGCGACACCTGGGCAGGATCGGCTCGAGGTGCTGGAGGATGTGAGCCACTTCCCGCTCATCGACCCCGAAGCCCCCTTCTTCCCCAGGTTTAAGGACCTCCTGGACGGGCTGCTCGGCGCGCGTTAGCCGGGATCCCCCAGAGTTCTCCCGTACCCTCTGCCCTATGCGTTCTGCACTCACGGCCGCAAAGGTGACCTCTTTGCTCGGGGTCTTCCTGGCCGTCTCCTTGTTGATGGGGATCATCGGGGCCGGCCTGCTCGCCCCGATGGTCGGCGCCGCCGGCCTCGCGGCGCGTGAAGGTGTCGGCATGTTCGACAGCCTGCCGGGTGACCTCGAGCAGAACCCTCTTGCTCAGCAGTCCCGGATCCTCGCGGCCGACGGGACCATCCTGGCCACGCCCGCGAAGCAGAACCGGATCATCGTGGACAGCAAGGACATCTCGCCCTGGATGAAGAAGGCGCAGGTCGCCATCGAGGACGAGCGGTTCTACGATCACGGCGGCATGGACCTGCAGGCGCTCGCCCGCGCCGTCGTCTCCAACGCCACCAGCGACAGCACCCAAGGTGGCTCGACGCTGACCCAGCAGTACATCAAGCTCGCGCTGATGGAGGAGGCCCTGAAGAACAGGGACGCCGAGGCGCTCAACACGATCCAGGCCCGCTCCGGCGTGGACGGCTACATTCGCAAACTGCGCGAGCTGAAGTATGCGGTCACCCTCGAGGAGCGGTTGACCAAGGACGAGATCCTCACCGGCTACCTCAACCTCGCCTTCTACGGTGACAACGTCTACGGCGTCGAGGCGGCAGCGCGCCACTACTTCAACACCTCCGCCAAGAAGCTCACCATCTCCCAGTCCGCGACGTTGGCGGGCGTGGTGCGCTCCCCCACCAACACCAACCCGGTCTCCAACGCCGACGCCGCCGAGGCCCGCCGCAACGTGGTCCTGGACAAGATGCTGGCTCAGGAGCTGATCACCAAAAAGGAATACAAGAAGGCCAAGAAGGTCTCGGTCGCCACACTCATCGACGGCAACCTGCGCGACAGCCAGCGCTCGTGCATCAACTCCCGCAACCCCTACTTCTGCGACTACGTCACCGCCTGGCTGCTCCAGCAGCCGGCGCTGGGCAAGACCCAGGACGAGCGCCTGGAGGCGCTGACCACCGAGGGGCTGACCGTCACGACCACGTTGGACGTCAAGATGTCCAACGAGCTCACCAAGATCCTGCGCGAAGCGACCCCCAAGAACGACTACAACATCGGCTCTGCGGCCTCTGTCGTGCAGCCCGGGACCGGCCACGTCCTGACGATGAACCAGTCGAGCAAGTACTCCTTCGAGGAGTCCAACGACAAGATCCTCAAGACCGCCGTCAACTGGAACGTCGACACTGCCTACGGCGGGCCTGGAGGTATGCAGATCGGCTCGGTCGCCAAGGCCTACACCCTGGTTGAGGCGCTCAAGAAGGGCGTCCCGGTCAACGCCACCCTGGCCATCGCCAAGCCGGGCCTCGCCGACTCGCGCGGGGTGTGGTTGAACAACCCCGAGGACCCCCAGACCGCGCAGGGCACCACGCACCCGGTCGGCGTCTTCAAGCAGGACGACTTCCAGAAGGGGTGCACCATCGGTGACCCCGTCTGGACCGTCCGCAACGCCCAGGACCTGAACCACGACCCGGAGATCACGCTCCGTAAGGCCGCCAGCCTGTCGGTCAACACGGCCTTCGCGACCCTCGCCTCCCAGATCGGCACCTGCGACATCCGCGACACGATGATGGCGTTGGGGATGCACCAGGGCAACGGCGCCGAGCCCGACCCCTACCCGCCTTCGATCGTGCTCGGCTCGGACTACGCAGCACCACTGACCGTGGCCACCTCCTACGCGGCTCTTGCCGCCGACGGGCTCTACTGCCCGGCAGTCCCCGTTACCAAGATCACTGACTCCGACGGCGTGGAGATCCCGCTCGAGCTGCCGAAGTGCACGCAGGTGATCGACAAGGAGGTCGCACTCGGCACCCTCGAGCTGCTCGAGGGCGTCATCGACCCCACTGGCTCCGGCTACACCGCGATCCTCAACAACAACCGTCCGGCCGCCGGCAAGACCGGCACCAACGACAACTCGACGCACACCTGGTTTGCCGGCGTCACGCCCCAGCTGTCCACCGCAGTCTTCGTCGGGAGTCGGATCGGCAACTCCGCGCCCTACCGGGGCGACATGAACGACCTGCAGATCGGCCAAACCTACGTCGACGGTCCTCTCTTCGGGTCCTCGCTCGCGGCCCCCACCTGGAAGAGGTTCATGGACTGGGCCCTGCAGGACACGCCCGTCGAGGGTTGGGAGAAGCCGTCTGATGAGATCCTGAACGGCAAGCGGGTCGTCATCCCGCCCGTCATCGGACTCTCCGAAGAAGCAGCCCAGGACAAGCTCCGGGATGCTGGCCTCACCGGCAGCATCCAGCGCGTCGGATCCTCGCTGCCGGAGGGGACGGTCGCCTTCACCACACCCGGCGTGGGCGCCTCGATCCGCACTTCGACGCCGGTGGTCCTGCATGTGTCCACCGGGGTTGCTGCACCACTGCCTCCCGTCCAGCAGCCCAACCGGCCA
>NZ_JAUNVI010000122.1 GCF_030537745.1 Ornithinimicrobium sp. | reverse complement strand
GATCGTGCGCGCGGACGGCGGCAGATCCGGGCGTTGACGCCTGATCGAATGTAGCTACACTTGTAGCCATGGGTATCGATGCCTCCATGGCCCTCCGGGACGTGAAGAACCGCCTGTCAGAAGTTGTCGACCAGGTGGAGCGCCAGCATGACAGGGTTGTCATCACCCGCCACGGCAAGCCAGCAGCAGTCGTCATCAGCACCGACGACCTTGCGTCTCTCGAGGAGACGCTAGAGATCGTGAGCCGGCCCAAGCTGATAGCCCAGGTCCGCGACAGCCTTGATGAGCTCGCTGCCGGAGAGTCCGAGGTCCTCACCAAGGAAGACATCCTCGCGATACTGCAGAACTGATGGCAGAGCACTACGAGGTCGCATGGACAGCAACCGCCAAGCGAGCCCTGCAACGCCTCCCCGAAAAAGTAGCAACGGCCGCCATCGAGTTCATCTACGGCCGGATCGCCAGCAATCCACGGCGAGTCGGCAAAGCCCTCCGCTTCGACCTCGAAGGGCTCCACAGCGCACGCCGTGGCGAATACCGGATCATCTACCGGATCGACCATCGCGTCACGATTATTGCCATCGAGCACCGAGCGGACGTCTACCACTGACACCGAACGCGGCAGATCCGTGAAAGCTACCATGGAGGCACTCATGGTACTACCATGGTGGCATGAGCCAGGTGAAGTTGAGTGTCAGCCTCTCCGAGGATGACGTCGCGACGTTGGACAAGTACGCCAAAGCCGCGGGCCTGCGGTCTCGGTCCGCCGCGATCCAGAAGGCGATCAAACTGTTGGGCGACGCAGAACTCGAGGACGCCTACGCGGCAGCCTGGGAGGAATGGGGATCCTCGGGCGACGCACGCGCATGGGAGTCTACTTCGGCCGACGGGTTAGCAGATGTTGCGAGGTGAGATCCGGCTCGTGGACCTGGACCCGGCGCTGACGGGTGAGGCGAACAAGCGTCGGCCCGCGGTCGTGGTGAGTAATGATCACGCCAACGCCACTGCGGCCAGACTTGGGCGCGGGGTGGTGACGGTCGTTCCGCTGACGAGCAACACCGCGCACGTATTCCCGTTCCAGGTGTTTCTGCCGGCGGTGGAGACAGGGACCCGGAGGGACTCCAAGGCTCAGGCGGAGCAGGTTCGATCAGTCTCGTTCGGGCGCTTCGGCCCGGTGATTGGACGCGTCCCGATCCATCTGATGGCGGCACTCGACGACGCGCTTCGGCTGCATCTCCATTTGTAGGCTGCACTCAGAGCGGCAAATCCGGACGTATGGGAGGGGGTTGCTGCAACGGATCAGGGTTCGCGAGGCTTTTCCCATTGTGGCGAGTTTGGTGGCAGGGACCGGTAGACGTGGCGGCGCAGACGGGTGTTTGCTTCAGACATGACTAATTTCGGGACCCGGATCCGGGAAAGTCTCCACCGAGCGTCGACGATGCCGGTTCCGGCGGTGACGGTCGACCCGGTCGGCCGCGCCGCCCGACCGAGCCATCAACCTGCCACCTCTACAGCGCGGCGCTGGCAGGCGGCAACCGTTGGCATCGTCGTGGTCGCCGGCATCGCACTTGCCGCCTCGGGCTGCAGCACGCCAGAATCCGACGCCCCCACGGCCCCGCCCAGCTGGACCACCGTGACAGTCGACCTCTACTCAGGACGGGAGAACCCGACAATCCCGCTCGCCCCTGACGTCGCCGAGGAGCTGTACCTGATGATCGGCGACAGTGCGGCTGCCGGGGAGGTGATCCCTGCCGACCCGCCGGATCCCGGGCTCGACTTCCGCGGCTTCGTCGTCACCCCCGCCGACGCGAACCTCCCAGTGCTGCGCATCCTGCCGACAGCCATCTATCTGGGCGAGTCGGGCACCCCCGGGCGCATCGACGACCCCGGCAGCGGGTTCTACAACCGGGTGTACGACGCCGTCCGCCTGCTGCTTGACGATGCAACCCGCACAGCCCTGCCAGATTCGAACCCAGCGATCCCAGATGTCACCGCGACGATCCCGCCCCAAGTGGGCGCAGCCGCGACCTGGACACTGTCCGACCCCGAGCGCGTGACCGCCGAATCGACGAGCGTGCCCATCGAGGTCACCCGTACAGAGTGCTCCAGCGGGGTGACCGGAGCGATCGCCCAGCCAGTTGTCTCACTCGGCGCCGACGACATCATCATCCGGGTCGACGCCGAACCGCTCCCAGGCGATGAACCCCAGTCCTGCCAGGGCAACGACAGCGTCCAAATGACCGTCCCCCTCCCCGAGCCCATCGGCGACCGCGCCCTGATCGACGCCGGCTGCCTCGAAGGCCCGGCAGTCCGCACCAGCTTCTGCGCAACCGGAGCCACCCGCTGGAGCCCATGACACCGGCCGGTCTCGCGACCCGCGCCGCACGATCGAGAAGCCCATGGGTCTGCTGCACGGACAGCTGACACTGTCCGTGCAGCAGACCCG
>NZ_JAUNVI010000052.1 GCF_030537745.1 Ornithinimicrobium sp. | reverse complement strand
TGCTTGCGCACCCGGGCCACAACGGTGCCGTCGGCAGTGACCACGTCCGTCTCGAACCACCGCAGCACCTTGGCGCCGCCCTGGGCAGCGTCCCGGAGCTCGTCGAGCACCTGATCGGTCAGCTCGAAGGAGGCAGTCACCGACGCGCGTCCGGGAGCGACAAACTCGATCTGGGCTGCCTTGTCCCACACGACATACCCGGGTCCGAGGTTGCGCAGGATCATCACCATCCAGAACGGGTCGGTCATCGCGAAGACCGACCCGCCAAACAGGGTCCCGACGTAGTTGCTCGTCAGCGCGGACCGTTTGAGGCGCACGCGCACGGAGCGGAAGTTGGCGCTGATCGTGGTGACGCGGATGCCGGAGAAGAGGAATGGCGGCCAGGCGTTCATGCCAGCCTTGAGAGCCCGCGGGGAGGAAGCCAGCCGTTTCAGGCCCGCGACGTCCTGCGCAGATCCGCCCGCGCGCCGGGCGTCTGAGGGTGTCGCCAACGAGTTAACCAACGAGGACGTTGGCGAAGACCTGCCAAGCCAGCAGGCTCTTGGCCACGAGGCTGAGGACGATATAGGTGCGCTCGCCGGTGAGGTAGTCCTTCCAGCGGCCGACCTGCTTGTACTGCAGCCACTGGTTGATGGCGAAGCTGTTGAAGAACACGAAGAGCGAGACGATGATGCCGTAGACGAACCCGGGAGGGCCGGGGCCGTCCTTGACGGCGACGTTGACGTAAAGATAAATCGCGGCAGCCAGCCACGGGCCGATGCCGGCGACGCAGCCAAACCAGAACGGCGTCCACCAGGCGCGTTCACCACGGACCGGGTGGCCGTCCTTGCCGTGCATCAGGCCGTTGTTGGACATCTCCATCAACCACCCGAAGAGGATCATCGACACGTTGGCCAGGCCAAGCCCGATCAGTGCCGCGATGTCAGAGATCCCCAGCACGAGGCTGATCAGGATGATCATCAGCGTCGAGGAGAGGCTGTACTCCACCCAGCGGAAGCGGTTGCGTCCCTTCGACAGTTCGTCGAGGTAGCGCGGGAAGCCCCACGGTGAGGCGATCAGGAAGTGGAAGAAGGCCGAGAGGAACAAGAAGGAGGCCGTGGCCACGCCGAGCGGCACGTCGAACACCAGGTTCGTGACGCCTTGGTCGAGCGGGGTCCCGGGCGGTCCGTTGAGGGCGAACGTGGACACCGGGAGGGTGAAGTCGTTGCTGAGCGCCACCATGGCGGCGCCGGAGACGAGGTGCAGCACTCCCATGACCGCGTTGAAGATCCGTAGGCGCGTAGCGGTCCGCTCGCCCACCTCCACGGATGGGGTCTGCAGGTCCAGCGGGTAAGCGGTCATGACGTCAGTGTTTCACCTGTTCTGTCGGTATGACGACGACCCGGCAGCGTTAGAGCCAGTCCTTGCGCTTGAACGCGACGAACAAGGCCAAGGAGAGCACCACGATGAGAAGCGTCGAGGCGATAAAGCCTGAGGACGCAGCGAAGCCTGGGTAGGGCAGGTTCTGGCCGTAGAACCCCGTGATGGCAGTGGGCACGGCGATGATGGCCGCCCAGCTCGTGACCTTCTTGGTGATGACGTTGAGTCTGTTGCCCTGGATCGTCAGGTTCGTCTCCACGATCGTCGACACGAGGTCGCGCAGACTGTCGGTCCACTCAGTGGCCCGCAGCACGTGGTCGTAAAGATCCTGGAAATAGGGGGCCATCGGAGGGGGCACGAGGTCGACGTCGCGCCGCATCAGCGTATTGACGACCTCCCGCATGGGCAGCACGACGCGTCGCAGTCGCACCAGGGACTTGCGCAGCTCAAAGCTTCGTCGCTGCACGTCTTTGTCGTGCGGGCGGTCATCGAAGAGCAGGTCCTCGAGGCCTTCGATCTGGTCGTCCAGTGCCTGCACGGCATCGAAGTGTCCATCGACGACAAAGTCGAGCAGGCCATAGAGCAACGCGCTGATGCCGTGGGAGGTGAGCTCGGCATCCTTGTCCAGATGGTCGAAAAGGTCTTCAACGGGGAAGTGGTCATCCTTGCGGACCGTGACTAGGGCGTTGTGGGTGATGAAGGCCGCGATCTCAGCGGTCACCAGCTCCCCGCTGTCGGCCTCCAGCCGGACCGCGTAGGCGCTGAGGAAGTCGTGGTGCTCGTAGCGATCAAACTTTGATCGCTGTCCCCCGGTTGCGGCGCCCTCGACAGCGAGCGAATGCAGCCCGAGCTGCTCGGCCACGGTCTGCAACTCTTGCAAGGTGGGTCGGAAGAGATCCACCCAGATCACCGAGTGGTCGTGGGACAGGTGCTCATCCAACTTCTCCAGCGAGAAGCCCTCGTCCACCAGGACGCCCGACTGGTAGCACCGTGTAGTTGCCACCTTTGCAGTATCGCAGTCGCGTGACCGCTTAGTCCCGCTGACGCGACAGCAGCACGCGCATGCTCACAGCGGGCCGAGCCCTTCCGTCTCTGGGGGCTCGCCAGCGTTGCCTTTGAGTTCCACGAAGAGGACGTGGACGGTGGTCCTGTCGCCAGGAGTGTCGGTGACCGCGAATCGCGGCGGTCAGTCCTCCTCGTAGCCGATCAGCCAGAGAACCCCGAACCGGTCACGCACCTGCCCGTCATGAGCGCCCCATACCCTTTTCTGCAAGTCGTCCACGACCTCGCCATCGGTGGCCAGCCTCGCGAACCACGAGACGAGCACGTCGGGCTCAGCGGCACCGAGCAGCGCGAACATCATCCCTTCCACGTGCAACGCCTTCTCCTGCCCCACCACGTCAGCCGCAAACATCGTCACCGGTCCGCGGAGCATGCCGTGGGCGACCGCGTCAGCCGGCCCGTCCTGTCGGCCGAAGTCGGCGAGAGTATTCACGATCAGTTCGCCCCCGAAAACCTGCTGGTAGAACGTGAGCGCTTCGCGCGCAGTGCCGGGAAAGAACAGGTATGGGGCAAGTGCGGTCATAGGGGGATCCTACGGTCGGTCGGGGGGACAGCCGCTGGTGAAGCAGGTGTCAGTTCTCCCAAACGGAGCACACCAGGCTGCCGTTCACCGTGGCGTCGCCGAGGACGGTCGCATCGAAGGTGGCGGACTTGTCACCGAAGGTGATGCCTGCGGGCTTTTCGGCTTTGTAGGGCGCGCTCTTCTGGTCGAGCTTGACCATCGCGAACTCGCCCGGGGTCGCCTCCACCAACGGTGGCTGGTTATTGGTCTTGCCGATGATGTGGCGGAGCTTGCCCTTCTCACCGGAGCAGTAGACCTGGTCTGGGGTGATGACGGTGTCGGTGCCCCCCACGGTCACCGTGATTTCCGACTCGGTGGGCTCCTCAGCGGCGTTCATGTCGCTGTCGCTGGTCTCCATCGCGGTGTCGTCGCTCGCGTCCGGGGTTGGGGTGTCTGAGGTGGTGGCTTCTGAGGCGGCGTCGGTGGTGGTTGCCGGCATGGCGGGAGTCGAGGGCTCACTTTCGGTCGAGCATCCGGCGATGGCCAGGGCGCTCGCGATAGCGAGGATGGTGAGGGCTGATTTTGTACGATTCACCGCACAAGTATGACGTGCTCAATCAGTGCCACAAAAAGCCGCGCTTCCACAAACTAAGTGAATTCACTCCAGTCGCCCGCAGCGACCGCGCTGTTCACCGGGGGACCACTCCTTGGCTCCTGCGGGCGCACGATCGCTAGAGAGCGGAGAACGGGTGGGTGGTGGCCAGGGGCGGGGTCGAACCGCCGACCTTCCGATTTTCAGTCGGACGCTCGTACCAACTGAGCTACCTGGCCGTGGGTGGTGCGAAACGGCGTGGCGCGACCTTTCGGTCGTTACCACGCCGCCCATGCTGCGACCCCGACGGGACTCGAACCCGCGACCTCCGCCGTGACAGGGCGGCGCGCTAACCAACTGCGCTACGGGGCCTCGTTCAGGACGAGACCTGTGCATCCCCAACGGGATTCGAACCCGTGTTACCGCCGTGAAAGGGCGGGGTCCTAGGCCACTAGACGATGGGGACCTTTCATCCTGCTTGGACCCGCCGCCAGGCGGTCTAACGGATCCGCTGAGGACAATGAGTGAGCATACGGGATAGGTGGCGGGAGGACAAAAACGGGCCGTCAGCCGACGTGAGGACGTGGCGGGAGGGTCTGAGAGTCTCAGGACGCGGCTGCCGGATTGGCCCAGACCAGCAGCTCCTCCAGCGACCAGGTGTTGACAATTCGCTCGACCGGCACCCCCGCCTCCTCGGCACGCGCGCAGCCGTAGGCCAGGAAGTCCAGTTGGCCCGGGGCGTGCGCGTCCGTGTCGATGGCAAAGAGGCAGCCCAGCTCGATCGCCAACGCCAGCAGGTCACTGGGCGGGTCCTGCCGCTCCGGCCGACAGTTGATCTCGACCGCCGTGCTGCTCTCCACGCACGCCTCGAAGACTGCTCGGGCGTCGAAGGTGCTCTGCGGGCGCGTCTTGCCGCCTCGAGCCTTGTCGCCGGCCCGAGGCATCACCATTCGCCCGGTGCAGTGCCCCAGGATGTTGGTCGCCGGGTTGCGCACGGCCGCCAGCATCCGGCGCGTCATCGCGGGGGAGGCCATCGCGAGCTTGCTGTGCACGGAGGCCACGCGGACGTCCAGCTGGCTGAGCAGCTCCGGTTGCTGGTCGAGGGTGCCGTCGTCGAGGATGTCGACCTCAATGCCCTTGAGCAGCCGGAAGCGCTTGCCCAGGTGTGCGTTAACGGCGTCAACGACGCCGAGCTGGCGGGTCAGGCGCGCCGCGGTGAGCCCGTTGGCGATCTTGAGCCGGGGGGAGTGGTCGGTCAGCGCGAGATAGTCGTGACCGAGCTCGATCGCGCTGGCGACCATCTCTTCGATCGGGGAGCCGCCGTCGGACCAGTTGGAGTGCGTATGGAGATCGCCGCGCAGCGTGGCGCGCAGATCCTCCCCGCCGGTGACCAGCGGTCCGCCTGTCTTTTCCTCCAGCTCGGCCAGTTTGTCCGGGACGTGCCCCGCGACCGCCTGCTCGATCACCTCCGAGGTCGAGGCCCCGATCCCGGGCAGGTCACGCAGGGTGCCGGCCTGCACCCGCTGGCGCACCTCATCCTCCCCGAGCGGGAGGATCTCGGCGGCCGCCTCGCGGTAGGCCTCGACGCGGTAGGTGGACTCGCGCTGGCGCTCGAGCAGGAAGGCAATCCGGCGCAGCGCGTCCACGGGCTCGATGCTCATGCACCGACCGTAGGCGCTCGACATACCCTCGTGTCGTGAACCCCACCCTGCGTGCCGCGCACCTGCTCGACATCGAGCCGCGCACGCTCTACTCGCTGCTCCGGCTGCGCATCGACGTCTTCGTCGTCGAGCAGGAGTGTCCCTACCCCGACCTGGACGGCATCGACCTGGAGCCCGGCACCGAGCAGCACTGGCTCGAGGTCGGCGCACCGCCGGAGCCCGTGGCCACCCTGCGCACCTATGTCGATGCCGCCGGGACCGTCCACCTGGGCCGGGTCGCCACCCAGGCTGCGCACCGCGGCCAGGGGTATGCCGCGCTGCTGGTCGAGGAGGCGCTGCGCCGGATCGGGCAGCGACCGGTGCAGATCAGCGCCCAGACCTACCTTGAGGGCTGGTACGCCCGGTTCGGGTTCCGGCGCAACGGGGACGACTACGTGGAGGACGGCATACCCCACCTGCCGATGCGACGCGAGCCGTAGGGTCGGTGGCCAGAGACGCACTGGAATTGGTCGCAAGGAGCGCAGATGGCACGAGTGGTGGTCACCCACCAGATCCCGCAGGCGGCGCTCGCGCTGCTCCGGGCCGCGCACGACGTGGACTCCTGGGAGGGGCAGGACGCGCCGTCCAGGGAGGTGGTGCTGCGCCGGGTCAGCGGTGCCGACGCGGTCGTGACGATGGTGACCGACCGGGTCGACCAGGAATTCCTCGGTGCGGCCGGCAGCCAGCTGCGGGCGGTGTGCAACGTCGCCGTCGGTTACGACAACATCGATGTCGCGGCCTGCCGGGAGCGGGGCGTGGTCGCGACTAACACGCCCGGGGTGCTCACCGAGGCCACCGCCGACACGGCCTTCGCGCTCGTCCTGATGGCCACGCGGCGACTGGGTGAGGCCGAGCGGGTGGTCCGGTCAGGCAAGCCGTGGACGTGGGGAATGTCTGTGCTGCTGGGCATGGGGCTGCAGGGCAGGACGATCGGCATCGTTGGGCCCGGGCAGATCGGCATCGCGACGGCTCGGCGGGCCAAGGCCTTTGGGATGGAGGTGGTCTATGCGGGTCGCTCCCCGATGGCGGCGCAGGCGCAGGCACAGCTGGCCGCCGCCCGGGTCGACCTGCCCGAGCTGCTGGCGACTGCCGACGTGGTCTCACTGCACTGCCCCCTCATCCCGGCTGGCGCCCCGGACTCGACCTATCACCTCATCGACGCGGAGGCGCTCTCTGCCATGCGGGACACGGCCTACCTGATCAACACCGCGCGCGGACCGGTCGTCGATGAGGCGGCCCTGGTGGAAGCGCTGCGGACGGGGCAGATCGCCGGGGCAGGGCTGGACGTCTTCGAGGAGGAGCCGCGCGTCCACCCCGGGCTGCTCGAGCTCGACAACGTGGTGCTGCTGCCGCACGTGGGCTCGGCGACCGTGCAGACACGGGAGGGTATGGCGACGCTCGCCGCCCGCAACGCGCTCGCCGTGCTCGCCGGCGAAGGCGCCCTGACGCTGGTGGGCTGACGTCGTCAAGGCCCTGACGCGGGGTCAGCCGTCCTTGCGGTCGCCGGTGCTCGGGTCGGTCTCCTGGGCCACCTGCTCGACCGCCTCGACGAAGTCTGAGGGCTCCTTCACGGTCGGCTGGCTCAGCGAGGTGCGCAGAAAGTCCTCACCGAGGTATTCCAGCGCGAGGCGTGCTAGCACCTGCTGCTCGGTGACGGTCCGCTCGGAGCGCCCGCTGCCGAAGAAGCTCACGGCCCAGTGGAGCAGCGTCGTGATCTGGGTCTTGAAACCGATGATGTAGAAGAGGTGCACCGCCAGCCAGGCGACCCACGCGGGGTAGCCCGTCAGCTCCAGGTTGCCGCGCTTCATCACCGCCCGGAAGCGCGAGATCGTGGCCATCGACCCCTTGTCGTGATACTCGAACGGCTGCCCGGTCTCCTCCCCGCGGATGCGCCGCAGGATCTGGCCAGCGGCATGCCGACCCGTCTGGATCGCGCCCTGAGCCACCCCCGGCAGGTCCCCCAGCCAGACGAGGTCACCCACGGCATACACCTCGGGGTGCCCCGGCAGGGTCAGGTCCGGGTTGACCTTGATCCGGCCGGACCGGTCCAGCTGCGCACCCGTCTGCTCCGCGAGCGTGCGGGTCAGAGGGTTGGCCGAGACCCCGGCGGCCCACACCTTGGTGCTGGCTTCGATGCGCTCCCTCGTGCCGTCCCGCTCCTCGACGACCAGGCCGTCGGCGTCGACGTCGACGACCTTCGCGCCCAGGCGGACCTCGATCCCCAGCTTGGTGAGGTCGCGGACGGTGCTCTCGGACAGGTCGGGCCCAAAGCTGCTGAGCACCGCATCGGTCGCATCCAACAGGATCACCCGCGCGGAGGAGGGGTCGATGTGGCGAAACTCCTTGGCGAGCGTGCGCTTGGACAGCTCGGCCAGCTGCCCGGCCATCTCCACGCCGGTCGGGCCCGCGCCGATGACGACGAAGGTGAGCAGCTTGGCAAGCACGTCAGTGCGCCCTGCGGCCGAAGCGACCTCGGCCATCTCGAACGCGCCGTAGATCCGGCCGCGCAGCTCGAGCGCGTCATCGATGGTCTTCATGCCGGGCGCGAACTCGGCGAACTCGTCGTTGCCGAACCACGACTGGTCGGCGCCGGCGGCCACGATCAGGCTGTCGTAGTCGTAGACCGTCGACTGGCCGATGCTGCTGGCTGTCACCCGGCGCGCGTCCAGGTCGATCGCGCTCACCTCACCCATGAGGACAGCGGCGTTGCTTTGGCGCGCGAGGACGTCTCGGGTGCTCGGGGCGATGACGCCCTCGGACAGGATGCCGGTAGCGACCTGGTAGAGCAGCGGCTGGAACAGGTGATGGTTGGTGCGCGCGATCATCGTGACGCTCACCTCGGGCTCGTTGAGCGCCTTGGTGGCGAACAGTCCGCCGAAGCCGGACCCGATCACGAGGACGCGGTGCGGGGTGGCAGCGGCGGGGACGGAGGAAGTGCTCATGTATGAAAGTAGCGCGCTGGCGGCTCAGAACGTTCCCTGGACAGCGCGAGACGTGAGTCACGCCCTGGTATGAGGTCAGTCGGGCTGGTCGGGGCCGAGCAGCCACAGCTGGGCCGGCTCACGTCCGGGCACTCCGCCGAGGGTGATCCGCAAGCCGTCGGTGCTGCGCTCCCAGGTGGAGATAGTCAGGGAGTGATGGCCAAAGATCGCCCGGACGACCCGACCGAAGTGGGCTCCCCCCGCGCTGGTGACGAGAAAGACCGTGGAGTCCGCCAGGTGCAGGCGTGCCACGCCCTGCACCGGCCCGGGTGTCAGGCTGCGGATCGGCACGCCTCGACCGATCAGGCTGCGCAGCGCCCGCTCCACGGCGTCCAGCAGTTGCGCGGCTGCTTCGGCCTCGCCACCTTCGTCCCACCAGCCCGCTCCGGGGTCATCCTCGCCCCACGACATACACAGCAGTGTGCCCGGTCCGGGCTTCACTGGGGGAGCGGTGAGGGTCGAGCGCTCAGGCGGCAGCCTTGATGGCCGAGACCTCGAACTCCAGGGTGACCTTCTCCGAGACGAGGACGCCGCCGGTCTCCAGGGCAGCGTTCCAGGTCAGGCCGAAGTCCTTGCGGTTGATGACGGTGGAGCCCTCGAAGCCGACGCGGACGTTGCCGAACGGGTCCTGGGCGGCGCCGGCGAAGTCGAAGTCGATGGTGACCGGGCGGGTGACGTCCTTGATCGTGAGGTCGCCGACGACGCGCAGGGTGTCGGCATCGACCGCGATGACCTCGGTGGAGCGGAAGGTCAGGGTCGGGTAGGTCTCGACGTCGAAGAAGTCAGCCGACGCCAGGTGGGCATCGCGGTCGGCGCTGCGGGTGTCGACGCTGCCAGCCTGGATGACGATCTCGATCTGGGCGTCCTGCAGTCCGGGGCCGGTCGTGGCCGAGCCCTCGACCTCGTTGAAAGCGCCGCGGACCTTGGTCACCATCGCGTGCCGGGTGGTGAAGCCGATCTGGGTGTGGCTCGCGTCGATGACGTAGGTGCCGTCCAGAGCGGTCAGCGTGGTGGGCGCGGTCGTGGTGGTGGTCATCAGGTGGTTCCTTCCACAATGGTGAATGATGCGTCACTTACTTTAAAGATTTTAGAGTGACGTGTCAAGCAAAGTGGTAGCCTGCACTCATGTCCGAGCAGAGCGTGCACTGGTTGACCGAGGCCGAGCAGCAGGTCTGGCGGCGCTGGCTCCGTGTCCAGACCGAGCTGCCCTCGGCGCTGGGCCGGGCGCTCTCCAAGGACAGCCAACTCTCGCTGCAGGACTACGAGACGATTGTCCGCCTGGCCGAGACCGACGGCGAGCGGCTGCGCATCTCGGTGCTCGCCGAGCAGATGCACTGGGAGCGCAGCCGCCTGTCCCACCACCTGCGTCGGATGGAGTCGCGGGGCCTGATCGTCAAGGAGGAGTGCATCACTGACGGGCGTGGGTCCTACGTGCGATTGACCGCCGCTGGTCGGTCCGCGCAGGCCGAGGCCGCGCCGGGACACGTCCGTGCCGTGCGGGAGTATTTCCTCGACGGGATCGACGAGGCCGATCTCGCTGCCCTGGGGCGCGTGCTGAGTGTGGTGCTGGAGCGGACCGCGGAGGGTCCGAGATCCGAGGAGCTTTAACGATCGTCCGCCTACGTCTTGAGCACCGTAGGTGCCGGGACAATGCAAAGGGCCCCGCGCGAATCGCGCGGGGCCCCCGTTGTGCAAGTCTGTCGTTAACTCAGAGGGGGCGAACCTTCTCTGCCTGCGGACCCTTGGGGCCCTGGGCCACGTCGAACTCGACCTTCTGACCCTCCTGGAGCTCACGGTAGCCGGAGCTCTCGATGGCGGAGTAGTGAACGAAGACGTCAGCGCCGCCACCGTCCTGCTCGACGAAGCCGAAGCCCTTCTCGGAGTTGAACCACTTCACGGTGCCTGTAGCCACTGGTGCTGCCTCATTCTTAATCGCTGTCGGGGCCCACGAGTGCGGCGCCTCCGGACCGCCGAGATGTCGTTCGAGTCTGCACTTCCGGTCCCCCGGGGCGCGGAAACTCTTGACACACGTATACGACGGTCAAGATAACGCTAGCACGGGAGCACCGGGGTGGCGGCATCGTGCCACCATGACCTACGCCACAGCGCCGCACTCATCTTCACGCGAACCATTCGGTGGGTGGGCCCAGGGCGAGCAGGACGGAGAAGGTCACTGCAACCCCGACTACCCCGAGGACCGCCGCGAGAACGGGGCGGCGCAGCCCCGCCTCGACGAGTCGTTCGACCGCGCCGTCGGGGGAGGTCCCGGGGGAAAGCAGCCGCCAACGGTCACCGAGCAGGCCGCGACGCTCGGCACTGCGCTCGAACGGGACGGTCGCGTAGGGGATCACCGCCGAAGCCAGCCCCAGGGCGATCGACTGTCGCGGCCACTGCTGGTCCACCCCGATGACGACGGTGATCAAGGCGTAGACGAGGAAGACGAAGCCGTGCACACTCCCGCCCACCCGCACGGGCAGGTCGCCGGCGTCGAGCACGTATTTGCCGACCATGCCGGCCAGCAACAGGGTCCAGGTGACCATCTCGGCAGCCGCCAGGATGCGGAAGAGGCGGCGAGGACAGGAGAGGACGGCAGTCATGGCGCCTTTCGGATGGCGAGGGGGTCGTGCCATCGTGGCACGGCCGGGTCCTCCGACACATACTCCAGACCAGAGGCAGCGCCAGCATTGATCCTCGGCTGGAGCGGATGAAGTGCTCGGCTAGGGGTAGCCTCGGTCAAGGATGCTATCATCGTTGAATGACGATGTCATCGATAGATGCGGCCGGTCCGGAGGTGCCTTCAGGCACTGCGGGGCTCGAGGTCGCGGCGGCACTCTTTCACGGCCTGTCGGATCCTTCCCGGCTGGCTATTCTGCAGCACCTGAGCCTGGGCGGGCACCGCGTGCGTGACCTGACCGAGCACCTGGGGTTGGCGCAGTCGACCGTGAGCGCGCACCTGGCGTGCCTGCGCGACTGCGGCCTCGTCGCGTCGCGGCCGGAGGGTCGGGCCTCGATGTTCTCGCTGAGCAGTGCTCCGCAGCTGCTGGGCGTGCTCGACGCCGCCGAGCGGCTGCTCGCCTCAACGGGGTATGCGGTGGCCCTGTGCCCGAACTACGGCGTCGGGACCGAGGGCAACCTCGCCCCGGGCCAGCTGCGGACGCACGAGAAGGAGGCAGGAGGGTGAGCGGTCCGGAGACCCCGGAGCGGGAGCTCCTCGTGGACGCCTGCGGGTGCGAGGTCACCCCACCCTCTTCCACAGGCAGGGGTGAGGTGCCAGAGCCGGTCACCCGGCTCTGGCAGGTGCGGCAGGTGCAGCTGGGTCTGCTCTCCGGTGCACTGCTGGGCGCGGGATTCCTCGCCGGGCTCGCCGGAGGGCGGACGGTGGAGCTTGTGCTGGCCGCCGCCGCTTTGATGGTGGGTGGGTCGACGTTCGTCCCGGGTGCCCTGCGGCGGCTGGCGCGCGGCAAACTCGGTGTGGGCCTGCTGATGACGATCGGCGCGGTCGGGGCCACCCTGCTCGGGCAGGTGGAAGAGGCCGCCGCGCTGGCGTTCTTGTTCTCCCTCAGCGAGGGGCTAGAGGATTACTCCCTGGCCCGGACCCGGCATGGCCTGCGGGCGCTGCTGGACCTGGTGCCCAAGGAGGCGAGGGTGCTGCGCGGCGGCAGCGAGCTCGTCGTGGACCCCGCGCAGCTGGCGATCGGCGACGTCATGGTGGTCCGCCCGGGTGAGCGGCTGGCGACCGACGGGACCGTGCGCACCGGCCGCAGCGTTGTGGACACCTCGGCGATCACCGGGGAGTCCATGCCGGTGGAGACCGGGCCTGGTCAGGACGTCTTCGCCGGGTCGATCAACGGCACCGGAGCCCTGGAGGTGCAGGTCACCTCCACCGCGCGGGACAACTCCCTGGCCCGCATCGTGCACGTGGTGGAGGTCGAGCAGTCCCGCCGCGGTGCCACCCAGCGGCTGGCCGACCGGATCGCCAGCCCGCTGGTGCCCGGCGTCCTGATCGCGGCAGTTCTGACGGTGCTGCTCGGTGCTCTGCTGGGTGACCGGGAGGTGTGGCTGCACCGGGCCCTAGTCATGGTCGTGGCCGCCTCACCGTGCGCGCTGGCGATCTCGGTGCCCGTCACCGTGGTCGCCTCGATCGGGGCGGCCAGCCGCCGCGGGATCCTGGTCAAGGGTGGCGCCGCGATGGAGGCCCTGGGCAGGGTGCGCACCGTCGCCCTGGACAAGACCGGCACGCTGACCCGCAACCGGCCGGCCGTGATCGACGTCGCCACCGCGCCTGGCCAAGACCGAGACCAGGTGCTGGCGTGGGCGGCCGCGCTGGAGGCCCGCAGCGAGCACCCGCTCGCCGCGGCCATCCTGGCCGCCACCGACCAGGTGCCTGCCGCGCAGGACGTGGAAGCGGTCGTCGGCGCCGGGCTGGTCGGCAACGTCGACGGCGTGCGCATCCGGCTGGGAAAGCCCGACTGGGTCGATCCCGGGACCCTGAAGACGGTCGTGACCGGTATGCAGCAGGCCGGTGCCACCGCGGTCGTGGTCGAGGTCGATGGCCACCCGGTGGGCGCGATCGCGGTGAGGGACGAGCTGCGGACAGAGGCCGCCGAGGTCATTGCCCGCTTCCACGACCACGGCTACACGGTGGCTATGCTCACCGGCGACAACCAGCTCACCGCCCAGGCCCTGGCCGTCCAGGCGGGCATCGAGCAGGTGCACGCAGACCTGCGCCCGGAGGACAAGTCCACGGTGGTCACCGGGCTCCGCGCCCACCGACCCACCGCGATGGTCGGCGACGGCGTCAACGACGCGCCTGCGCTGGCCACCGCCGACGTCGGCATCGCGATGGGCGCCATGGGCACCGACGTCGCGATCGAGACCGCCGACGTCGCACTCATGGGCGATGACCTGCGGCTGCTGCCGTTCGCGTTCGAGCACGCCCGCCGCACCCGGGCCATCATGTTGCAGAACGTCGTGCTGTCCTTGGTCCTGATCGCGGTCCTGATCCCGCTGGCCCTGCTCGGCGTCCTCGGCCTCGCGGCGGTGGTGCTGATCCACGAACTGGCCGAGGTCGTCGTCATCGCCAACGGCGTCCGTGCCGGACGCGCCAAACACGTGCCAGTCCTGGACGGTGGTCACGAACGGGCCCGTCCCCACAGAGCCAAGGTGTAAGGACGGGACCGCTGCACGGTAGGTGACACGGAGTCTGTGCTGATCTGTGGCAGGCCGCGTCCTTTCGGAGCGATGCTGCAGTGAGCACGGTGAAGTGGCCACGTGTGGGGACGGCGACAGGTGGTGACCTGGCACTGGCCATTGACAGGAGGTGTGTCTTGCTAGCGTTGAGCGATGGGCGAGACCACGTTTGATGAGCACGGGCGACCGGAGCCCCCTCAGCAGGGTAGTGAAGGCGCGACTCTCTTGGGGTACGTGGAGTTCATGCGAGCCACGCTGGAGTGGAAGTGTCGAGATGTTGATGATGAAGGGCTGCGAGCGTCGTTGGATCCCACGGCGATGACGTTGGGCGGCCTCCTGAAGCACTTGGCGTGGGTGGAGGACTACTGGTGCACGCACACCCTGGGTGGTCAGTCGATGCCCGAACCGTGGGCCAGTATCGACTGGAGCACGGCAGGGGAAGACTGGGAGTGGACTTCGGCCGCTGAGGACACGGGGGTTGAGCTGCGCGAGCAGTGGGCACGGTCCGTCGACCGGTCGCGGGCAGTCGTTGATGGCTTGCTCGCTGGCGACGAGGAGACGGCTCTGTCGCGCACCCATGGGGCCTGGGATGGCCAGGCTCAGGTGAGCCTGCGGTGGGTGCTGGTCCACCTGGTCGAGGAGTACGCCAGGCACAACGGACACGCCGATCTGCTGCGAGAGGCCGTGGACGGTCACACCGGGGAGTAACCCGACAAGCGACCGACGGCATCGTAGGACGCCCCGCGGAACGAGCCTTCGCTACGTCATGGACCGGCGGGCTGGGCCCGTCTGCAGCACGGTCTACGGTGACCTGATGCAGGCAACCTCAGCACGACGACCCATTGGCGTCACCGGGGATCGGACCGAGCGCTGGGGAGCGCTGGCTCTGCTCGTGCGGCCGGCCTACATCGCGATCGAGCTCGTCGTCGCAGCGGCGACCACCGGCGGCTACAGCGTCGTCTCAGACTCGGTCAGCCGGCTCGGTGAGGTCGGCTGCTCGGCGGCGTACTGCTCGCCGCACCATGAGCTGATGAACGGCTCATTCATGGTCTTCGGAGCGTTGCTGGCCGGCGGTGCGGTGCTGCTCGCACGATCACTGGGGGCGTGCGTCACGGGATTGCTGGTGGTCTCCGGCTTGAGCTCGGTCGCCACGGGACTCGCACCGCTCGACCAGGACGCGACCCTGCATGCGATCGCCGCGGCGCCGTTGTTTGTCGCACAACCGATCGCCCTCATTCTTCTCGGGGCCCGGTGCCGAAATGAACGGCCCGGGCTGGCTTGGGCACTCCTGACGACGGGAGCCGTCACCGCCGCAGCGGCCGCGTTGTTCGTGCTCTCTGGGGACGGCCCCACATCAGGTGCGCTTGAACGGCTGGCCCTGTGGCCGGTGTTCATCGGGGTGGCCGGGTTCGCGTGGACGCGGCTCCCTCGCCGCGGTCAGTCGACACCCCGATGAGCGGGACCCAACGGCCCAGCCATGCGGGGCTTGGGACTGGAAGAACTGAGGAAGCACCTGGGGATCCAGCCATGGCTGGTTGCCGGTGGGAACGGCCCTTGCGATGGCCCACGAGCAGGCCCATCCTTGCCTGCTACTTCGCAGTGATGGAGAACTGTCGGTAGCGGCTGGGCCGGCCGAGGTGAGTGTCGACTTCGCCCCAGCCGTTCCCCGTCATGCCCAGCTTCTGCAGGATGCGAATCGAGGCGTGGTTCGCCTCCAGCGCTTCGGCCCAGATCTCCTTGAGCCCGAGCTCGTGAAACCCATACCTCAGCCCCGCGGAGGCGGCCGCCATGCCGAGCCCTTGGCCCCAGACCTCGCGAGGCCCGACAAGAAAGCCCAGCTCGCGGCGGTCGGGGGCGCTGCCGTGGAGGTCGACGTAGCCCACCAGGTGTCCGTCCCTAGTGGCGGCCAAGCGCAACAGGTCGACAGGTGGATCCGCGATCAATTGGCGCTGGAACGCCCGGTGCTGCTCCATAGGACGGATGCTCCAGCCTGCTGCTCGGCAGAAGTCCTTGTCACGAGACCACGCAGCGATCAGGTCTGCGTCGGCCGCCACCAATCCACGGAGCAGCACCCTCGGGTCACGTCGCGTCATGCCGTCGCGCCGGCGGGATTCTTGGTTCATCGGCGTCTGGGCGTGCCACGCTCCCACCAATCGGTCGAAGGGTCGTCACGGGTGATCAGGGACGCGGTCAGTTCGACCGGGCCGAGGTTGCAGAACTTCCATAACTTCTTGGCCGCGCGCGAGTACTGGAAGAGAACTCGGTCGACCTCGAAGGCGTCCAGTCGGCCCGACCGGAAACCGTCTATCGCCTCACCGACCCGGCCCACAAGTTTGGCCAGCTCGGCCTCGTGGAAGGCAGCGACGGACTCCCGTTCAGCTCGTCGCTCCGCCTTGCTCGACACGCTCTGAGGTTACCTCCGTCGGCCCTTCAGTTCCTCGTGCTTGAGGAAGAGCACTACCCGCTCACCGGTACGAAGCCGGGTCGATCCCCGCTGCCGTCCCGGGGTTGGACAACTGTGACCGCTGCTTCCGAGGATCGGCCGTCAAGCACTTCCACGAATTCGACCCTGGAGACCGCGTAGGGCACCTGTACCCCTTCGCCGTCCAGCACGCACTCATCGTCGCGGAGAACCTGGCCGACCATCACAACCGTCGCCTCTCGGATGAGGCTTTCGAGATCCCGGTACTGGGGACCATCGGAGTCCACGACGAGTTCAGACGTGTCGTCGCACTCGCTGAGGCGTCCACGGTCGACCGTGGTGGTTCCCGCCTCTGGGCCAGTGACAGGGCCACCTCGACCGGCACGGCGTCCACTTCCTGACCGCCTACGTCGCCGGAGTTTGAGCCGGCCCTACCGTCCACCCCCTCGCGACATGTACTACAACGTCTGACAATGACGCTATACTTGTGGAGTGGGCGAAGACATCAACTGGGATTCCGACGCCAGCGCCTACATCCGCTCCCGCGTGCACCGATACCCCGACGGCGTGAGTATCGAACCCGAATGGACTCAGGAGGTCATGGCTGATGTCGACCTCCTGGCCCTTGAACCAGACCCGAAATCACGCATGGGAGCGTCCCGGTTCATCGGGCGCTCCCGATCCGCCGGCCGGGTCATCGTCGTGATTACCTACCGCGACCTCGACGGTGACCTGCACGGAATCAACGCCTGGCCCGCAACCGGAGCCGACCTGAAGGCCTACCAGCAAGGAGACGACCATGGCCAAGACGAATGACCCAGCATTGGGTGAACGACTGCGCCGCGAGTCTGAGCGGACCAAGGACGACGCCTACCCCGCAGGCACCACCGGCCGACGACCGAACCGCCAGAAGGTGTACTCCGTGCGGCTCAGCGCCGAGGAAGAAGCCGAAGTCCAAAGAGTCGCCTCCGCAAAGCACCTGCCCGCCTCAACACTGGTCCGGTCCTGGATCCTGGAACGACTCGACCGCGAACGCTCCGCCTGACCTGCCCCACTTCGCCGCGTTCGACCGCCAGACACACGGGCGTCGATCCGCCAACTACGGGCGACAGGCGAGTCGAGTAGTTTTGCGCGCCAGAGCGTTAGCCACCGGCGGAGGAGGGGTCAAACTCGGCCCCAAGAGGGTCAAGGTGCACCACCTCAGAACGCCCCTGGGTAGGTGGAGGGTCGACACCCACCGCTGCCTCCGTGACAGGGTGGTCTTCGCCATGGTTAAGAAGAGGTTGTTTAGCGGCTCTAATGCCGCCCGGTGGGCGATCTAGGTTCCGGGTAAGGATGTGAAGTAGTGCGACTGGCACGAGGTACACCAGTGTCACGGAGAAGGCGATTGCCAACTCTGCGCTGAGCGGATACTCGTCGTCGTTGACACTGAAGAGAGCCATGATGAGGCCGCTGAATAGAGCCCAGCCCAGGGCCAAGAGGTAGAAGACTCGACTGACCCGGGCCCACGGCCGTCGGACGCGAGTCAAGAAGATCCACGTCGCGTAGAACTCGGGCCCGCGTCGCTGAGGGCGCTGCCGGGCGGTCTTGTCGATCTGATTGGCTACCGACCGATACAGAGCATCAAGGTCCTGTTGAGCTTGTCTCAACGGTTCCGACCTGTCTCCACTCGACACGTCCAAGTTGCCGTACGCGGTGGCCCAGTCGGAAATGAAGGCCACCTGTTTGCGCCCCTGATCGATGATCTCGTCACGACGGTGTTCCCATTGGCGACGTGTCCGCCATTCCTTGATGAGTACGCCCAGCCCAGCGAGAACTGCTGTAAGCAGTGGACCAACGATCGCGACGAAGACTGAACTCACGGGAGACCCCTCGACGGTGAAGGACAGACGCTCGGCTCAGTCAGGACGTCCGCTGATCTTCGAATGGTCCCACCGGACCGTCTTGTGCGCTAGACCAGACTCTTGAGCCCAGCCGACATCGCTCGTGCCCTCCGTTGGCTATCGCCCCTGTTCGCACGTCGGGGCTGTCGACGAGCGGCGCGCCCTACCACCGCGAAAGACGCATCGTATTAGGGTCCGCTCTGCGGCAATTCCTCTCATGGGGCGAGTCGCGAGTTTGTCGGGGGAGTGCTGAGGGGTTGACCTTCACGCGACGTAGGCACGCAGGGCTGCACGGATCACCTCGGGGCGGGTGCTGTGATCGTGCTTGGCGCGCTCGTCCGCGGCGGCGAGCAGGGTGTCGTCGAGACGGACGGGCACCACCCGTGCGGGGCTGTCACGATCGGAATACAGAATGGGTGCTCCTGTCGCCAGGCTTGGCAGGTCCGCCTCGGCGGGAACGCGCGTGTCGCCGAGCGTGCGCGGTCCCGGCCGGTGCGTGGGCGCGCGGGCGCATAATCCGTAGGTCGGTTCTGACCGTGGGTTCTTGACCAGCCAGGATGTCCACCGTCTGGGCGCCAGCTACTCGACGGGCGGGCCCCTCCGGTGGCCGCGTGGTGGCCAAGGACATCACGTCGAGGTGGAGCCTCGACCGGATTTCAGCCGTGTCAGGGCTCTGAGCAGCGCAAACGTGGTGGGCCCCGTGGGATTCGAACCCACAACCTACGGATTAAAAG
>NZ_JAUNVI010000051.1 GCF_030537745.1 Ornithinimicrobium sp. | reverse complement strand
CAGGCGGGCTCAGCCTGCACAACCCACTCAGGCGAGTGGCTCACGCACGGCACGGGCCGAGTCAGCCGGCACAACCCACTCAGACGAGTGGCACACGCACGGCACAGGCGCCCGCTGGTCGTGTCGCGCCAGCATCGCGCGCGAGGAACTGGGCCCGTATGCCGCCTCACGACGAGCGCGCGCGGAGCCGGCCCACTTGCGGAGCCACCCGGCTTCAGGCGTGCAAGGACCAGGGTCCCGCCTCCGCCGGCTGTCGTGAGCAAGGCTGGAGGGCTCACGGATCCCCGATGCGGACCAGTCCGCTCTCATAAGCCAGGACGGCTACCTGCACGCGGTCGCGCAGATGCAGTTTGGACAGCAGGCGGGAGAGATAGGTCTTGACGGTGGCCTCACTCAGAAACAGCCGAGCACCGATCTCGGCGTTGGACAATCCGCGTGCCACCAGCCGCGTGACCTCCAACTCCCGCTCGGTGAGGCTCTCCATCACCTCGGGAAGCGCCCCCAGGGGCGGTCGGGACGCAAACTCCGTCAGCAGCCGGGCGACCAGCGAAGGCGCCACGATGGAGTCACCTCTGGCGACCACGCCCACCGCGTGCACGAGGTCTGCCGGCGGCACGTCTTTGAGCAGGAAGCCGGAGGCACCGGCACGCACGGCTGCATAGACATACTCGTCCAGGTCAAAGGTCGTCAGCACCAGGATCCGCGGTCGTCGGCCGACCAGGGCCTGGATCCGCCGGGTCGCCTCGACACCGTCCAGCCGCGGCATCCGGATGTCCATCAGCACGACGTCCGGGCGCACCTCACGGACTACCTCAACCGCCTCGACGCCGTCACCGGCCTCGCCGAGCACGTCCAGGCCGGCGCGTTCGAGGATGAGCCGGAAGCCGGTCCGCACCAGCTCCTGGTCATCGACGACGACGACCGAGAGGGGCGCCGACGGCGCCGAGCTCGTCACACCACCAGCTCCTTCGTCATACCCGCTCCAGCGGCAGCACCGCTCGCACCTGAAAGCCGTGCCCCTGGGCACCCGCCTCGACCTGCCCGCCGAAGAGCGAGGCGCGCTCACGCATCCCCAGCAGCCCGTGGCCCGGCGCCCCGCCGCTGGGTGCCGCAGGTCCGTGGTCACTGACGCAGATCTCCAGAGTTTCCGGGCCGTAGTCCATCACCACGAGCGCACGGGTCGCCTGCGAGTGGCGGCGCACGTTGGTGAGTGCCTCCTGGACGATCCGGTATGCCGTGAGGTCCAGCCCGGCGGGCAGGTGCGGTCGCTGGCCGGTCACCTCGAGGTCGACCTCGAGGCCGGACTCACGGGCCCGCTCGACCAGGTCGCCCAGGGCCGCGACGCCAGGTTGAGGGGCAAGGTCGTGTCCGACGTCCGGGTCACGCAGCACCCCGACGAGGCGACGCATCTCCCCCAGCGCCGAGGACCCGGTGGAACAGATCGTGGCGAGCGCCCGCCGCGCAAACTCCGGGTCATCCTCGACGACCTGCTCCGCCGCCCCCGCCTGCACCACCATCACCCCCACGGAGTGGGCCACGATGTCATGCAACTCGCGCGCGATCCGAGCGCGTTCGGAGGCGATCGCGATCAGTGCGCTCTCGCGTGCGCTTGCCTCAGCGGTGTGGGCGCGGACGGCGTGCTCCGCGGTGCGTTCTGCCGAGACGCGCAGCATGTGGCCGGCGACGTAGGACAGCGTCAAAGCGCCCCAGTGGAACAGGATCTCGGTCGACTCCCGGAGCACCGGAATCGAAAGGTCGGCGGCGGTGATGAGCACTATTCCGCAACCGCCCGCGATCCATCGCAACGGGCTCGGCGCATGCCGGGCCAGGGAGAAGACCAGCACCATGATCGGCACCAGCTGCCCGAAGAAGAGCACCTGCACCTGCCCACCGTTTAGCACGCTCAGGACCGGCCAGACGAGGAGCCCCGCGAGGGCCACCCACGGGTGCGCCCGTCGCTGGGTGAGGTGCAGGAGGTGGAACCAGAGCACCCCGATGGTGCTGATGATCGGCGACCCCTCGCCCATCACTGATGCCAGCGGCAGCCAGACCTCCACGAGGCCGAGCACAACGAGCAGCAGGGCCAGGCCGATGTCAAAGGCCCACCTCCCGCGCGTCATGTCGACCATAGGGCCAATCTAGGGCCGCAAGGCGAGGCCTGTCGTCATCCAAAAGTTGACCCTGCACGCCGCCCATGGAGGTATGCCGTGGCGCCCGCAGTGAGTCGGACGGTGATCGGGGTCGCCGCCTAACGGGCGATCCGCAAAGGCCGGTGTCTTCCCTAGCGTCGGTGACAGCCGGCCACAGCGGTCGGCGCGCACTCAAAACCAGGAGCACACCATGACCGCCCGCATCATCCGCGCCACCGTTTCCGCCTCTCTGCTCGTCGGCGCGGTGCTGACCGTTATCAGCGTCCTTCTCATGCCCGACTTCTCCGGCGGTCACGCCGAGCGGCTCCAAGCAATCGCCGCCGACCTGGGCACGGCGACCGTGTCCTCACTGGCCTTCACCTTTGCCCAGCTCTTCCTGGCCGTCGGGGTGGTGGGGTTGGCTCATCTGGCGCGCAGCCGGACACCGGTGCTAGCCACGCTCGGCGGGATCCTCGTGCTGCTCGGCGCCTTCGGACACGCGGTCTACGGCGGAGTCCGGATCGTCATGCTGTCGATGGCGGCCGACCTCAGCTCGCTCGAGGCCTACAGTGCTGTCCTGCAACGAGGAGAGAAGGGGGCGGGTCTGCCGTTCATGCTGATGGGCCTGCTCGGCACCGTCCTTGGTCTGGTCCTGATCGGGATCGCGTTGTGGCGCGGCCAGCTCGGGCCGCGTTGGCTGGGGCCGGCCATCATCGGCTGGGTGCTGCTCGAGTTCGTCGGGTCCGGTCTGTCGCAGTGGGCGAGCTATGCCTCGGGCCTGCTGTATGCCGTGGTCTTCGTCACCATGGCGATGCTCACCTGGCGCTCGTCCCTGTCGCACTGGCAGAGCGCCGCCGGCTCACCTGCTGCGGACCACGACCGTCCCAGCGGCCTTGTCGTGCAGTCCGCGCAGGCGTGAATCCATGATCAGTGGCGGGATCGCCAGGCACAGCAGGAAAGCGCGCAGGACCGAGCGGCCCAGGGACGGGAGCCCCGCAACACCGGGCCCATCCGCCGAGATCCCGCGAGCCGCCATCACGCCAGTGGCATCGAGACGGACGACCTTGATCCCGAGAAGCCGGTGCCCGAGCGTCGCGCCCACGGTGGGGACCAGGATGGCGTTCTCCACAAACAGCACCGCCAGCGGATAGAAGGACTCGGTGCCGCTGACCTGGCCCCACTGCATACCCAGAAGACCCACCGCGATGAGTTGGCACAGTGTCCAGTCGACCAGGATCGCCACGATCCTGCGGGACAGCGGCGCGACTGCACCCGCGCCACTGGGCGGCAGGTCAGGGTAGATTTCTGCAGAGGCCCACGGACTGGTCACAGCTCCCAACCTACGTCACGAAACATCGCCGAAACACGGCCGTGACGAGCAGTTAACGACACGGTCGTAGGGTCTTGAACACGCGGGTAGCACGACCAACGAGGAGGCAGCATGTTTAGCAATGCCCAGGAGGTCCTGACCTATATCAAGGAGCAGGACGTCAAGTTCATCGATATCCGGTTCTGCGATCTGCCCGGCGTGATGCAGCACTTCAATGTGCCGGCCAACAGTTTCGACGAGGAAGCCTTCAACACCGGCCAGATGTTCGACGGCTCCTCGATCCGCGGTTTCAAGTCGATCCACGAGTCGGACATGAAGCTCATCCCGGACCCGCAGACCGCCTACTTGGACCCCTACCGTGTCCAGAAGACGCTCATCATGAACTTCTCGATCGTGGACCCTTTCACCGACGAGCCCTATGAGCGCGACCCGCGCCAGATCGCCCGACGCGCTGAGAACTACTTGCGCTCGACGGGGATCGCGGACACCGCCTTCTTCGGCGCGGAAGCCGAGTTCTACGTCTTCGACGACATCCGGTTCGCCTCCGAGCCGCAGGGCAGCTACTACTACATCGACTCCATCGAGGCGGCGTGGAACAGCGGCCGCGCGGAGGAGGGCGGCAACCGCGGCTACAAGACCCGGTTCAAGGGTGGCTACTTCCCGGTGCCGCCGGTGGACCACTTCGCCGACATCCGCGACCAGATGGGCCTGGAAATGTCTTCCGTCGGCCTGCACGTCGAGCGCTCGCACCACGAGGTCGGCACCGCTGGTCAGCAGGAGATCAACTACCGCTTCAACACGCTGCTGCTCGCCGGCGACGACATGATGAAGTTCAAGTACGTCATCAAGAACAGCGCGTGGGCCCAGGGCAAGACCGCAACCTTCATGCCCAAGCCGCTGTTCGGCGACAACGGGTCCGGGATGCACACGCACCAGTCGCTCTGGAAGGACGGCGAGCCGCTGTTCTACGACGAGACCGGCTACGGCGGCCTATCCGACATCGCCCGCTGGTATATCGGCGGCCTCCTCTCGCACGGCCCGTCGCTGCTGGCCTTCACCAACCCGTCGATGAACTCCTACCACCGGCTGGTGCCCGGGTATGAGGCGCCCATCAACCTGGTCTACTCGGCCCGCAACCGTTCGGCCTGCGTCCGCATCCCGGTGACCGGCACCAGCCCGAAGGCCAAGCGCATCGAGTATCGCGTGCCGGACCCGTCGGCCAACCCCTACCTGGCTTTCGCAGCCCAGCTGATGGCGGGGCTGGATGGCATCCGCAACCGCATCGAGCCGCCAGACCCGATCGATAAGGACCTCTACGAGCTGCCGCCGGAGGAGCTGCAGGGCATCGCCCAGCTGCCGACCTCCCTGCCCGAGGTGCTCGAGGCGCTCGAGGACGACCACGCCTACCTCACCGAGGGAGACGTCTTCACCGAGGACCTGCTCACCACCTGGGTCGACTACAAACGTCTCTACGAGATCGACCCCATCCGTGTCCGCCCGCACCCGCACGAGTTCGAGATGTACTTCGACGTCTGAGGAGGCACGGCGCGGCGAGTGAGTCGATCAGCCGCGCTGCTGCGTGTTTGACTGAGGGGTCGTGAGACCACCCGGGTCCAGCGAGCCGCGGGAGGTCGGATGGGATTGCTCAGGGCAGTGGCCACCGCTGCGCTGTTCGTCGGGCCCCTGAGCTGGCTGCGTCGCTCGAGCAAGTTATCGGCCGGCTGGCATCCCCTCCTCCTTCTGTGCGCGTGGGCCCTGACGGTCTTCATCGCCGGACTCTCGGGTCATCTCGTCGTGGGCGTGGTCACCATCGTCGCGACCAGCGTCGCCATCTTGGTGCGTGAGTTGCTCCTGGACCGAGCCAACGTGGTGGCGACGCTCCGCGAGCCAGCACTCCTGGTATTTGCGGTCAGTGTGCTGCTGCTCACCGTCCTCCTCCACGGTCAACTGTTCACCCACTACGACAACTTCAGCCATTGGGCTCTCGTCGTGTCGGTCATGCTGGATGACAACGCCTTCCCCGCCCCTGCCGACGACGTCGTCGGCTTCACCACCTATCCCCTCGGCGGGGCCGGGCTGCCCTATCTGGCCAACCTGCTCCTGGGGCGGGCCGAGTGGGTGTCGATGCTCGCGCACAGCACCTTTATCGTCAGCTGTGCGCTGCCCCTGACCTGCGCTACCGGTCGACGGTGGGCCGCCGGACTGGCCCTGTATGCCGTGGCTGTTGTCGCGCTCCTCACTCACGTGACCTCGCCCGCGAGCCTTCTCGTCGACGCGCTCGTCGCCGGCTTGGGCGGTGCCCTCCTGACCCTCGTGCTCCTGCACCGCACGGAGATCCTGCTCCAGCCGTGGCCGCTCGCGGTTGTCGGCGCCACCCTGGTGACGGTCAAGAGCAGCGGTGTCTTCTTCGTGGCCATCGTGCTCGTGCTGAGTGTGCTCCTGCTGCGGCGCTCCTGGGCACGGTCGGACCGACGCTGGCGCTCGGGTGCGGCGTGGGCGACGACCCTGGCCGCCCCCTGGGTGCTCTGGTGGCTGTGGGGACGGCATGTGCAGGCCACCTTCCCCGCCGCGGACGAGTCGAAACACAGCGTGTCTGTGAGCCGCTTCGAGGCGGTGCTCGGCGCGAAGACTGGGGCAGACCTGCGCAGCATCCTGGGCGATTTCTTGGGCAAGGTGCTGCTGGACGGCTGGCTCTGGCTGCTCTTGTCGGCCCTGCTCTTGGCGGGCGCCCTCGCGGTCCGCAGCGGTTCCATCGAGGCGCGGGATCATCGACGAGTGCTCTTCGTGATGCTCACGACTGCCCTCCTATGGGAGGTGTCACTGGCGCTGATGTATCTGCTCTCGATGCCGTTGGGCGAGGCGTTGAAGCTCGCCGGCTTCCGCCGCTACCAGGGCACCATCCACCTGGTCATCATGGTGGTGCTCCTGGCTCTGGTCGCGACGTGGTGGGCCAGCACGCCGCGCCTGGCCACTGGACAGGTGGCGGTGGCAGCACTGGTGATGGCGATCCCGCTCACGTTGACCTCGCCCAGAGGCGTGGTCTACCTGCCCGATCAGCACCTGCGCGTTGCGCTGCAGTCCGCACTTGCTGGAGTCGTCGTCACGCCCCAAGATCGCGTCTGTCTGCTGCAAGAGGGAACGGACGGCGGCTACCGGACCTGGATGACACGCTTCATCCTCAACCACCAGGACGTCCGTCCGATCGTCGTCAAGCCCGACGCCACCCGCCTGCCCAAGCGGCTAGGCGCGTGTGAGGTGACGATCTTGCTCGACCCGAGACCGCATACCCTCGACCTGGCGCGGCTGGCCGGCGTCCCCGTCAGCGCACAGACGGAGCTGCCGATGGTGATCACGCCATGAGTCTGGACAGTGTGGTCGTCATCATCCCGGCCTACGAGCCGTCGCCGCGGCTGGTGGACCTCGTCACCGAGCTCAGTGCTGCCGGGCTGGGCCGGCTCCTCGTCGTCGACGACGGCTCTGGCCCGGCCTACCGACAAACCTTCGACGCTGTCGGCCAGGTGAGCGGGGTCGAGTTGCTGCGTCATGAGGTCAACCGGGGCAAGGGCGCGGCGATCAGGACCGCGATGGCTCACGTCAAACGCCAGGGAGGCCTGACGGGGGTCGTCACCGCGGACGCCGATGGGCAGCACACTGTCGCCGATATCCGTCGGGTGGCCGAGGTGCTCACGCAAAGGGCACCGGGCACCCAGCGGCTGTGCGTGCTGGGCGAGCGCGACTTCGACCTGCCCCAGATCCCGCTGCGCAGCCGACTTGGCAACAAGGTGACCACAGCCCTGATCAGCGCGCTCTTTGGTCGACGGCTCCCCGACACCCAGACGGGTCTGCGCGGGATGACCGCCGATCTGCTGCCCGAACTGCTGGACGTGCCCGGAGAGCGTTTCGACCACGAGATGCGCGCGATCATGCACCTGCTCACCACCGGCGCACACATCGTGCCTATCCCTATCGAGACCATCTATGAGGGCGGCCAGAACTCCACGTCGCACTTCCGTCCGGTGCGAGACTCGGCGGTGATCTACGCCGCGATCCTGCGGCAGCTGGGCATCTTCGTGCTGACCTCAGGACTCGGCTTCCTCATTGACATCCTGACCTTCGTCGCGGTGATGGACGGCGCCTTCGACGGGCATCCCACGCTGCGCGCGGTCGGGATCGCCACGCTCACCGCACGCGTCGTCTCCGCGCTGGCCAATTACGCCGTCAACCACTTCTTCGTCTTCCGCACCGGCGCCAAGGTGCCGCGTTCGTTGGGAAGGTATGTCGTGCTCGCGGGCGTCCTGCTCACGGCCTCCTGGCTGTTGACCACCGGCGCGGCGAACCTGCTCGGCCATCACGTGGTGTGGGCCAAGATCCTCGTGGACACCGTGCTCTTCTTCGCCAGTTATTTGGTGCAGCGTCGCTGGGTCTTCGCGCCGCCGAGAGGTGACGCGAACCCTTCCATCGATGGATCAGCGGTCGACCACGATGATGGAGCGCCCGGCCTCGGGCGTCAGGACGAGCTCCCGGTCCCCGATGCGGACGATCGTGCCCGCGCCATCCTGCGCAACGACTGTCACGACGGCACCCCTGCCGACCCCGGTGGAGTCGAGCCGCGAAAGCAGCTCTGAGCTGTCGTCGGCGATGCGCGTGACGCGGTGCTCCCCGGGCGTGGCCTCGGATAGTCGCCGGGCACCAGCCGGATAGCTGACGACCCCTGCCCTGGTGGGTATGGGGTCGCCGTGCGGATCAACGACCGGGTGACCCAGGAGGGCATCGATCCGTTCCATCATGAGATCGGAGGCAGCATGCTCCAAGGTCTCAGCCTCGTCATGCACCTCGTCCCAGCTGTATCCGAGATGCTCCACGAGGAAGGTCTCGATGAGCCGGTGACGACGAACCATCATCAGCGCCAGATGCTCTCCGGCCGGCGTCAGCAGGATGGGGCCGTACGGCTCATGAACCAGCAGGCCCTGGCCAACGAGTCGCTTGACCGTAGCGGACGCCGCGGCCGCAGTGGTGCCGAAGCGATCAGCCAGCCCCTTGATGGTGGTGGGCGAGCCTTGCCACTCCAGCGCCGACCAGATCACCTTGAGGTGATCCTGCGCCGTGCTCGAGATGTCTCCGGTCCCCACGAGATCCGCCTGTCCGTCCGGCATGGTGCCCTCAGTCCTGCCCGGTGATTGTCAGGTAGATCAGGAGCAGGTTGAGGGCGACGATGGCCACCGTCACCAGGAGCGCAATCACGCGCATCGGCAGCCGGTTGACGAATTCGCCCATGAGCGCCTTGCGACTGGTGAGCCAGAGCAGCGGGATGAGGGCAAAGGGGATGCCGAGGGAGAGGAACACCTGGCTCAGGACCAGCGCCAGGGTCGGGTCGAACCCGACGGCGAGAATGATCAGGGCCGGGATGAGCGTGATGCCCCTCCGGGCCAGCAACGAGATGCGGACGTGCAGAAGTCCCTTCATGATCGTGGCACCGGCATAACAGCCCACCGAGGTCGATGCCAGACCGGAGGCCAGCAGCCCGATGCCGAAGATGACCCCGATGACGGGTCCCAGCGCCGTCTCGATCGCCCTGTGCGCGCCCGTGATGGTCTCGGTCCCGGCGACACCCGGGAGGGATGAGGCAGCCAGCAGCAGCATGGCGACGTTGACGGATCCGGCGATGACCAGGGCAAAACCCACGTCCCACCGGGTGGCGGTCAGCAAGCGCCGCACCCGAGGTGGCTCCACATTTACGCCATGACGGTCCCGTGACAATGCCGAGTGCAGGTAGATGGCGTGCGGCATCACCGTCGCGCCCAGCATGCTCGCCGCCAGCAAGACCGTCCGTGACCCCTCGAAACGGGGCACTAACCCAGCCGCCGTCTCGCTCCAACTCACGGGGCTGACCACCAGACCAGCCATGAACCCGACGGTGATGATCGCCAACAGGGCCATGACGACGAACTCGAAGGGCCGCTGCCCGTTTCGGTCCTGGACCTGCAGGATGATCATGGAGATGACGCCCACGATGAGGCCACCCAGCAGTAACGGAAGGTCGAAGAGGATCTGCAGCGCGATGGCGCCACCGATGACTTCGGCAAGGTCCGTAGCGGCCGCGACCAGCTCCGCCTGAGACCAGAAGAGGAGACGCCCCGTCCGGGGCAACCGCTCCCCCAGCAGCTCCGGCAGGCTTTTGCCGGTCACCAACCCCAGTTTGGCCGAGAGGTATTGCACGATCACAGCCATGGCATTGGCCACCACGAGCACCCACACCAGCAGGTAGCCGAACTCCGCTCCGGCTGACAGGTTGGCGGCCACGTTGCCCGGATCGACATAGGCGATCGCAGCAACGAACGCGGGGCCGAGCAGCCACCGCAGGTGCTTCTCAGGCTTCTCCACCGACGTTGAGGCGTTGTCGTTGACGGTTGTCATGGGGCTCTGGTCCACACGGATCTTTCGAGAAGCCTTGGGTGTCGACACTCGGCGTTCAGTGGCGATTGTTAACCTAAGTTAACATCGGGCTGACTCGGCGGCCTAACGCAGGCCCGGCGGGTGGGCCAAGGCCTCGCGCAACCTGTGTGCATAGTCCTCGGGCTCGCCCTCGGCATACGTGGTGCGTGGCCAGAAGAAGCCGCGAAGACCGTCACCTTTGGTCCGTGGCACGACATGCACGTGCAGGTGCGGCACCGACTGGCTCACCGTGTTGTTGACTGCCACGAATGAGCCTTGCGCACCCAGCCCGTCCTTGACCGCTTGCGCCACCGCGCTGGCGGCGGAGAAGAGCGGCTGAATCTGCTCCTGGGGCAGGTCGGTGAGGGTGTCCACGTGCTGTCGGGGCACCACCAGGACATGTCCTTTGAAGACAGGTCGACGGTCGAGGAAGGCGACGATCTCGTGCGTCTCGAGCACGAGCTGCGCCTCGTCCTGACCGGCGACGATCCTGCAAAAGCTGCAGCCGGAGACTGCGGTTGTCGCGGCCTGGCCCATGCCGCTCAGTCTAGGACCCGCGTCCCGCTCGATGAGTCGACCAGCTGCTGCAGGCAAGAGCACTGCGGCATCGATCAGCTGGTCTGCGTGGCGCCCAACTGGTCGAGCATGAAGGCGATCTCGAACGCGACCTCATGCCACGCGTCATACCGACCGGTCTTGCCGCCGTGCCCGGCGACCATCTCGGTCTTAAGCAGGATGGGGGCGCAGGCCGGGTCGCTGGTGACGGTCTCACGCAGACGGGCGACCCACTTGGCCGGCTCGACAAAGAAGACGCGGGTGTCGTTGAGCCCGGTGGTGGCCAGGATCGCCGGATAGTCCACCGCACGGATGTTCTCGTAGGGCGTGTAGCCGCGCATGAGCTGGTAGATCTCGGCGGACTCCAGAGGGTTGCCCCACTCCTCCCACTCCCCGACGGTCAGCGGCAGCGTCGGGTCCAGGATCGTGGACAACGCATCGACGAAGGCCACCCCCGCGTGCACCACCCGGAAACGCTCCGGCGCGAGGTTGAGGATCGCTCCCATGAGCAGACCGCCCGCCGAGCGGCCCTCGGCCGCCAACCGGTCCGGCGCGACCCAGCCGGACTCGACCAGCTCGTCCGCGCAGGACACGAAGTCGGTGAAGGTGTTGGTCTTGTGCTCCAGCCGACCCTGTTCGTACCACCCGCGCCCCATCTCGCCGCCGCCGCGGATGTGCGCGATGGCGTAGACGACTCCACGGTCGAGGTAGGAGAGGCGGGACACGGAGAAGTAGGGGTCGATAGAGATCTCGTAGGAGCCGTAGCCGTAGATCAGGCCGGGGTTGGTCCCGTCCGGCGTGACACCCTTGCGCGCGACCAGCGAGATCGGGACCCGGGTGCCATCGGAAGCGGTCGCCCACAACCGGTGCTGCTGGTAGTCGTCTGGGTCGTAGCCACCGAGCACGGGCTGGCGCTTGAGGAGCTCGAGCGCGCCGCTGAGGAGGTCGAGCTCGTAGACGCTGCTCGGCGTGACCAGCGACTCGATGACCACGAGCAGCGCGTCGGTGTCATAGGTCGGGTTGCTGCTGGTCTCGATCGTGTAGACCTCTTCCTCGACCGGCACCTGGTAGCCACGGCCCACGGGGCGGCCGTCGACGGACAGCGGCAAGATCTGCAACTGGGTGAGGCCGTTCTCGCGCAGCGAGAGCACCACATGCCCGGAGAACGCCTCGACGCCGCTGAGGCGGATGCCGTCCTCGCCCTCGATAACGGTCCGCCACTGCTCGGAGGAGGTGGCGCCCAGCGGCGCGACCGCCAGCTCGAAATCGCGGTGGACCTTGTTGTGCACCACCCACAGGTGGTCGCCGGCCGGGTCGACGTCATACTCGACGCCCTCTTCGCGCGGGGCGACCACGCGAAACTCGCCGGTGGGGTCCTCGCTCGGCAGCAACCGCACCTCAGAGGTGTTCTTGGAA
Source organism: Ornithinimicrobium sp. (assembly GCF_030537745.1). Lineage (GTDB taxonomy): Bacteria > Actinomycetota > Actinomycetes > Actinomycetales > Dermatophilaceae > Ornithinicoccus. The sequence goes on along the minus strand of NZ_JAUNVI010000051.1, from coordinate 6,596 downwards.
CCGAGCCCGATCATGATGTGCCGGTCGTCCCGGGAGGCGCCGATGCCCATCCAGAAACGCTCGTCGTCCTCCTGGTAGACGAGCACGTCCTCGTCCGCGGAGCCCCCAACCTCGTGCCTCCAGACCTGGTGGGGACGCCAGGCGTCGTCGACTCGGGTGTAGAAGATCGTGCTGGAGTCGGCTGACCAGGCGGTGCCGTAGCCGATGCCGGTGACGGCCTCGTCGATCACTTCGCCGGTGCTCAGGTCCTTGATCCGCAGGTCAAAGCGTTCGTCCCCGGAGGAGTCGACCGCGTAGGCGAGCAGCTCCCCGTCCGCGCTCACGTCATAGGCGCCAAGTGAGAAGAACTCCTGACCCTGGGCCTCGGCATTGCCGTCGAGCAGGATCTGCTCTCCCTGCGGCACGACGCCGGGGTCCAGGACCGGACGGTCCGGGGAGTCGCCGACCGCGATCCGGGCGTGCACGCCATACTGCTGACCTTCAATGGTGCGGGTGTAGTGCCACCAGTCGCGGTGCCGCACCGGCACGGTCAGGTCCGTCTGCTGGGTGCGTTCCTTGATCTCGGTGAAGATGCGCCCACGCAACCCCTCGAGGTGGCTGGTCACGGCCTCGGTGTAGGCGTTCTCGGCCTCCAGGTGCGCGATGACCTCGGGATCAGTCTTGTCGCGCAACCATTCGTAGGAGTCGGTGACGTCCTCCCCGTGGTGGCTGCGGACGGTGTCACGTCGGGGCGCGACGGGCGCTGTCGGTCGGCTACTGCTGTCAGTCACCCGCCCCACGCTACCTTCCGCCGACGGGTTTGCCGACCCCGGCCGCCGTCCACCTCAGCTGCTGATGCACGCCGGTCCCAGCAGGGCCTTGAGGTCGCCGAACAGCTCAGGAGAGGCGGTCACCCGCAGGGTTTCGTCCAGGCGGAGCACGACGCTGCGCCCGGGCTGGGTCAGCTGCACCCGCACCTCGGTGCCCCCTGGGTGGTTGGCCAAAACGGTCTTGAGCTTGTGCGCGAGGCCGTCGGTGGCTCGGGACAGCGGCAGCGCCAGGATCACCGGCCCACGCGGCCCCTGCTTGATGTCGGGGAGCATGAGCTCGTTGGCGAGCAGCTCGGCACCGTCATCGCCCTTCTTCAGCCGACCCTTGATGACCGCGACCGCGTCCTCGGCGAGCATCGTGGAGATCGTCATGTAGGTCTTGGGCCAGAAGACGACGTCGACGGAGCCGGCCAGGTCCTGGACGACCAGACGGGCGTAAGGGTCACCGTTCTTGGTGCGCTTGAGCTGGAGGTTGGTCATCAGCCCGGCGACGGTGACGAAGTCGCCGTCCTTGGCACCGTCCTCTCCGACCAGCTCCAGGATGGAGGCGCTGGCGTGCTGGGCGAGGATGTGCTCGATCCCGTTGAGCGGGTGGTCGGACACGTAGAGACCGAGCATCTCCCGCTCGAAGGCCAGCCGCGCGGTCTTCTCCCACTCGATGTCGGGCACCGGGGGCAGGGTGACGATCTGCAGCCCCGCGTCCTCCTCGCCGTCGTCGTCGACACCAAAGCCGGAGAAAAGACTGTCCTGACCGATGGCTTCCTGTTTCTTCTCATCGACCAAGGCGTCGACATACCTCTCATGCACGCTGACCAGGCCCTGGCGCGGATGCCCAAGGCCGTCGAAGGAGCCAGCCTTGATGAGCGAGTCGATCGTGCGCTTGTTGCACACCACGGCCGGTGACTTGCGCAGGAAATCCTCGAAGGAAGTGAACGCGCCCTTCTCCTCACGAGCGCTGACCACCGCCTGGACCACGTTGTGCCCGACGTTGCGGATGGCGGCCATCCCAAACCGAATGTCGTCGCCGACAGCCGCAAACGTCGCGATCGACTCGTTGACGTCGGGCGGCAGCACCGAGATGCCGAGGCGGCGGCACTCCGCGAGATAGAGGGCCGTCTTGTCCTTGTCATCCCCCACGCTGGTGAGCAGCGCCGCCATGTATTCGGCCGGGTAGTTGGCTTTCAGGTAGCCGGTCCAGTAGGAGATGACGCCGTAGGCCGCGGTGTGCGCCTTGTTGAAGGCGTAGTCGGAGAACGGGACGAGCACGCCCCACAGGGCCGCGACCGAGGCCTCGTTGTATCCGTTGGCCTTCATCCCGTCGGAGAAGGGGATGTATTCGGCGTCGATCACCGACTTCTTCTTCTTGCCCATCGCGCGACGAAGAAGGTCGGCCTTGCCCAGGGTGAAGCCCGCGAGCTTCTGCGCGATCTCCATCACCTGCTCCTGGTAGACGCACAGCCCGTAGGTGGTCTGCAGGATCGGCTCCAGCGCGGCCTGCATCTCGGGCTGCAGCTTGCCCTTCAGCTGCGGATCGAGCGGGGTGAGCTCCTGCTTGCCGTTCTTGCGCAGGGCGAAGTTGGTGTGCGCATTGGCTGCCATCGGGCCGGGCCGATAGAGCGCGAGCGCCGCGGAGATGTCCTCGAAGTGATCTGGCTGCATGAGCCTGAGCAGTTGGCGCATCCCGTTGCCGTCGAGCTGGAAGACGCCTAGCGTGTCGCCTCGGCTCAGCAGCTGATAAGTGCGCTCGTCAGTCATGTCCTTGGACAGCACGTCCAGGTCGATGTCTTCGCCGCGGTTGGTCTTGATGTTGGCGATCGCGTCGTCCAGGACGGTGAGATTGCGCAGCCCGAGGAAGTCCATCTTGACCAGCCCGAGCGCCTCGCACATCGGGTAGTCGAACTGGGTGATGATCTGGCCGTCCAGGTCACGGCGCATGATCGGGATGAGGTCGATGAGCGGCTCGCTGCTCATGATCACGCCGGCGGCGTGCACGCCCCACTGGCGGCGCAGCCCCTCGATACCCTTGGCGGTCTCGAAGACCTCCGCCGCATGCGGGTCCTCGGCGAGCAGGTCGCGAAACTCCTGCGCCTCGCCATACCTGGAGTCGGTCTCGTCCTGGATCCCGGTGAGCGTGATGTCTTTGGCCATCACCGGCGGCGGCATCGCCTTGGTCAGCTTCTCCCCCATCGCGAAGGGGTAGCCCATCACGCGGGAGGCGTCCTTGAGCGCCTGCTTGGCCTTGATGGTGCCGTAGGTGACGATCATCGCGACGCGGTCATCGCCATACTTCTGGGTGACGTAGCGGATGACCTCGGCGCGGCGCCGGTCATCGAAGTCGACGTCGAAGTCAGGCATCGAAGGGCGCTCGGGGTTGAGGAAGCGCTCGAAGATCAGGCCGTGCGGCACCGGGTCCAGGTCGGTGATCCCCATCACGTAGGCGCACATCGAGCCAGCGCCCGAGCCACGCCCAGGCCCCACCCTGATGCCGTTGCTCTTGGCCCAGTTGATGAAGTCGGCGACCACCAGGAAGTAGCCGGGATAACCCTTGCTGATGATCACCTCAGACTCGTAGGCCGCCTGCTTGTGCGCATAGTCCGGCACTCCCTCGGGGTAGCGCCGGTGCAGGCCGGCCTCGACCTCCTTGAGGAACCAGCTGGTCTCGTCCTCCCCCTCGGGGCAGGGGAAGCGCGGCATATAGCGGCCCTCGCCCTGCTGGAAGGAGACCTCGCACCGCTCCGCCACCTCAAGCGTGTTGTCGCAGGCCTCGGGCAGCTCACGCCAGATGTGCCGCATCTCCTGCGCGGTCTTGAGGTAGTAGCCGTCTCCGTCGAATTTGAACCGGTTGGGGTCCTGCAGCGTCGACCCCGACTGGACGCACAGCAGCGCCGCGTGCGCGGTGGCGTCCTCCTGCTTGGTGTAGTGCAGGTCGTTGGTGGCCAGGAGCGGCAGCTGGAGATCCTTGGCCAGCCGGAGCAGGTCCGCACGGACTTGGCGTTCGATGGAGATGCCGTGGTCCATCAGCTCGCAGTAGACGTTGGTGGCGCCGAAGATGTCCTTCAGGTCCGAACCTGCCTGGACGGCCTGGTCGTACTGCCCCAGGCGCAGCCTCGTCTGGATCTCACCGGAGGGGCACCCCGTCGTGACGATCAGGCCCTCGCCGTAGGTCTGCAGCAGCTCCTTATCCATGCGCGGTTTGCGGTAGAAGCCCTCGATCGAGGCCAGCGAGGCGAGGCGGAAGAGGTTGTGCATGCCGTTGTTGTTGCGCGCCAGCATCGTCATGTGCGTGTAGGCGCCGCCACCGGCGACGTCGTTGCGGCCGCCGTCGCCGTACTTGACCCGGTTGCGGTCGCTGCGGTGCGTGCCAGGGGTGAGGTAGGCCTCCAGACCGATGATCGACTTGATGCCGTGCTTCTGCCCGGCCTTCCAGAACTCGTAGGCACCGAAGATGTAGCCGTGGTCGGTGGTGGCGATCGCCGGCATGCCCAGGTCGGCAGCAGCGCCGACCAGCTCGTCGATCCTGGCCGCACCATCGAGCATGGAGTACTCGGTGTGGTTGTGCAGGTGGACGAAGTTCTGCGAGGGGCTGGGGGCTGCTGACATCGGGACCGATCCTAGTTGGGCTCACCGACAGGGTATGAGGTGCCCGGCACCGTGCCGGGTGAGCCGCCGCTCAACGGCTGTGCAGGCGGCATCTCAGGCTCGAGGAGCTAGCCCCGGACCTTCTCCAGGGCCAGCTCGAGGTCCGGCGGGTAGGGCGAGCTGAACTCGACATACTCTCCGCTGCCGGGGTGGTGGAAGCCCAGGTGGAAGGCGTGCAGCCACTGCCGTTCCAGGCCCAGCCGCTTGGCCAGGGTCGGGTCGGCGCCGTAGGTGAGGTCGCCGCAGCAGGGGTGGTTCAGGGCGGAGAAGTGGACGCGGATCTGGTGGGTGCGTCCGGTCTCCAGCTGGATCTGCAGCAGGCTGGCCGAGCGGTGCGCCTCGAGCAGGGTGTAGTGCGTGATGCTGGGGCGGCCGTCCCGTCGGACCGCAAACCGGTAGTCATGCCCGGTGTGACGGCCGATGGGCGCGTCGATGGTGCCCTCGTGTGGGTCCGGGAGGCCCTGGACCAGGCTGTGGTAGGTCTTGTCGACGACGCGGTCGCGGAAGGCCTGCTTGAGCACGGTGTAGGCCCGCTCGGACTTGGCGACGACCATGAGGCCGCTGGTGCCCGCGTCGAGACGCTGGACGATGCCCTGACGCTCGGATGCGCCTGAGGTCGAGATCCGGTATCCGACGCCGGCGAGGCCCCCGACGACGGTCGGCCCGCTCCAGCCGACGCTGGGGTGTGCAGCCACGAAGGCCGGCTTGTCGACGACGACGATCTCGGTGTCGTCATAGACGATGCGCATCCCCTCGACCGGCTCGGCGATGACCTGGAGCCCAGACTGCACGACCGGCGGGAGCTCGACGTCGACCAAGCTGCCGCCGACGACACGATCGGACTTGCCGACCGGGCGGCCGTCCACCTGGACGTGCCCCCCTGCCGCGAGGTCAGCCGCTTTGGACCGGGACAGACCCAGGAGCCTGGCCAGCGCGGCGTCGATCCGCTCGCCGTCCAGGCCCTGCGGCACCAAGAAGGTGCGTGACTGGGTCATCGGGCCTCCTGCGAGTCGGTCGAGCGTGCCTTGGCGTCGGTCTTGACACCGGGCCCATCGGCAGCGTGTCCATCGCGGGTGCCGTCCGGGTGGAAACCGCGCAGGGCCAGGAGCGCGATGAGACAGGCGGCTGTCGTCACCCCGATGTCGGCGACGTTGAAGATCGGGAAGTTGGGCAGTCGCAGGAAGTCGACGACGTGCCCCATCCCAGGAGAGGGGGCACGGAAATAGCGGTCAACCAGGTTGCCCGTCGCTCCCCCGAGCAGCAACCCCAGCGCGATGGCCCACGGCAGGCTCCGGACCTTGATCGCCTGCCAGATCACGATGATCGAAATGATGCTCGCCACCACCGTCAGCACTGGCGTGAAACCCGTGCCTAGCGAGAAAGCGGCCCCCGAGTTGTAGGTCAGGTGCAGGCGCAGGAGGTCTCCGACCACCGCGATGGGTTCGCCCTGGGTCAACGACCGCTCGGCCCAAGCTTTGGTCACTTGGTCCAGGGCGAGCCACATCCCGCCCAGGCCAAGGGCCAGCGCGGCGCGACGGGGGTGGCGTGCGGTGGTTAGCGGCGTTCCTGCTTCTGCTTGCATGACAGGCACAGGATCGCACGTGGGAACGCCATCAGCCGCATCTTGCCGATGGGTGTGCCGCACGCCTCGCAGTCGCCATAGGTGTCGTCAGCGATCCTCGCCAGCGCATGCCGCGTCTGCGTGAGCAGGTCCTTGGCGTTCTGCGTGATCGACAGCTCGTGCTCCCGCTCCCAGGTCGCGGCACCCGCGTCGGCCTGGTCGTCCCCCGCACCGTCACCAAAACTGCGCATCAGCTCGACGAGCTCCTGCTCGGCAACCTCGACCTCCTTGGTCAGGCGTGCCTCCTCGACCTCCAGCTCCTCGCGGACCTCCGCGATCTCGCCGGCGGTCCACGCCTCCTCACCCTCGCGCACGCGCAGTTGTGGAGCAGTGTCCTTCTTCGAGTTGGTCACTGGGTCCCCTTCCATCTTCTGGTGCCAGCTGGCAATGGCCAGCGCAGGCTCGGTGCGGTGAGAATAGAGCAGCCTGGCCCGCATGACAACGCAGGGTGCCCCCCAGCCACACCGAACGGTCGCCCCAGCCACACCGAACGGGAGTTTTGGCCACACCGAACGGTCGCCCTGGCC
>NZ_JAUNVI010000050.1 GCF_030537745.1 Ornithinimicrobium sp. | reverse complement strand
GGTGAAGTCGCCTATGTGACACAACAGGCGAAGTTCGCTACCTCTGTAAAGACGAAGACCGCGTATGCGCTTGACGGCCACGCCTCCAAAGCCACAGCACGAGTTGGTGCACACCGACGCCCACACCTGTATTGGCTAGACCCAAGAGTGCTGCGTAGGTCCACGAACTCCAGCCGTCAAGGGATCCTTGCAGGAAAACGACCAGGGGCCAGCCGATGGCACCTATCGCGAGGGCGGATTTCCACCATCTACCGAAGACTAGCCCAAACAAGAGCATTGAAGGGATCAAGGAGATGCACCCTCAATTGCCGTAAAGGTAGTTGTGGGAGAGTAGGCTTGAACACCCGCCACTCTTTGTGGCAGGCCAGGCCCAGTATGTTGATCCGTTGCCCTTGCCTTCCGCGCGCGTGCGATTGTAGGTGTTGTACGTGGTATTGCCCGAACCGGGGCAGAAGGGATTATTCTGGTAGGCGGCGAAGATGTTGCTCGACGATTTCGTGCAATTGTAGACGTTATTCCAATCCCAGGTACTCAACGTCCAGCCAGTTTGTGACATGTGGCGGTGCTATTGTGTTCCAGTCGCGCTGGTAACGCATGAACCATTGTAGTTCCATGTGGTCCGGACAAAAGTATAGGTCACGTCCCAGCCGGGGGGGTCCTCATACCATGATTGCGTCCACCCGGATTTCGATGCGGCCGGTTGGTTTGCTGGCTCACTTTTCGGAGTGTCCGCCCCGACGTACGTGGCAGGCTGGTCCTGAGCAGAATGCTCCATTTGGACAGCCTTGACCTCATCTCCATTAAGCTCGCGAATATGGTACTTGGACTCGCAGGTTTCTGGGTTGAATGCTGTTTCCACTCCGTGGACGCCAGTCACGTGAGTCTCGGAGGATGCACTCTGCGACATTTGGCAGGCGCCGTCAGCGTCCTTCTCGCCTCGGACTAACTCGACACGGCCATCACGTGGCTCAGCACCCCTGTCGTAAATAACCCAGTCGCCGTCATATCGTACGGTGTAACCTTCCGGGCCAGTGGCATCAGAACTGTTGTCCTGGTCAATCGCCGGTGCGGGGACAACAAGAAGCCCCACCAGGAGAGCACCCCCCGCGGCCGCCACCCCTACCGAACGCGTGATCCGCCATAGTCTCATGACTGTCGCCTCCTCGGACCTCAGCCCCGGGCGCCGTGGCTCAGGTGAGACATCCGGTCGTAGTCGTGGTTATGCTACCACGTCGAAGAGTTGGGGCGCCTGCTGACCAACGCCGAGATGGATTCCCATTCAGCCTTCGCCGCCTGCTCGCGGCTGGTGACCTTCCTGGGGTGTGCGCCGCGGAGTCTCCTCGCCCCTGAGGAGCGGACAGTGAGGCGAGGGCGGATCCTGACCGATGCGAGCCTCCTGACCTTGAGCACGCCGCCGACGATCGCGCCAAGCAGCGCCGCAAGAAGCTCCGTCATGCTGCGCAGTACAGGGTCCGGCGCCTACCTTCCCTCGGCACAGCTGGCGTACCGCGCTCCTCAACTGCCGGCTGGCCCTGCCTTCGTCGACCGGTAGGCGTGCTCCCGACTGATGCCGAGCAGCATGCCCGCCCCGTCGACACAGTTGCCGCCCTTGGCGGGCCGTCACCAGCACGTGCCACGTCTTCGTGGTCAACGGCGTCGGCGGTCAGCCTATGTGGTCGGATCCTTCCATGAGGATGCTCCAGCGTTGTAGTGGGTGGTAGGTGGTTCCGGTGCCGAACGAGTGATGGGCGCGCGCGGCGAGGACCTCGTCGTCGCTGGGGGCTCGACCGGGTTTCATGTCGCTGGTGAGCCGCTGGGTTCTCTGGTGCCAGACGTCTTCGTTGAACTCGCGCCAGGGCAGGCCGTGCTCGGCGACACGCGCGGCAACCCAGCCTGCGGACGGGGCCCTGCCCAGATCGATGGCGTCGAGGGCGATGTTGCGGGCGATCTGCTGATAGTCGGTCCCGATTGTGCTCCGGCCTGACGGCGACGGGATCTGGCTGCTGGCCTCGGTCATGGTGCCCTGTATTCAGGGTGGCCGCCAGGTCAGGGGGCCATCGTCGGGCCGCCCGGCCAGGTGGTGCAGGGCCGTTGCCGTGAATCTGGTGATGCGGTGGGTCAGCGCACTGGGCTCGGTCTCTTCAGCGTGGGGGACGGGCGTGGCTGGGCCGGGGAAGAAGGGGCCATGTCCGCTGGTGTAGAGCTGCCAGGTCATCCTGGCCAGATGGTAGTCGTCACTGATGTCGCACGCTCCGTAGATCAGACGAGCCTGCTCGATGGCGGCGTACATTTGACAGGGCGTGCAGGCGGCCCACCGGCGGGCGGAGTAGTCAATGGGCGGTGGATCGTCTTCCAGTGCGGTGGCGAGATCGTCCAGGCCCGCGAGGAAGCCGCCCCAAAGTCCGGCTCGGCGCATGCGGCTGATCAGCGCGGGTGGGATGGTGGCGAAGGCAGCGGGGAGGCCCAGATCCAGGGCGATGAGCGACCAGGGCCGGGTGCTGCCCACTTTGGCCAGCAGCATGGACGCGGCCGCGCGGGCGGGGATGTCCTGGTCGTCGATCCACTCGCTGAGTACGCCGGGCCAGATGACCTGAGGGATCCATTCCAGTCGGGTCTGGCCGGGCCAGATCCTCGGGTAGTCCTGAATGTCGCCGGGCGGGAACCGGCTGGTTCAGCACCATCAGGGCGACCTGTGCCGCAGCCAGGAAGCCCCCGGCTTCGTCCGGCTCGGCTGCCAGGACGGTCTTGACGCCGACCAGCTCGTCCACGAGCTCGAACAGTGCGTCCAGGTGGTCCCGGTGAGTCGTGCGAATGCCGGCCACCGTGATGGTGGAGCGTGGACTGGTGGCTGCGGCCGTGGCCATGTGGTGCAGGGCACTCAGGCACTGGGCTTGGTCGGCGCTCGGTCGGTCGGTGGGTGCTTCTCGTAGGTCCTGGCCGCAGCGGTGCCGGTGTCGTCGTGGTTCGGGTTGCTCTCCGTAGGCCAGAGGGCAGGCCCACAGGGGGCTGGTGACCGTCAGCCAGGAGGGTTTGCTGAACGGTGCTGCCCCGCAGCTCGGGCAGCAGGTGAGCAGCAGCACCTCGTGGGTGGGGCAGGCGCCGGGCTGCCGGGTCAGCCACGACCGTGACCATGTGCCCGATTCGGCCAGGCAGCGAGGGCAGTAGCGGAACGTGGGGGAGGGGATGCGTCCGGTCCGATAGGCCCGTACATACCTGTCCAGTTCGGCGTCCAGGACCGGGCCTTGAGGCGGGGACCGTTGGCTGGAGCCGAAGGGGTGGTGCGGGCCGAGCCGCTCGGTGAGGGTGGCACTGTTACCGCGCAGGTGCTCCTCGAGCGTGGGCACGGATGCTGCGGTGCGGGGTATGCCCAGAGCGACCAAGGTCGCGGATGCAGAGAGGCCGTACCGGTCGGCCAGCCGCCACAGCCAACTCACCGGGTGCTCCTGCGCAGCCGGGGCGACGGCGATCGGCCACCGGTTGATGTCGTACCCGCCAGGCACGGCCCGCAGCCCGCGGCCTTGGCCTGCGGACTGCGGGTCAGGCTGTGCCGGCCAGGCGGTGGGCGGCATTGTCGGTCAACGCGGAGTCGAGGACACCGGGGTTGATGGTCTCGGCCCCGGAGGCGATTGCCAGGTAGGCGGCGCGGTCGATGAGGTTGGTCAGGGACGCGATCCGCCCCTGGGTACGACGGTGCAGCTCCTTGGCCTGGGTCACGAGCATTCCGGGTTCGCCGTCGGCCAGGATCAGGTGCCCCTCCAGAGTGGTGAGCAAGTCGGACCAGGCGCGGGCGCCGGCGTCATTGTCGATGCTGAACGGTGTCACCGGGCAGCGCGTGGCCCGTCGGCTCATCTGAGCGTAGACGGCCTGCTCACCGTCCATGCCCTCGTCGAAGAAGCGTTTGTCCATCAGGTTCACCCCGACGTACAGGAACGTGACCGGTAGCGCGTTGGCCAGGCTCTTGAGGTGGTTGGACACCTCGATCCCGTTCTTGTGCCGGAAGTCGATGAAGTGCAGGTCATCGATCACGACCAGCCGGGTCTGACAGGTCGTGACGCAGTCCACGGCCAGCGAGGTCAGTTGCGTCCGGTTGTTCGCGCGCTCTGCGGCGGGATGGTCGTAGAACTTCAGGATCTGCTGGTTCAACCCCTTCAACGTGACTCCGGCGGCCAGCGGCACGAACGCGACCGGCAGCCGCTGACTGCCATCGGCGGTGGCTGGGGAGTGGCGGCGGTACTCGCGTCGATGGACCTCGCGGGCGAACCGGGTCGCGATCGTCGTCTTGCCCAATCCGGGCTCAGCGTCGACGACCGCAGAGCCACGCAGCTTGTCCCCGTCGCGGCGGCCCGAGGCCATCACCTGGTCCAGGACCTGGAAGGCCCGGGTCAACTGCTGGGTCTTGATGGTCGGCGGGTTGGCGTTCCACACGCACCTGGCCTCGTTGTAGTCGGCCAGGGTGTCCTCATCCAGGGCCCGCATCTGGGCGCGGGACAGGACCTCGAACCTGGGCCGGGGTGCTGCGTTCACGAAGGCGTCCCACCCGGCCTTGCGGGACAACTGATACGGGGCGGTGTCGTACTCACCCAGCCACGCCGCCCACGGAGTCGGCGCGGTCATTCGTCGAACACCTCCAGCCCGTCGGCATCTGGATGCTCCTCGTAATATCGGGCGAACACGTCGTCCACGTCGTCGACCACCTGCAGCGGTTGCCGCTTTGTGCGTTCGGCCAGCAGGTCGACCACCCCCGGCAGCGAGGCCACCTGCTCCGCCGCTGATGTCCGCTGGCCGTCCTCACCAGTCGTTGCAGCCTCACTCCCGCCGGGTAGTCCGCCGACGTCGTGGCTGCGGGTGCTGGCCAACTTGAGCGCCATGGCCTTGTCCCGCCGGGTGGTAACTTCCTGCTTCGACCAGGCACCCAGCAGGTCCTGCACAGCGGTCAGCGGATCGACGTGCCGGTTCTCCCGCAACGCGAGCTTCTTGGTGTACTCCGCGGCGTCCCTGGAGAACGGCTGGTCCAGCCCAGGCGCATGCTCCCACTCCAGGGGCGAGAAGGTCTTGGTGTCGGGGTCCTGGAACCAGACCCGACGCACGTCGTGGGCGTCAAGGAAGATCGGCCACTTGCCCGCGTGCACGCCCCCGTACGGCGACTTGCGGTTGCGGTGCGTGTTCAGGGTGGGGCCGTCGTAGCGGCGGCCGTGGACCTCGACGCCGTAGTGCTGGACCGTGCGCCACGCGACGTCCAGGAACAGGAAAGGCAGGTCCGGGTGGGCGGGAACGGTCAGCCCGCCGGTCTTGGTCAGGCCGATCGCGAACATCTCGGCCGGGGCCAGCGCCATGCCCGGGACCTCGGGGACGCAGAGCCCGTCGTGCTTGGTGTGGTGGTAGACGGTTCCGATCCACTCCCGGATGATCTGCTCCAGCTCGGCGACGTACAGGAACGCCTGGTCCTCGACATCGGCGCCGCGGTGGAACACGTCCGGTCCCTTGTAGGCGGGCAGGTGCTGCAGCAGGCCCTGGTTCAGGGTGCGGAAGAACCGCTCGATCGTCGGCTTGTCGGTCGGCTTGTACGGGATCGCTGGCTGCACGGTGATCCCGAGCCGGGCACACGCAGCGATCACATGCTCGGACAGGTAGGTCTTGCCGTGGTCGACCACGATCGCCTCCGGCAGGCACGCCGGCAACCCGGCGACCCGCTCCTGGGACAGTCCGTCCGGGTCCTCGGTGCCGACCAACAGGTTGGCCGGGACACCGTGGAAGGGCCACCACCCGTCATCGGCACCGGACCGCTGCGGGGTCACGCACTGGTAGAGCACGTTGGCCACGTCGGCGGACTTCGTCGATACCGGAGACAGGCGCAGACCCAGGACGCACCGGGTGAACAGGTCCTGCGCGATCGTCAACTCCACCGGCACCCAACGCAGCGTCACCGGCTCCATCGCGAACACGTCCAACGGGGTGGTGTCCAGCACCACGTACTCACCCGGCCGCGTGGCCCGCAACCGCCCGTACGGACCACCGGGACGATTCGCGACCGAGCGGCGGGTCTTGCCCGACCCGAACGCGTGCCGCCCCTTGGACAGCTCGCCCAGTCGGCGGTAGGCCGTCGTCCGCGGCGGGCAGACAACCACTCCAGGGCCGTGCTCCTCCTCGACCTGCCGACGGACACGGTCGATGACGACGTTCATCGTCGGGGTCGATGACGAGACGTGCTCCCGCAGCACCGCCAGGCACGCCGCGTCCCAGCGCGGATCGACCGACGGGGCGTACCGGTTGAGCATCCGGCTGTCCGCCAGCCCGGCCAGACCGGCTTGGCGGTAACCAGAGATCCACCTCAGGACGGTGCGGGTGGACACGCCATGCTCGGCCGCTGCGTCGGCGCAGCGCTGCTTCAAGGACCGCGTGTCCGCCGGATCGGCGTGCAGCACGCCCCGCACCAGCGCGGCCCGCTGTTCGAGCGTGGCTCGCTGATTCTTGGTCAGGCCGGAGAGCACGACGTTGACGGGCTCGCCATGGGTCGCCTGGTCGCCGGTGTCGTCGGAGACCAGGGTGGCGTGGCGGACGAGGTCGGCCGTGGCGACCGAACGCAGATTGCCATCGCTGGCCAGCATCGTCCGTTGCGGATCGAGCTCCCGGACCAGGTACATGCCGCCCTCGAACCAGACACGGGCTCCGACATGCAACTCCACCACTGCTGCGCTCATGATCATCCTCCTCCTCGGATGCTGATGGTCGCGGTGCCGTCGACAGGCTTGGTCATGTCCACGGTCCAGTCCCCGCGCCACAGCAAGCCCAGGACGGCGAGCCGGCCACGCGGGTGGCCACAGGCGGCCAGGAGGTCTTCGACCTGACCGACCTTCATGCCTGTACGCGCGGCAGCGGCCGCCGCCGCCAGCTCGGACGGTTGGATCCCGCGGCGGGCGACAGCGAACCCCCGGATGTTCGCCAGCGCGACCGGGTCTGCGCCGGACCACACCTGATAACCGACGCCCTTGGCCTGGCACAGGCGCGCGGTCCACCGGAACACCGCCTGGACCTGCGATCGCTTGACGAACTGGGCGGGCTTGACGTCCACGACCGTCATGGAGCCGCGCTGGTCGGTTAGCAGCAGGTCCGGTGCGTGCCGCCGGGTGGTCCCGTCATCAGGGCCGGCGAACCACATCGGCTGCGCGGCGATCCAGCGGACGTCGGGGTCGAAGTCCGCCAGCCACAATCGATCCAACTCCAGCCGGCTTTCGTATGGCACGTGCCCGCCCGTGGTCGCCGACCAGAACCGACCGCAGTAGTGACGTTGCCGTGCGTGCGACCTGAGCCTGCGCACCGGCAGCGCGGTGGAGGCACGCTCGAGGTCCAGCAGCCGCAACGAGGTCGTGACAGCCTCGCCGTCGGCAGCGACGTAACGAACTTCAGTGTCCAGCGGGTCCTTAGCGCCCACGACCCTCATCCTGTCGTCGTGACACGAAACTGGGACGCGGTGACACGCAGGTGTCACGAAATTGGGACGGTGACACGAAATCCGGGTTCCTACAACTCTGCGAGACGAGTTGTTGGGGAGAGTCGGGAACAAGGGCGCTCTCACCACAGTTGAGCCTGATGGACTCAATTTCAGTGAGTCTCAGCTTGACAAGAGTCATGCTGAGCCGCACAGTTGAGTGCAGACGTATCAACCTCTCAACATCAAGGAGATTCCCACATGGGACGTGCAGTAGGCATCGACCTCGGCACCACCAACTCGGCGGTCGCCGTCCTTACCGGCGGGGAGCCGGAGATCATCGCCAACGCCGAGGGCGGGCGCACCACCCCTTCCGTCGTCAGCTTCGCCAAGAACGGTGAGGTGCTCGTCGGTGAGGTCGCCAAGCGGCAGGCCGTCACCAACGTGGACCGGACCATCCGCTCCGTCAAGCGCCACATGGGCACCGACTGGAAGACCCAGGACATTGACGGCAAGGTCTATAACGCGCAGGAGATCAGCGCGCGCACGCTCATGAAGCTGAAGCGCGACGCGGAGGCCTACCTCGGCGAGCCCGTCACCGATGCCGTCATCACAGTGCCGGCCTACTTCGACGACGCCGAGCGCCAGGCCACCAAGGAGGCCGGTGAGATCGCTGGCCTCCACGTCCTGCGCATTGTCAACGAGCCCACCGCCGCGGCGCTGGCCTACGGCCTGGACAAGGGCAAGGAGGACGAGCTCATCCTCGTCTTCGACCTCGGAGGCGGCACCTTCGACGTGTCCCTCCTGGAGGTGGGCAAGGACGCCGACGACGGCTTCGCGACCATCCAGGTCCGCGCCACGCACGGTGACAACAAGCTCGGTGGGGACGACTGGGACGACCGCGTCATCGAGCACCTAGTCACCACGGTGAAGAACCAGTCCGGTGTCGATCTGGCCAAGGACAAGATCGCGATGCAGCGTCTCAAGGACGCCGCGGAGCAGGCCAAGAAGGAGCTGTCGTCCTCGACCTCGACGACGATCAACCTGCAGTACCTGTCGATGGGCGAGAACGGCCCGATCCACCTGGACGAGACGCTGAGCCGGGCTCAGTTCGAGCAGATGAATAAGGATCTGCTGGAGCGCACCAAGGCTCCGTTCGAGCAGGTCATCAAGGACGCCGGCATCAAGGTGTCTGAGATCGACCACGTCGTCCTCGTCGGTGGCTCCACCCGCATGCCCGCCGTCGTCGAGCTGATCAAGGAGCTCACGGGCGGTCAGGAGCCCAACAAGGGCGTCAACCCCGATGAGGTCGTCGCTGTGGGCGCGGCCCTGCAGGCCGGTGTCCTCAAGGGCGAGCGTAAGGACGTGCTCCTGATCGACGTCACCCCGCTGAGTCTGGGCATCGAGACCCAGGGCGGCATCATGACCCGCCTGATCGAGCGCAACACCGCGATCCCGACCAAGCGCAGCGAGGTCTTCACCACGGCCAGCGACAACCAGCCGTCGGTGGGCATCCAGGTCTACCAAGGTGAGCGGGAGATCGCCCAGCACAACAAGCTGCTCGGCAACTTCGAGCTGACCGGCGTCGCCCCGGCCCCCCGTGGCGTGCCGCAGATCGAGGTCACCTTCGACATCGACGCCAACGGCATCGTGCACGTCTCCGCCAAGGACCGTGGCACGGGCAAGGAGCAGTCGATGACGATCTCTGGTGGCAGCGCGCTCGCCAAGGACGAGATCGAGCGCATGATCAAGGACGCCGAGGCGCACGCCGAGGAGGACAAGTTGCGCAAGGACGAGACTGAGCTCCACAACACCGCGGAGCAGTTGGTCTACTCCACGGAGAAGTTCCTGGCCGACTCCGGCGACCAGGTGCCGGCCGAGGCTCGTGGCCCGGTGGACACCGCGTTGACCGACCTCAAGGATGCGCTGAAGGCTGACTCCGGCGCCTCTTCGGATGACCTCAAGGCCAAGATGGAGACCCTGTCGACCGAGTCTCAGAAAATGGGTTCGGCCATGTATGCCGCACAGGCCGACGGCGCAGCCGCCGGGGCTGGAGCAGGTGCCGGCTTCGCCGACGGGACCGGCGCGGCGGACATCGACCCTGACGCCGCTTCGGGCAACGACGAGGGCGACGGCGACGTTGTTGACGCCGAGGTCGTGGACGACGAGGACTCCAAGTGACGCAGCCCGACAACACCCACCCCGAGGGTGCTCCTGGCGACGAGGAGCACCCCCGGCGGGGCCCGGTGATCCGAGACAAGCGGCGCATCGATCCCGAGACGGGCCGAGCCCGGAGCCCCGAGGGGACGCCACCGCCGCCGGCCGACGCAGGTCCGGCGCGGCCGAGCCCCGAGGGCGACCTGGCCGTTGCCACGGAGGATGCCCTGTCCGGCGGCGTCGACCAGAGTCACCCGGACACCGCTCTGGCCGCCGAGCGCCTCGAGGAGATGCGCAGGATGCAGGCGGAGTTCGTTAACTTCCGTAGCCGCACCCAACGGGAGCGAGAGGGTGACCGCACTCGGGCAACCGGAGTGGTCGTCGAAGCTCTCCTGCCAGTGATGGACGACATCCACATGGCGCGAGAGCACGGCGAGTTGACCGATGGCCCGTTCGCCGCCATTGCCGACAAGTTGGAGCAGGCCCTGGCGCGTTTTGGCGTGGAGCGGGTCGGCACCGTCGGAGACGTCTTCGACCCGACCGTCCACGAGGCGCTCATGCACCTGCCCGCCGACACTCCCGGAGTCTCCCTCCCCGGGGGGGCGACCGAGATGACGGTCATCCAGGTCATGCAGCCTGGTTTCAAGATCGGTGACCAGGTCGTGCGCGCTGCGCGCGTGGCCGTCGCCGACCCGAGCTGAAGCCCGGACGCGCGGTCTGCGCACTGCGCAGGCTGCGCGTCCGGCCCAGCAGAAGAGAACGGAGGAGGTGAGCACCGATGGTGAATCAGGACTGGTTCGAGAAAGACTTCTACGCGATCCTCGGCGTCCCCAAGGACGTCGACCCGAAAGACTTGAAGAAGAGATACCGCAAGCTCGCGCGTGAGTGGCACCCGGACGCCAAGCCCGATGACAAGACGGCCGAGCAGAAGTTCAAGGACATCGGCGAGGCGTATGCCGTGCTCTCCGACCCGGAGCAGCGAAAGCAGTATGACGCGGTCCGCGCCATGGGCGGTGGGGCTCGCTTCACCGCCGGTGGCGGCAACGGTGCCGGCGGGGGCTTCGAGGACGTCTTCGCCCAGATGTTCGGTGGTGGCGGTGGCGGTGCGCAGAACGTGCGTTTCTCCACCGGCGGTCAAGGCGGGATCGACCTCGAGGACCTTCTCGGCGCCTTCGGTGGCGCCGGCAGTCAGGGATTCCCCGGCGCAGGTCAAGGCTTCCCCCGGGGTGGCCAAGGCTTCCCCGGCGGCTTCGGACAGCGGGGTGGGCGGACCAAGGGCCAGGACATCGAGGCCAGGACCACGCTGGACTTCCAGGCTGCTGCCACGGGTGACACCGTGACGCTGAGCAAGCCCGACGGCGGCCGGATCACCACCCGGATCCCGGCGGGCGTCAAGGACGGCCAGAAGATCCGACTGCGCGGCAAGGGAATGCCCGCGCCAGCGCCCGGCGGAGAGGCCGGCGACATGTATCTGCACGTCACGGTCCATCCGCACCCGGTCTTCGGTCGTCAGGGCAACGACCTAACGGTCGACCTTCCCGTCACGTTCGCGGAAGCGGCACTCGGCGCGACCGTGACGGTGCCGACCCTGGAGGGCACGACCGTCAAAGTCAAGGTTGCCCCAGGCACCCCGTCGGGGCGCGTGCTGCGCGTCAGGGGCCGCGGCATCAAGGCCAAGTCCGGCGCCGGGGACCTGCTGGCGAAGGTGCAGGTCATGGTCCCGCAGCGACTCTCGGACAAGGCGAAAGAAGCCATCGAGGTCCTCCGGGCCGAGGAGGGCGACACCGATCCGCGCGCCGACCTGCTGCGGCGGGCCAAGGAGTGATGGTTCGTGCCTGACCGCGACACGCCCGTCTATGTCATCTCAGTGGCCGCCGAGCTGGCTGGTATGCATGCACAGACCCTGCGTCAGTACGACCGGCTCGGCCTGGTCACCCCGTCACGCACGCGTGGCGGAGGGCGCCGCTACTCCTCCCAGGACATCGATCGACTCCGCGAGGTGCAGACCCTGTCCGGGGAAGGGGTGAGCCTGGCCGGAATCCAACGGATCCTGGAGTTGGAGCATCAGGTCCAGGCCCTCCGGTCGCGCCTGACCCAGGCGCTGGTGGATAACGACAGGTTGACGGACCTGCTCACCCAAGGCGCACGCGTCTTTGCTGCGGACAGCTCCGGTGAGGTCGTCGCGCTGCGGGCCGGGACACGCCCGACGTCCAGAGCGGCCACCACCGCGCTGGCCCTATGGCGACCCAAGCACTGGCCGTTCGTGGACTGAGACGCTCGATCAGTGGCGGAGAAAGATGGTGCCTCCACACCTGCCGTCATAGAGGGGGCAGGATGGTCGTGTGACCACTCCTCCCACCGGCCTTCTCCCGACCTACGACGACGTGCAGGCTGCAGCCGACGTCCTTGAGCGCGTGGCCCACCGCACCCCCGTGCTCCGCTCCCGTCGGCTGGACGAGCTGGCCGGATGCGAGGTGTTCCTGAAGGCCGAGCATCTCCAGCGGGTGGGTGCGTTCAAGTTTCGTGGCGCCTACAACGCGTTGTCGCAGCTGCCGCAGGACCGGCGCGGTGCGGGGGTCGTGGCCTACTCCTCGGGCAACCATGCCCAGGCGGTGGCGCTCGCAGCCAGGTTGCTCGATATACCCGCCACCATCGTGATGCCGCACGACGCGCCTGAGCTCAAGGTGGCCGCGACGGAGGGCTATGGCGCCACGATCGTGCGCTACGACCGCTACACGCAGGACCGGGAAGCGATCGCGGCCGACCTCGCGGCACGCACCGGGGCCACGGTCGTGCCGCCCTACGACCACCCCGCCGTCATCGCCGGGCAGGGCACTGCCGTCAAGGAGCTCCTGGAGGAGGCCTCCCGGTTGGACGTGATCGTGGTGCCATTGGGGGGCGGGGGACTTCTTGCAGGGTCGCTGCTCAGCGTGGCGGCGGTCTCGCCCCGAACCCAGGTATGGGGTGTGGAGCCCGAGGCAGGCGACGACGGCCGCCGCTCGCTGGAGGCCGGGAGGATCGTCACCATCGAGCCGCCGCGCACCATCGCCGACGGTGCCCAGACGCTGCACCTGGGCGAGCTCACCTTCCCGATCATCCGCGAGCACGTTGCTGGGATCGTCACTGCAACCGACGACCAGCTCGTGGACGCGATGCGGGTCATTGCGTCCACGCTCAAGCAGGTCGTTGAGCCGACCGGGGCGTTGGGTCTGGCGGCCCTGCTCTCCGGTGCGGTGCCGGTCGAGCCAGGCCAGCGGGTTGGCGTCGTCCTGTCCGGTGGCAACGTCGACCTGGCGCGGTTTGCCGAGCTCGTTTCAGGCTGAGCCAGCACGGCATACCTCGCCGGTGTCCGCCGGCCCGCCCGGTCGCGGCACACTAAGAGGCGTGCCAGCCTCTGCCCCGTCTGCCCGCGTGCCGATCCCGCGCGAGATCTGGGTGCTGATCTGCGCGGCCTTCGCCATCGCGGTCGGCTTCGGCCTGGTCTCACCGGTGCTCCCCGTCTACGCCAAGTCTTTTGACGTCGGGGTCGCGGCGGCCACCGTGGTGGTGTCGATCTTCGCTTTCTTCCGGCTCATATTCGCCCCTGCCGGCGGCGTCCTCGTCGAGCGGCTGGGGGAGCGACGGATCTATCTGTCTGGCCTGATCATCGTCGCCATCTCCTCACTGGCGACGGCGTTCGCGGCAAACTACTGGCAGTTGCTCATCTACCGCGGCCTCGGCGGCATCGGCTCGACGATGTTCACGATCTCCTCGATGGCCCTGATCGTCCGGCTCGCGCCCCCGTCGGCCCGCGGGCGAGTGTCGTCGGTCTACGCCACCGCGTTCCTCATCGGCAGCATGATCGGGCCGGTGATCGGGGGAGTGCTGGCCGAGTGGGGGCTGCGCGTGCCCTTCATCGTGTATGCGGTCGCGCTCTTCATCGCGGCCGCCGTCGTGAAGATTGGGCTGGGTGGGGCGCGGCTGCGGCCTCCCACCGCCGACTCGTCGGCTCGCCCCGTGCTCACCGTGGGCGAGGCCCTGCGCAACCCGTCCTACCGGGCGGTGCTGATGTCCGGCGTAGCGAACGGCTGGGTCAACTTCGGGGCCAGGGTAGCGGTCCTCCCACTGCTTGCCGCCTCGATCCTGGGCAGCCCCTGGGTGGCTGGCGCGGCGCTGGCGATCGGTGCGGTCGGCACGGCCGCGACGCTGCAGTTCTCCGGCAGGCTCGCCGACACCATCGGCCGACGTCCCTTGATCTTGGCAGGACTAGTGATCCTCGGCCTGACCTTCGGGCTGATCGGCCTCGCGGACCACGCCGGCCTGTCCACGACCGTGGCGCTGAGCATTTTGTTTGGCCTGTGTCTCCTCTCCGGCGTGGGTGCCGGGCTGATCGGCCCAGCGACGCAGGCCGCGGTGGCCGACATCATCGGCAACGACCGCAACGGTGGCAAGGTCCTGGCGGTCTTTCAGATGGCGCAGGACACGGGCACGATCCTCGGTCCGATCCTCATCGGCCTGGTCGTTGACGCGGCGGGCTTCGAGTTGGCCTTCGCCCTGTGTGGGCTGATCGCCCTGATCGGCGCTCTGCCGTGGATCCGTGCGCCCGAGACCGTTGTGCTACAACCTCAGGAGACGAAAGGTCAATGACATGCTGAAACTCGGGATCATGGCTACCAGCCGCAAAGCGTTCGAGCGACGACTGCCGATCCACCCCGCTCACGTCCAGCGGATCGACGACGAACTGCGACCACTGGTCTTCCTCGAGACCGGCTATGGCGAGGCCTTCGGGGTGTCCGACGACGAGCTGGCGCCGCACGTCGGGGGAATGCGCGCACGTGAAGACCTGATCGCCGAGTGCGACGTCATCCTCCTGCCCAAGCCGCAGGCTGCGGACCTGGCCGAGCTTCGTCCAGGGCAGATCCTGTGGGGCTGGCCACATTGTGTGCAGGACCAGGAGCTGACCCAGACGGCGATCGACAGCAAGCTGACCCTGATCGCCTTCGAAGCGATGAACCATTGGCACAAGGATGGCTCCTTCTCGCTGCACGTGCTGCACGCCAACAATGAGATCGCCGGGTATGCCTCGGTGCTGCACGCCCTCACGCTCATCGGAGTGACGGGGTCCTACGGGCGTCGGCTCAGGGCCATCGTCCTCGGGTTCGGCTCGACGGCTAGAGGTGCTGTCCGGGCGTGCACGGCGATGGACATGGCGCACATCACGGTGCTGACGCGTCGCGACACCACCGCAGTGGCATCACCGATGCAGTCCGTCGAGCTTCTCCAGCACGAGCCAGGCTGGGTGGGCGGCGAGGAAGGCGTCGTGTTCACCCCTTCCGGTGACGTCCCGCTGCCGGAGTTCCTGGCGGGGTATGACGTGATCGTCAACTGCGTGCTGCAGGACCCGAACCGGCCGATGATGTTCCTCACCAACGCCGATCTGCCCAAGCTCGCGCCGGGCACGCTCGTGGTGGACGTCTCTTGTGACGAGGCCATGGGTTTCGAGTGGGCGATGCCGACCGACTTTGACGCGCCGATGTTCGAGGTCGGGGATCACGTGCGTTACTACAGCGTCGACCACACGCCGACCTACCTCTTCGATTCGGCGACCTGGGAGATCAGCGAGGCCCTGCTGCCGCACCTCGCCACCGTGCTCGAGGGACCGAACGCCTGGGCCGCCGACCCGACGGTGAGCCGGGCCGTCGAGATTCAGGACGGGGTCATCCGCAACCCCGACATCCTCGCCTTCCAGTCACGCAGCGCCGACTATCCGCACCAGGTGCAGCGATGACGGGCACGGGAGGCCCCCATGCGGGCAGCGAGCACCTGATCGTGCTGCCAGAGCGTACGGCCGCGGATTCGCTGGCCGAGGAGCTGCGTGAGGAAGGCTTCGAGCACGTGCGGGTCGTGGCGGAGGCCTGGAGGACGAAAGAGGGCCCGGAGCGCGATCAGTGGGCGGTCTACGTCCTCGACACGCGGTTGCCCGACACCTCGGGGGGCGGTGCCTACGAGGGACTGCGGGACCGATTCGTCGACGTGGCTCGTCAGCATGGCGGCTCCTATGATCAGCCCGGTGACGCCCGTCCCCCGACGGACTGACCCACCGGGGCTGAGTGGCTTGTCGCCCGCACACCGTCAGCAGAGAATGGGCGCATGAGGCAGGTCGAGGTCGAGCGAAAGTTCGAGATTGGTGCGGACGCCCCGATCCCGAGCCTGGAGGGTCTGGCCAAGCTGGGGTCGTCCCGTGAGCACCGGATGCGAGCAGTGTATGTCGACACCCGCGACCTAGTCCTGGCCCGTCACCGGATCACCCTGCGCCGACGAGAGGGTGGCAGTGATGAGGGCTGGCACCTGAAACTGCCGCTCGCCGACGGGGCCAGGCTCGAGGTGCACGCGCCATTGGTCGGTGGGCCCGGCTGCATGCGGGTGCCGGAGGATCTTCGGGCCGAGGTGGTGGGAGCACTCGAGCAGGCGTGGACGGGAGGTGCCGAATGGGCGCTGCTGCCTGCGGCGGTGCTGACGACGGTGCGGGTCGAGACGGATCTGCTGCGTGCGGACGGCGGGCTGGTTGATGACGTGCTTGCGCAGCTGTGCGACGACACCGTGGGCGCTCAACCCGCGGCCCTGACGTGGCGTGAGCTGGAGGTGGAGCTGGTCGCCGACAATGCCGAAGGCCAGGTCCTGCTGGCCGCAATCGTCGAGGCGTTTGCGGACCAGGGCGTCACTGTCTCGGACTCGCCGTCCAAGCTGGCCCGCGCACTGGGGGATCGCCCGGCGCGGGCCGCGCGCGGAGAGGTGCCCTCGCTCGATGGTCCTGCCACCGAGGTGCTGCACGCCTACCTTGCCGAACAGGTCGCCGGGATCATCGGCCGCGAGGAGGAGGTGCGGGTCGATGCCGCGGACGCGGTGCATAAGACGCGCGTGGCCACCCGTCGCCTGCGCAGCGCCCTGCGCAGCTTCGACCGGCTCGTCGATCGCGAGGTCACCGATCCGCTCCGCGAGGAGGTGAGGTGGCTGGCTGCCGCGCTGGGAGAACCTCGCGACGCAGAGGTGATGAGGGACCTTATCCAGGGACTGCTCGACGATCTGTCGCCGGAGCAGTTGGTGGGCCCCGTCCGCGTCCGCGTCGAGACCGAGCTCGAGCGCCGACATGCCGAAGCGCACGCACGACTTGTCCAGGTGATGGATTCCGAGCGCTACCTCGCCCTGACGGACCGGCTCATGGAGTTGCTTGCGGACCCACCCTGGCGCGAAGCTGCGCGCTCCCGCGCCGGCGACGTCCTTCCGACGATGGTGGCCTCTGCGATCAAGCGGGCCAGTGCGCAATGGCGCGCGGCGCAGACGTCGGTGGGGGAGGAGCAGCTGCATCTGCTGCACGAGACCCGCAAGCGGGCCAAGGCCGTGCGCTACGCCGCGGAGGCGCTGGCCCCGTCGTTCGGGGAGGAGGTGGCGCAGGCTGCACAGACCTGGGAACAGGTCACCGAATCCCTCGGCGGCCTCCAGGACGCGGTCGTTGCCAGCCGATGGATCGCCGACCTCGCAGCGTCGGCGCAAGCCGCCGGAGAGCCCACCTTCACCTACGGGGTGATCGTCGGCGAGGAGTCCGTGACCGGCCAGGTCGCGGTGACCGAGAGCGAGGCGGCCCTCCGAGCTGCCCTCGCCCACCCCTGGCCCTAACCACCGGACGGGCGCCCTGGCCACTCCGGGCGGGCGCCCTCGCCACACTGGAGCCCAACAATCTCCACGGATGCCGGTCCACGGAACCGTCTACCAGGCGGGCGCGGTGGGCGGGAAGAGCACCTCCTGCGGCCGGTGCTCACGGTCCCGGTCGGTGTAGGCCGCTCGCATGATGTCGAACACCTCCTGGGCACGGACGCGCAATTCCTCCAGGTCAACACCGGGCAAGGTCCCGTCCTCGACCACCGTGCGGCCGGCCACCACAGTGTGGATCACGTCGCGGGCTGAGCCGTTGTAGACGAGCGTCCGCCACGGGTCCGCGCGCACACCGGTCCGTATGTCACTCAGGGAAAAGGCCGACAGGTCTGCGGTCGCCCCCACCTCCAGGCGGCCCAGGCTGGGACGACGCAGCGCATCGGCACCGCCGGGCCCTGCTGCCCGCAGGTAGCGGTCGAGTCCTACCCGCGAGTGGCCGTGCTGCAGCCGGTGGGAGTGCAGCCCCACGTCCATCCCGCGCACGAGGTCCGGCGGGAAGGAGTCACTGCCCAGCGCCACCGTCAGTCCAGCGTCCTGATAGTCCGCTATCGAGTCCAGCATCGACCCGTAGCGAAAGGAGGTCAGCGGACAGTGGATGACGCAGACCCCTGCCTCGACGAGGCGCGCCAGGTCCCCGCGGTCCTCCCCGTGCACCGCGGGATGACGGTCGAGGTAGATCCCGTGCGGCACCAACAGGTGCTGACCGAGCAGTCCTGTCTCACCCAGCAACTCCAGCGGTGTCATCCCGGAGCGCTCGAGCACCAGCTGCCGCTCCCAGAGCTGCTGGAGACAGTGCATCCGCACCGGAACCTGCAGGCGCGCGGCCTCCTGCGCCGTGCGTCGCATGAGCGACTCGCTCAGCGTCTCGACACGGCACGGCAAGAGCGCGGCGTGCACCAGGTCGTCCTGGCTCTGCGCCGCCCACTCCGCGAAGGCGAGTGCCTCGGCGAAGCTTGCCTCACCCCGCTTCTCGTCCACGACGAGTTCCCGCTCACCGTCCGCTCCTTGCGCGACGACTGCCGAACGGTAGGACGGGCCCAGATAGCCACGGATGCCCACGCGGCGGACGTGCTCGGCCACCCCCCGCAACTCCTCGTCGGTCTCGGCCCAGCAGGTGTGCACCTCCGCGGCGATCGGCATGAAGGTGGTCACCCCGTGCAATGCGAGTTGCGTGACCGCAAACTCTCGCATCGTCGCTCGCTGCTGGGCGTCGAGGGCGCCCCGGGGGGCGCCACGCCAATAGTCGGAGGAGCCCGCGAACGAGGCCTGGTGTGCAGGCGCGTGGGCGTTGTCGAGGATCAGGTGGTCGATGTCCGCTAGTGCATCAAGGTCGATGAGCCCCGGCACGACGACGGACTCCCCCAGCTCCAGGCGCTCGCCGCTGGGCCCTGGTCCAGGCCCCACCGAGACGATCGTGCTGCCCTCCCACGCGACGTGGCCCCCCCGCAGCCACCGGGGTCCGTCGGGGGTCTCGGCGAGGATGTGATCAGCGGTCAGCGTCGTGTCAGCCACCAGTGATGTATATCAGCGCGGA
>NZ_JAUNVI010000005.1 GCF_030537745.1 Ornithinimicrobium sp. | reverse complement strand
CCGTCCGCACCACCATCGGCTCCACCGTCCGCGCCACCGCTGCGCGCGGGCGCACCGCCGGCCTGGTCAGGGTCCACCTTTTCGAAGGCCTCCGAAAGGTTGTCGCTGGTCAGCTTGGAGTCCGAGAACTCCTCGTTGGTCGATTCGTCTTGCGTGCTCATCTGCATCTCCTCGTCCATGGCCCACCGGCTGGCGGACCTATGCCTCACTCTGGACAGCACCGCCCCGACGCGCAACCGGAAGAGCCCGATGTCTCCGATCGCGGCGCCGCCAGGTCAGGTGAGACCGGGGAACCAGATCGCGATCTCGCGCGCTGCAGACTCCGGCGAGTCCGAGCCGTGC
Organism: Ornithinimicrobium sp.; assembly: GCF_030537745.1. GTDB lineage: Bacteria > Actinomycetota > Actinomycetes > Actinomycetales > Dermatophilaceae > Ornithinicoccus. The sequence goes on along the minus strand of NZ_JAUNVI010000005.1, from coordinate 88,382 downwards.
ACGATGTTCTGCTGGACCTTCAGGCCCCAGTCGCGACCGAGGTCCCCCCGAATCGTGCCCGGCGCCGCAGCGGTCGGATCGGTTGCCCCGGCCAGCGAGCGAAAGCCAGGGATGCAGCCCTGCCCCTCGACGACGACGGCGGTCACCGGTCCGGAGGACATGAACTCCACCAACGGCTCGTAGAAAGGCTTGCCTTCGTGCTCGGCATAGTGCGAGGCCAACTGCTCTTGGGTCGGCATGGTCACGGCGAGCGCGGTCAGGGTGTAACCCTTGGCCTCGATGCGGCGCAGCACCTCACCGGTCAGGCCACGGCGATAGCCGTCGGGCTTGACGAGGACGAGGGAGCGTTCGGTCTGCGGAGTCTCAGTCACAGGCCCCAGCGTAGGCGGCGGGACGCTACGCCTGGATGACCCCTGCGCCGAGGAGGCCGAAGAGCACCAGCGCCGCGATGATCCGATAGATCATGAAGGGCGTGAAGGTGTGCGTGGTGATGTAGCGCATGAACCAGGCGATCACGGCATACCCGACGACGAAGGCGATCACGGTCGCGAGCCAGATCGGGCCCCACGCCGTCCCGGTGCCGATCGCGGTGCCGGTGAAGACCTTGACCACCTGCAGCCCGCCGGAGGCGAGGACCGCGGGGATCGCGAGCAGGAAGGAGTAGCGCGCCGCAGCTTCTCGGGTGAAGCCCATGAACAGGCCGCCGGCGATGGTGCCACCACTGCGCGAGACGCCGGGCACGAGCGCGAGCGCCTGCCAGAAACCGAAGGCCAGCCCGTCGCGCCACGTCAGGTCCCGCAGCTCCTTGTGCTGGCTCGCGCGCCGCTCGGCCGCCAGGATCACCAGGGCGAAGACCAGCAGCATCGTCGCCGTCAGCCACAGGCTGCGCAGGTCCGTCTCGATCCAGTCCTGCAGCGCGAGCCCCAGGATCGCGATCGGGAAAGTGCCCAGGATGACCCACCAGCCCAGGATCGCGTCGGGGTCGTTGCGCGGGATCCGCCCGGCGAGCGAGGCGAACCATGCCTTGATGATCCGGGTGATGTCGCCCCAGAAGTACAGCACCACCGCCGCTTCGGTGCCGAGCTGGCTGATCGCGGTGAACGCCGCGCCGGGGTCGTCCTGGCCCAGCAGGCGCCCGACGATCGAGATATGGGCGCTGGAGGAGATCGGCAGAAATTCGGTCACCCCTTGCACGAGGCCCAGGATGGCGGCAGTCAAGAAGTCCACGCGTTCAGTCCTCCTGGATGTCGTCGCTGCTGGGGTAAGTCACAGCCCACGCCGCCTTGTCCGCGTCGATCCGGCCTCCGTAACGCAGGCACACCCACCAGAGACCGGTAAAGATCAGGCCGACCACGAGCATGGCCGGCAGGATCAAGGCGGAGGCGAGGGTGAGCGCCTGGCACAGCCAGCCGAGCGCGATGCCGGCTCGGCTGCGCAGCGCTCCGGCCGTGACGAGGCACAGGAGAGCCAGGGCGGAGAGGGCCCAGAGGTGGGCGCTTCCACTACCCGCTCCAGCGGCGCTGGTGAGCTGCCACGCGACGAGGCCACCGAAGAACACGGACATGGCCTGCGCTAGGAGGGTGACTGCGCCGAGCCTTCTGGTCATCTGACCCGGCGCCGATGATGCACGGGAGCGCGAGGGGCTCAAGGGACGGTCTTCCACCGCCAGATCATCCCAGACCCAGCAGCACAGGTTTTCCAGGAACACCGCATACCCTTTCGACCACAGCACTCAACTCTCCGCACAGACACCACCAGGAGCCACCGTCGTGCCCCGACCCGGCCGCAGCCAGACCACCGATCGCGCCAGCAAGGTCGCCCAGATCCAGAAGGCGACGCAGGCCGCAGACCGTCGCCGTGCCACCCTGATCTGGGGGGCGGCCGCTCTCGTGGTGGCGCTCATCATCGGGGCAGTCGTGTATGTCGTGGCCAAGGAGAGCCCGGACCTAGCCGACCTGTCCGGAGTCCAGACCTATGAGTATGAGGCGGCCGTCCACAATGACGCCGCGATCACCTACGCCGAGAACCCGCCGGTGGGCGGACCGCACCACAACGCGTGGTGGAACTGCGGCGTCTACGACCAGGAGCTGCCCAAGGAGCACGCGGTCCACTCGCTGGAGCACGGCACGGTGTGGCTGACCTACCAGCCGACGCTGCCGGCGGACCAGATCGAGGTGCTGAAGAAGCTGGGCAATCAGGAGTTCATGCTCGTCTCGCCCATGGCCGACCAGTCCTCCCCGGTCGTCGCGACCGCCTGGAACCACCAGCTGACCCTCGACTCGGCCGACCAACAGACGCTGACCAAGTTCGTCCGGACCTACAAGCAGGGCCCGACGACGCCTGAGCTGGGAGCGGCGTGCACCGGTGGCACGGTGACCGACCTGGTGGATCGGTCATGACGCAGAGCCAGCTCGCTGCCCCACCCCGGGACAGGTGGCGCACCTTCGGCGCTCCCGCGCTGGCGATCGTGACGGTGGCCGCGCTGTGCCTGGGGACGCTGCTCGGCTGGCTCACGTTCGCCCCGCGCTACCCGGCCGATACCAGCGTGGAGGCCGGATTCGCCCGGGACATGAGTGAGCACCACGCGCAGGCGACGCAGATGTCGCTGCTGGTCATGCAGCGCACCGAAGACGAGCCGGTGCGGCGGCTCGCCAGCGACATCACCAACAACCAGGAGTTCGAGCGGGGCGTGATGGCCACCTGGCTCGGCGAGTGGGGCCTGCCGCGGGCCCGTGAGGGTGAGCGGATGACCTGGATGACCGGGCACGATCACGCCGCGATGGACCTGCCCGCGGGCGTGACGATGGCTGGGATGGCGTCGCCCACACAGATCCAGGAGCTCACGGATGCGACCGGCAAGGCGGCGGAGGTGCTCTATCTCCAGCTCATGACGACGCATCACCTCGCCGGCGTCGAGATGGCCGACGCAGCGCTGGAAGGCGCCACCGACCCCGACGTCCTCGCGGTGGCCCAGCGGATGGTGGGCGCGCAGGTCGGCGAGGTCGAGCAGATGGACCAGTTCCTGCGCGACCGTGGCTCGCAGCCCCGCGAGGATGTCTCCGCCTGGTTGACGTCGCGGGCCGCGGACGCGCAGCCTTCCGGCGGCGACAAGGGCCACGAAGGTCGCTGACTCCGCGCGGCACGATGCCTAGCGGCAGAGCGCCTCCGCAAGACGAGCACGGTTCTCCACCAGCCATTGCTCGCGGCGGCGGATCTGGTCGCCGATCCCCTCGTCCCACATGCGCGCCCACCCGCCACCGAGTCGGGCAGCGCGGTCCCGCATCCGGTGCCAGGAGCGCCCCGCTGTCCGGATGGCGACCGGGAGGATGTGGGCGCGCAGCTCGGGGTCCACGCCGTAGGCGTCCACCAGCAACCTGCCCCTGGACGTCGCATCGATCCCACGCATCACTGGCTCCCGGTCCTCGACCGGCATCCACCCTCCCCACCACAGGAGCAGGTTGCCGACGCTGTCGACGCGCGTCGCGGGCCGCACCAGGTCGAAGTCGATCAGGGCAAAGGCCTCTCCGTCTCGGAAGACGGTGTTCTCCGGCGTGACGTCAAGGTGCCCAAGGAAGGAGGGCACCGGATCGCAGGGCTCGTCGGTGGGCAAGGGGGCTAGCCCGGTGGGCGACGCTGAGCCCATGGGCAGCCCGAGCGGGACCATGGCGTCGTCGAGCCGTCGCAGCAGCCGTGCCACCGAGGCCGCACGGTCCTGGTCGGCCACCCAGGACGGCCATGGCCGTCCGGCGACCTCTCCCTCCACGAAGGTCAGCACCTCGCGGCCGCGGTGATCCAGCATCAGGAAGCGCGGTGCCCCGTCAAAACCGACCGCCTCGAGGTGCCGCAGGACCACGTGCACCAGGGGCGAGTGCTCACCGACCGGTCGACGCACCGTGTCACCGACCCGCACCACACCTTCGGTGACGTCGCCACCGGTCAACGGGATCTCTGCCTGCGCCACGGGTCGATCCTCCCAGGGCGCGAGATTCGCCGGGGCGGTGGTGGCATCGGCCTCAGGTGGTGGTCAGACCGAGCAGCGCCCGGACCTCCGCGGCAGTGATGACGGAGCCGGTGGCGAGGACGGCGCCGCCGATGCCCGCCTCGTCTGCCAGCCCGGACGCGACGTCGAGCGCCTCCGGCAGGGTGTCGACGACCGTGACGCGGTCCTGGCCGAAGTAGTCGGCCACCAGGGCCCCGAGCTCACGAGGCGGGATCGCCCGTGGGGAGGTGCTGCGGGTCACCACCACATGATCGAGGATCGGCTCGAGCGAGCGGATCATCGGCTCGACGTCCTTCTCGCGCAGCACCGCCAGCAGGCCGACCAACCGGGTGAAGGTGAAGGACTCACGGATCGCCTCGACCAAGGCGTCGATCCCTGCAGGATTGTGGCCGGCGTCGACCAGCACCGTGGGCGAGCGCCGCACGATCTCCAGACGGCCCGGCGAAGTCACCCCGGCCAGGCCAGCGCGGAGGACGTCGCGGTCGAGCGGCTGCTCACCACCACCCACGAAAGCCTCCACTGCAGCCACCGCCATCGCCGCATTGTGCGCCTGGTGCGCGCCGAAGAGCGGCAGGAAGAGGTCGCTGTAGTCGCTGGCGAGTCCCCTGACCGAGAGCTGCTGTCCGCCGACCGCCACCTCACGGGTCAGCACACCGAAGGAGAGCCCTTCGGCCTTCAGGTCCGCCCCGACCCCGTCGGCTCGCGCGATGAGCACCTCCATCGCCTCCCCCTCCTGCACGCCGACGATCGCGATCGAACCCTCCTTGATGATCCCGGCCTTTTCGGTGGCGATCTCCTGGATCGTGCTGCCCAGGAGACGGGTGTGGTCCAGGGAGATGGGAGTCACCACCGCCACCGTGCCGTCGGCCACGCTCGTGGCATCCCATACCCCGCCCAGACCGACCTCGACGACGGCGACGTCCACGGGCGCATCGGCGAATGCGGCATACGCGAGGGCGACGACGACCTCGAAGTAGGTCATCCGGACCTGACGGCGCGGCTCGTCCTGCGCCATGGACTCGGCGTCGACCATCTCGATGAAGGGCAAGACGTCGTCATAGGCGGCGAGGAAGGACTCGATCGAGACTGGCTCCCCGTCCAGCGCGATCCGCTCCCGCATGTCGTGCAGGTGCGGGCTGGTGAACCGGCCGGTGCGCAGCCCCAGCTCCCGGAGCAGCCGCTCGACCATGCGGGCCGTGGAGGTCTTGCCGTTGGTGCCGGTCAGGTGGACCATCGGAAACGCGTGCTGCGGGTCACCCATCAGCTCCATCACCCGCTGCACGCGGTGCAGGCTCGGCTCCGGCATGTGCTCCGGGGTGCGGTCTAGGATCTCGGCGACCACTTGGTCATAGCGCGCCACCAGCTCCGGCGGGACTTGGGCCGTCGGGCCGCGTCCCTGCCCCCGAGTGGCGGGAACGGCCGCTCCCGGGTCGAGGGGCAGCTCGTTCTCGTCGAGGGAATCGTCGAAGGGCTCGTTGTCGTCGAGGGGCAGCTCGTTGTCCTCGAAGAACTGGTCGCTCATCGGACCTCCATCTTGCTGATCATCAGGTCGACGCGGCGGCCCGCGCCGAGGTCGGCGTTGGTCGTGTATGTCGTGGCTCGGGGCTGGGTGCTGCCGTCCGGGTCGCTCCCGCCGCCGAGGCCGTGGCTCTTCGGCTTGGGCAGGGACGCGCCCGCGCCAGCCGCGCCGAACTGCACCGCCAGAGTCTCGTCCATCACCAGCTTCTGGTGCTCGGTCGCTGCCTGCCACACCTCGTCGTCGCCCACGACGGTCAGGCTGATCCGGTCACTGATCTGCAGACCAGCATCCTTGCGGGCGCCCTGGACGGCACGGACCAGGTCCCGGGCCAGGCCCTCCCGGGCCAGGTCTGGAGTCACCTCGGTGTCGAGGACGACGAAGCCACCGCCGTGTCCGCGCAGCATCGCGGTCGCCTGTCTGCCGCCTTGCTCCTGCGACTGGGCCACCACCGTCTCCAGGGTGTACTCACCTTCCTGCAGCAGCAGACCTCCAGAGGTCACACGCCCGTCCGCAGCCACCGACCAGTCACCGTTCTTGGAGCCCTTGATCGCGGTCTGGACCTCACGGCCCAGGCGCGGTCCGGCTGCCCGGGCGTTGACGGTGAGCCGTTGCTCGACGCCGAAGTCGGCCGCAGACGCCGCCGCGAGGTCCAGCACCTTGACCTGCCTCACGTTGACCTCGTCACGGACGATGTCAGCCAGCGAGGAGAGGCCCTCCGGGTGGGCGGTCGCGACCGTGAGCGTGGACAACGGCAGCCGCACCCGCAGGGCCTCAGCCTTGCGCAGCCCGAGCGTCACTGAGCACACCTCGCGGACCGCGTCCATCGCCGCGACGAGATCCTGGCCAGCGGGCAGGTCGTCGGCAGCTGGCCAGTCGGTCAGGTGCACCGACTCTCCGCCGGTGAGCCCTCGCCATACCTCCTCGGTGGTCAGCGGGAGCAACGGGGCAGCCACCCGGCAGGTCACCTCGAGCACCGTATAGAGGGTGTCGAAGGCATCGTGGTCCTCGGCCCAGAAGCGGTCGCGGGACCGGCGGATGTACCAGTTGGTCAGCACGTCCACGAACGTTCGGATCGTGTCCGCCGCAGCTGCGATCTCGTTGCGTTCGAAGGCGCCCTGGGCCTCCTCCACGAAGTCGCGGGTCTTGGCCAGCAGATAGCGATCGAGTTCGTGCGAGGAGGCCGTCGACCACTTCGCCTGATAGTTGGCCGCGTTGGCATAGAGGCCAAAGAAGTACCACGCATTCCACAGCGGGATCATGGTCTGACGCACACCATCGCGGATGCCCTGCTCGGTGACGATGAGGTTGCCGCCGCGCAGGATCGGGCTGGACATCAGGAACCAGCGCATCGCGTCGGCACCGTCGCGGTTGAAGACGTCACGCACGTCCGGATAGTTCTTCAACGACTTGGACATCTTCTGCCCGTCGTTGCCGAGCACGATGCCGTGGCTGATGCAGCTGCTGAAGGCCGGCCGATCGAAGAGTGCGGTCGCCAGGATGTGCAGCGTGTAGAACCAGCCGCGGGTCTGACCGATGTATTCGACGATGAAGTCCGCCGGGAAATGGTGCTCGAACCAGTCGGCGTTCTCGAACGGATAGTGCACCTGGGCATAGCTCATCGAGCCGGAGTCGAACCAGACGTCCAGCACGTCCTCGACGCGACGCATCGTCGACCGGCCCGTGGGGTCGTCCGGGTTGGGCCGGGTCAACTCGTCGATAAACGGCCGGTGCAGGTCGACATTGCCCTCGCGGTCACGCGGGAGCTGCCCGAAGTCGGCCTCGAGCTCGGCGAGCGAGCCGTAGACGTCGATCCGTGGGAACTGCGGGTCATCGCTGGTCCAGACCGGGATCGGGCTTCCCCAGAAACGGTTGCGGGAGATCGACCAGTCGCGGGCGTTGGACAGCCACTTGCCGAACTGACCGTGCTTGACATGGTCGGGGACCCAGGTGATCTCCTCGTTGGCACGCAGCATGTCGTCCTTGAACTTCGTCACCTCGACGAACCAGGAGGAAACCGCCTTGTAGATCAACGGCTGCTTGCAGCGCCAGCAGTGCGGGTAGGAGTGCGCGTAGGACTCGCGGCGCAGCAGCACCGTGCCGTCGGTCACGGCCCCCTGCTCGCGCCGCTCGTCCGTCCACACCTGGTTGCGCGTCGCAGCCTTCAGGTGCTCCTGCAGGGGTGCGTTGGCATCGAAGACCAGCATGCCGGCGTACTCGTCGACCGGGTGGGTGAACTGGCCGTCGGCGCCGACCGGCATGACGGGCTCGATGCCTTCGCGGTCGGTGACGACCTTGTCGTCCTCACCGAAGGCACCGGCGGTGTGGACCAGCCCGGTGCCGTCAGTGGTCGTGACGAACTCGGCGATGACGAGCCGGTGCGCCTTCTCCCAACCCTGGTAGTAGCGAAACGGCGGCACGTAGGACCGGCCGGACAGCTCGGCGCCCGTGTAGGACGCCAGGACGTTCGGCTCCTCGCCGAGCTCGTGGGCGTAGGACGCGAGGCGTTCCTTGGCGATGATGTAGCGCTGCGGCTCACTCTGACCGTCAGTGGCACCGGGCAACGGCGCCTCCACCACGACGTAGTCGATGTCCTCCCCGACCATGATCGCCAGGTTGGCCGGCAGCGTCCACGGCGTGGTGGTCCAGACCAGCGCGAGCGCACCGTCGAGCACAGGGTCGGGCGTCGAGCCTGGCAGCAGCCGCAGCCCGACGGTCACCGCCGGGTCCTGCCGCACCTGATAGACCTCGTCGTCCATCCGCAGCTCGTGGTTGGACAACGGCGTCTGGTCGTTCCAGCAGTAGGGCAGCACGCGGTAGCCCTCGTAGACCAAACCCTTGTCGTAGAGGCTCTTGAAGGCCCACAGCACCGACTCCATGAAGTCGACGTTGAGCGTCTTGTAGTCGTTCTTGAAGTCGACCCAGCGAGCCTGCCGGGTGACGTAGTCCTCCCATACCTGGGTGTACTTCAGCACCGACTCGCGGCACTTGGCGTTGAATGCCTCCAGCCCCAACTCCAGGATCTCGTCCTTGGTCTTGATGCCGAGCTGCTCCATCGCCTCGAGCTCGGCCGGCAGTCCGTGCGTGTCCCACCCGAAGCGCCGCTCCACCCGTTTGCCGCGCATCGTCTGGTAGCGCGGGACGACGTCCTTGACGTAGCCGGTCAGGAGGTGTCCGTAGTGCGGCAGGCCGTTGGCGAAGGGGGGCCCGTCATAGAAGACGTATTCGTTGGCGCCCTTCTCCCCCGCGGGCCGAGACTCGACGCTCTTGGCGAAGGTGTCGTGCTCGCGCCAGTAGGCGAGCACGGCTTCCTCGATCTCCGGAAAGCGCGGCGAACTGGTCAGCGCGTTGCCGGAGGTGCTGGTGAGCGGATAAGCCATGGGGAAGGCTCCTCGTCAGTGGTGCTGGTGTCGGGTATGCAGTCTCATCCCGAGGACGACACCTTCCCGGCCTGCTCGGCCGGGCGAGTACCGCGGTACCACCTCGCTTGCGCGCCCTCGAGGGACGCACCACTTCCTCCTGCGGCGCTCACGGGCCTGCCCCGTCCGGTTCTAGTGGGGCCACCGCTGGCTCGCGGTGCCCGTTCTGCCGGAAGCTTGCCGCTGATGACGGCTCTGACGCTGTTGTCCCCATGATAACGGCTCTGCGTGGCCAGCTCTGGCTCCACCACCCTCCTGGGCCGATGAACCCCCTGTTATTGCAGGTGGTTCATCCCCATAAGGGGTGGTTCGTCGCCAACTCAGCCAACTCAGCCGGCCCGTCGCCGTGACCGTGCCCGCTGCAGAGCCGCCTCGACCTTGGCGCGGACTACCCCCGGACGGGCCAGGTCAGCCCAGGTGAGCCGGACCACCTCATAGCCCAGCGCTCTCAGACGGTCTTCCCGGAGCTTCTCCGCCGCGAGATCAGCCGGTCGTTCGTACTTGAGCATGCCGTCGAACTCGACCACCACCGAGCCCTCCATCAGGAAGTCCACCCTCGCGACCCACGTGCCGTCACGCGTGAGGATGTCGACCTGGGGACGCACCTGCTCGTAGCCCAGCCGGTGCAGGATCCATGCGGTCCGCGACTCCCCCGCGCTCTCGTGGCGGGCGTCGGCGCGGTCGATGACGACGCTGGCGGCGGGGCGGCCACGTCCCAACCAGGCCCAGCCGCGGAGAGCCTCCAAGTCGTCTCGGGCACAGCGGCCCAGCCGCAGGGCGGAGTCCGCGGCGACCAGCCCGGCCTCGACGCCGAATGCCGCTGCGACCTGGACGCAGGCTATGGACGGCATCACCACGGGAAGCCCGAAAGCGCCGGTCACCCGTGCCTCGTCGACCGCCGCATGTCGGACGAGGTCGCCGCGTCGACGGCTCTTTCCGGCCCCGATGGAGACCACGTGCACGAGGTCGTCGACGCCATGGATCGACAGGCCCATCACGGCCAGCGCGCTGTGGTGGCTGAGCGCGAGCGACGCCGCTCCTGCACCGGATTTTTCAGCGCGATGGCCGCGCTCGAGCATGACCCCTCGCGCCCTGATCAGATGCCGGTCCCACGGGGGTGCAGCACGCCAGAGGTCACCCTCGACGAGCACGTTGCGACGCAGTCGGACGACTCGACCGGAGCAGATCCAGCCGCGCAGCAGCTCCGGTGAGACTCCACGCGCACGCAGCTGCACGGCCGTGGCGATGCCGTCCTGGCCCAAGACCAGGGGCGCGACGATCTCGGTCCACGGGTCGGGGCTCACCTGTCCAGGATGACCTCGCCAGCGACGAGTTGCTGTCGTTATCCACAAGCCTCGTAGGCTCACCGTCATGCCCACCCACATCCAGGCCCTCCGAGAGCTGCTCGGTGATCGGGTTGTCACCGACCCCACCATCGCCGCGGGTTATGCGGCGGACGCCTACCCCCAGGCGACGTCGCTGCGTGGTGAGGAGTTCACCGTGGTGCGCGCCCGCCGCCGTGAGGACGTCGTCAGCACGCTGCGGTATGCCGCTGAGCAGCGCGTCCCGGTCGTCCCGCAGGGTGCACGCACGGCCACGACTGGGGCCGCCTGCGCCCTACCCGGCGCGATCGTGCTCTCGACCGAGCTCATGACGGCTGTGGAGATCGACCCGGTCGAACGGATCGCCGTCGTCGGGCCGGGCGTCATCAATACCGATCTCAAGGCCGCCGCAGCCGAGCACGGCCTGGCCTACCCTCCGGACCCGGCCAGCTCGTCGATGTGCACGGTCGGGGGCAATATCGCCACCAACGCGGGTGGGCTGTGCTGCGTGAAGTACGGCGTGACCGCCGACTACGTCCGCGGCCTCGAGGTCGTCCTGCCCGGCGGGGAGGTCATGCGCACCGGCCGCCGCACGGCCAAGGGGGTCGCGGGCTACGAACTGACCGGGCTCTTCGTCGGATCGGAGGGCACGCTCGGCGTGGTGACCGAGGCTGTCCTGCGGCTGATCCCGCTCGGGGATCCTGCACTGACCGCGCTGGCCGTCTTCCCCACCCTGGACGCCACGATCGCGGGGATCGCCGCGCTGCGTGGCACACGGCATACCCCGAGCCTGATCGAGATGCTCGACGGGCCGAGCATCGATGCCGTCCAGGCCTACGGCGACTACGGCTTTCCGGTCGGGTCGGGCGGCGTACTGCTCGTCCAGTCCGACCGGCCCGGTCATGCGGAGGAGGACGTGCGGGAGTATGCCGCCCTGCTCGGCGGGGCGGGCGCCACCGACGTAGCGGTGGCCGACGACCGGGCAGAGGCAGACCTGCTGATGGAGGGCCGGCGGGTGCTCAACCCGGCGCTCAAAGCCCGTGGATCGCGCTTCATCGAGGACGTCTGCGTGCCTGTCGGACGGCTGGGCGAACTCGTCCGGCAGGCCCAGCTGATCGCCGGGCGGCACGGCCTGGAAGCGACCTGCAGCGGGCACGCCGGCGACGGCAACCTGCACCCGTGCTTCTTCTACGACGACACCGACGCGCTGAGCCTGGCAGCGGCGCAGCGGGCCTTCGACGAACTGGTCCGGGCAGCCTGGGCTCTGGGTGGCACGGTCACTGGTGAGCACGGCGTCGGCGAGGCCAAGGCGCCGTGGCTGGCCGAGGAGCTCGGCGAGGCCGAGATGGCGCGACAACGCGCGCTGAAAGCGCTCTTCGATCCGCTGGGGATCATGAACCCCGGGCGCGTCTACAGCTGAGGGGGCACCTGGCGCGGCGCCCGCCTCCGGTCAGACAGACCGTCAGCCCGTTCAGCCGCGGGGGCCGTCGTCGTCGTCCATCCTGGGGACGTCACGGCCGCTCTCATGGCGACCAGGTGGCTGGTGACCGGGCTCGCGCCCGTAGGGGGTGGTCGTCCCGCCGCGGCCGAAACCGTCGTCGTCTTCGTCACCCAGCCCGCGATGCCCGCCCCGCTGGGGCGGCGGGTAGGGGGTGGTCGCTGCACCGACGCCGAAGCCGTCGTCGTCCTCGTCATCCCAATCGGCCGCGACACCTTCGCGTCGGACCTGGCCACCCTCACCCATGCGCAGATCCTGGGCGGCGACGCCGCTAGCCACCCGGTTGCGCCCGGAGGAGTCGACCAACTGGTTCTCACCGGCCAGTTCCTCGACCGAGATCTCCTTCTCACTGTCCTCCAGACCGAGCTGCAGCAAACGACCGGACTTGCGGTCCTCGAGGTATTCGTTCATCTCCCGCTTGATGACCGGCAGCAGCATGTAGACGCCGAGCAGGTTCACGAAGGCGCAGACGAAGAGGAAGTTGTCGGCGAAGGCGAGGACCTGACCGAAGGTCAGGAGGCACCCCATGACGGTGAAGAACAGGAAGACGACCCGGTAGATGAGGGTCGCGGTCCGGGTGTCACCGAAGAGGTAGTTCCAGGCGCGCTGCCCGTAGTAGGACCAGGTGATCAGCGTGGAGATCGCGAAGAGCGCGACGGCGATCGCCAGGACGGCCGGGAACCAGGAGATGTGCTGGCCGAAGGCGTCCGAGGTGACCGTGACGCCGCCGACGCTGTAGTCGCCGTCGGCGCCCAGGTACTTTGCCCGTTCCCCCTGATAGAAGGAGGTGTTGGCGATGGTGATGGTCAGAGCAGTCATCGTGCAGATGACGACGGTGTCGATGAAGGGCTCAAAGAGGGCGACGAAGCCCTCCGACACCGGTCGCCGGGTCTTCACCGTGGAGTGCGCGATCGGGGCAGAACCCAAACCGGCCTCGTTGGAGAAGGCAGCGCGCGTCATACCCACGATGAGCACGCCGACGATGCCGCCAAGGACCCCCTCGCCAGTGAAGGCGCCGGACAGGATACTGCCGAAGGCGGAGGGGATCTGCGCAAAGTTGCCGAAGATCACGACCAGGCAGGCGAGCACGTAGATGCCCCCCATCAGTGGGACCAGCGTCGAGGTAACCCGGCCGATGGACTTCATGCCGCCGATGATGACCGCGCCGACCAGGACGGCGATCACCACGCCCGCGACCAGCTTGCCGCTGGTGGAGGTGATGAAGCCGGTGCCGTCGGGGTCGATCACGGTGACCAGCTGGGAGTAGGTCTGGTTGGACTGGAACATGTTGCCGCCACCCACGCCGAAGAACAGGATCGCGACGGCGAACAGGCCGGTCAGGCCCACCGACAAGAACTTGGGGAATCTCGCGAAGGCGACCGGAAGATACGTGAACGGGCCACCGGCAACGGTGCCATCCTCACGCAGCTCGCGGTATTTCACTCCGAGGGTGCACTCGGCGAACTTGGTCGCCATCCCGAACAGTCCGGCCAGGATCATCCAGAAGGTGGCGCCCGGACCACCCATGGTGACCGCTGCCCCAACACCGGCGATATTGCCCAGACCCACGGTTCCCGAGAGCGCGGAGGTCAGCGCTTGGTAGTGCGGGATCTCACCCGGGTCGTCCTTGGAGGAGTATTTGCCCTTGATCACGTCGATCGCGACCGGGATGCCACGGACCTGGATGAAGAACAGGTAGAAGGTAATGAAGATCGCGGCGACGATCAGCCAGAGCACCACGAAGGGCATCTCGAAGCCCGGGATGGGCAACTTGAAGAAGATGACGTCTCCGGAGATCTCCGTGACGCTCGCGAAGTTGTCGTCGACCACCTTCTCCAAGTTGGTGATCCACTCTGGATCCCGACTTGTGGTCTGCTGTTCTTCGGCGGCCTTGAGCCACAACTGGGTTCCGAGCATGGGGTTAACTTTCGACATCATCATGGGTCTCGGTCAAAGACATTCGGCGATCGTGATCAAACCGTGATGCTTTTTCCGGGCACATTCTCGCACCTGGACGCACCGGTTCGGCCCAGTGTGCACCGTCTGGGAGAATGTCGCGCATGACCCCACAGGCACGTCCCCTCGACCCTGCGCGTCCAGCTACGCTGCCGGAGCGCCCGTCCGTCGACGGGCTAGAGGAGCGGTGGGTGCCGGTCTGGAAGGACAGCGATCTCTTCGCCTTCGACCGCGAGGCGGCCCTGGCCGCGGACCGGAGCCAGATCTTCGCCGTGGACACCCCGCCCCCGACCGCCTCGGGAAGCCTGCACCTAGGACACGTCTTCGGCTACACCCAGGCGGACTGCCTCGCGCGCTATCACCGGATGACCGGCAAGCACGTCTTCTACCCGATCGGCTGGGACGACAACGGCCTGCCCACCGAGCGCCGGGTGCAGAACTACTACGGCGTGCGCGGCGACGCCACGCTGCCCTTCGACCCCAGCTTCACCCCGCCGCAGACCGGCGGCGAGGGGAGATCCACCCGCGCCGCCGACCAGGTGCCGGTGGGTCGCGCCAACTTCATCGAGCTCTGCGAGGAGCTCACCGTCATCGACGAGCAGGCCTTCGAGGACACCTTCCGCCGTCTGGCGCTGAGCATCGACTGGAATGTGCAGTACCGCACCATCGACGAGCGTTCCCGCGCCGTGGCCCAGCAGGCCTTCCTGCGCAACCTGGCCCGCGGGGAGGCTTACACGGCCGAGGCGCCGGGCCTGTGGGACGTGACCTTCCAGACCGCCGTGGCGCAGGCCGAGCTCGAAGCGCGCGACTACCCGGGTGCTTATCACCGCGTCGCTTTTCACTCCTCGACCGGTGCACCGACCTACATCGAGACGACCCGACCCGAGCTCATCCCCGCCGCCGTCGCCCTCATCGCCCACCCGGACGACACGCGCTACCAGCAGCTCTTCGGAACGACCGTGACTTCGCCGCTGTTCGGCGTCGAGATCCCGATCGTCGCGCACCGCGCCGCTGAGATGGACAAGGGCGCCGGAGTCGCCATGTGCTGCACCTTCGGCGACATGACCGATGTGCAGTGGTGGCGCGAGCTGGACCTGCCGACCCGCTCGGTCATCACCCGCGCCGGCCGACTCCAGGCCGAGACTCCGGACTGGATCACTGGTGGCCCGGGCGAGGCGCTGTATGCCGAGCAGCTAGCTGGCAAGAGCACCTTCGCCGCTCGGGAGGCCGTCGTGGGGGCGCTGCGGGCGTCCGGTGACCTGGACGGCGAGCCGAAGAAGACGCAGCGCAAGGCGAATTTCTTCGAGAAGGGCGACAAGCCGCTGGAGATCGTGACCAGCCGCCAGTGGTTCATCCGCAACGGCGGGCGGCCGGAGGGTGCCGAAGGCCTGCGCGAAGCCTTGCTCGCCCGTGGCGACGAGCTCGCTTTCCACCCCGACTTCATGCGCACCCGCTACCGCAACTGGGTCGGTGGCCTCAACGGAGACTGGCTGGTCAGCCGGCAGCGCTTCTTCGGCGTGCCCCTGCCCGTCTGGTATGCCGTGGACGCCGGCGGCGACGTCGACTACGAAACCGTCCTGACGGCCAACGAGAGCGACCTGCCGGTGGACCCGGTCAGCGATGTCCCGTCGGGTTTCACGCAGGACCAGCGGGACCAGCCGGGCGGCTTCACGGCCGACACCGACATCATGGACACCTGGGCGACCAGCTCGTTGAGCCCGCAGATCGCGGCCGGCTGGCCGACCCAGGGTGGCCAGGGTCCCGGATCCGACCCGGAGCTGTTCGCCAAGATCTTCCCCTTCGACATGCGCCCGCAGGGGCACGACATCATCCGGACCTGGTTGTTCGCCACGGTGGTCCGCGCGCACCTGGAGCACGGCACCCTGCCCTGGACCGACGCCTACATCAACGGCTGGATCCTCGACCCCGACCGCAAGAAGATGTCCAAGTCCAAGGGCAACGCGGTCACCCCGCTCGGGATGCTCGAGGAGCACGGCACCGACGCGGTCCGCTACTGGGCGGCGGCGGCGCGGCCCGGTGTGGACACCATCGACGATCCCGGTCAGGTCAAGGTCGGCAGACGGTTGGCGATCAAGCTGCTCAACGCGAGCAAGTTTGCGCTGTCGTTCGGCGAGCTGCCGATGAGCGCCGACGGATCCCCCGCCGATGCTGCGGCCTTGGTCACCGAGCCGCTGGACCGCTCCATGCTCGCTGGTCTTGCCGAGGTGGTCCACCGCGCGACCGCAGCCTATGAAGCGTGGGACTACTCGACCGCGCTCGACGTCACTGAGGCGTTCTTCTGGAGCTTCTGCAACGACTACCTCGAGCTGGTCAAGGAGCGCGCCTACGGCGGCGCCTTCGGCGACCCCGACGTCGAGTCGGCGCAGCCCTCGCCCGAGACGGTCTCGGCGCGGGCCGCACTTCGTCTGGCGCTGTCGGTGCAGCTGCGCCTACTGGCGCCGGTCCTGTCCTTCGCGACCGAAGAGGTCTGGAGCTGGTGGCACGAGGAGGGCTCCTCGGTCCACGTGCAGTCCTGGCCGGCGGAGGCGGAGTTGGCCCAGGCCATCGCGGGTGCCGACGTGGGCCTCCTCCCGACCCTCGGTCAGGCCCTCACCGGCCTGCGCAAGGCCAAGTCGGAAGCCAAGGTCAAGATGCGCACGGAGATCTCGGCAGCGACCGTGACGGGACCGGCCCTTGACCTGGACCGCGTGCGGACCGCTCTGGGCGACCTGGCCGCCGCCGGCAAGGTGACGGGCGAGATCTCCTATGCCGACGGCGAGCAGCTGGCGGTGTGCGACGTGGCGCTGATCAGCAGCGACCACTAGCAGACCAATCGAGGCGAGCCAGCACCGCGCGAGCTCTCCTCAGCATTCGCGAACGGGCGCTCAGCACATAGGCTGAACGGATGCGTCAGGGCAGCCGATCGACACTCGTCATCGCGCTGCTGGCTGCCGCCGCCGTGGTCCTGCTGCTGGTCTGGAGCAGTGCCAACGGCACGCCGTTGGTCAGCGCCCCGCAGGGCACCTGGGGACCGCCGCGCGCGGAGACCGGCGCCGCCACCCCCACCGTGGAGCTGCAGATCCCCACGGCCGCGCCCGACGGCGCTGGCGATCGCGCTCCGACGGTGTCGACCGACACGATGGTCAACGTCATCTTCGGGCTCTTCCTGATGGCCGTGGTCACGGCCTTCCTCCTCGCGCTGCGGTGGTTGGGCAGGCAGCGCTACGAAGAGCAGCACCGACAGGGCATTGCCGCCGAGGACGAGCTCGTGGCCCTGCTCGAGGCCACCAACGAAGACACCCAGTTTCGGGCCCTATCCGAGGGAGACCCGCGCAACGGCGTCGTTGCCTGCTGGGTGGCGCTGGAAGAAGCGGTCCAACGGTCCGGGCTGAGCCGCAACCGCAGCGAGACCGCTGCCGAGCTGACCGAGCGCGTGCTGTCGCGATGGGAGGTCGACGCGGAGGCGATCACCACGTTGTCCCATGCCTACCGGGAGGCACGTTTCTCCCGGCACCCGATCACCGACGATCAGCGCGACGCCGCGGTCCACGCACTCGATCGGATCCACACCGATCTGCGCCGACGCGTCCAGGCGGAGGACGAGGCTCGGGCGGCGCAGGAGCGCGACGCAGCGCAAGCCGCAGCTGCAGCCGAGCAGGCCAAGACCGATGCGGCCCTGGCCAGATCAAGCCGCCGTCGCAGCCGGGGCGCCTGATGAGACGTCGCCCGCTCCTGTCTCCTGACGTGCGCAGCGTGGTCGTGCCACTCGGCCTGGGCACCATCGGCACCGGAGCGTTGCTGTTCTTCATCGGCTCGTTGCGCTACACCGTGCTGGAGGCGGCGCTCGTCGTCCTCTTGGCCGCCGTCGTGATCTCGCTGGCTCCACTGGTCCTGACCCGCAGCGGCCGGTATGCCGAGCGCGCGTACTGGGCCTCGACTCCCCGCCAGGAGTCGGTGCCCCCTGCAGCCCTGGACTACCGTTTGGTTCGTCTCCGCAGGGATCTGCGCGACGCGGTAGAGCGCGACGACCGCACCGACGAGATCTACCCGCTGCTGCGCGACCTCACCTCCGAACGACTCCTCGCCCTGCACGGCATCAACATCGAGTCCGACCCAGAGGGGGCCAAGGCGGCGATGGACCCCCACCTGTGGCGCTACCTGACCCACCCGCCCACCGACGACCGCAGACGAAGTCGGGGCGCGCTGCATACCGCCCTGGAAGGGATCGAGAAGATATGACACAGCCCGACCAAGAGCACCCCCTCACCCCCGCTGACGTCTCCGCGCAGGCCGGAGAGGTGCTCGACCGGGTCGAACAGGCAGTCGTCGGCAAGCGCGAGGCGCTCACCCTCGTGCTGACCGCCATCCTGTCCGGTGGCCACGTGCTCCTGGAGGACTTCCCCGGGCTTGGTAAGACGCTGGCGGCGCGGTCCTTCGCGCAGACGCTGGGGCTCGACTTCACCCGCGCGCAGTTCACGCCGGACCTGCTCCCTTCCGACCTGACCGGCAGCTTCGTCTACGACCAGTTGGTCTCCGAGTTCGCGTTCCGGCCCGGACCCCTCTTCACCGGCCTGCTGCTCGCCGACGAGATCAACCGGACTCCGCCCAAGACCCAGTCGGCGCTGCTGGAG
This sequence comes from Ornithinimicrobium sp., assembly GCF_030537745.1. Taxonomy (GTDB): domain Bacteria; phylum Actinomycetota; class Actinomycetes; order Actinomycetales; family Dermatophilaceae; genus Ornithinicoccus. The sequence continues at coordinate 70,040 of NZ_JAUNVI010000005.1, read as the reverse complement.
GCGATGCAGGAGCATCAGGTGACGGTGGAGGGAGCGACCTTCGCGCTCCCTCAACCCTTCCACGTGCTCGCCACCGCCAACCCGGTCGAGTACGAAGGCACCTATCCCCTCCCTGAGGCGCAGCTGGATCGCTTCCTCATGCGGGTCTCCTTCGGCTATCCGACCGCGGAGCAGGAATGGGATGTGCTCACCCGGCGTCTGGTCCGGCAGACCGAGGACCAGCAGCTGGACGCGGTGACTGACGCCGCCGGTCTGGCGGCGATGCAGGCCGCGGTCGAGACCGTGCCGGTCGAGGATGACATCTCCCGCTACTGCGTCGAGCTGGCCGCCGCGACCCGCCGCCACCGCGCGGTGCTGATCGGGGCCTCGCCCCGGGGCTCGCTCGCGCTGATGCTGACGTCGAGGGCGTATGCCGTGGTCGACAACCGCGACTACGTCACTCCCGAGGACGTCAAGGCCGTCGCCCACGCGGTCCTCGACCACCGCATCTCGATCAAGCCGGAGCTGTGGATGTCCGACACCGGCGGTGCGGCCGTCGTCGACACGGTGCTCGGTCAGGTCCCGGTGCCGGGCTCGCGCACCGGAGCCTCGACGGCCCAGGCCGAGTGAGCAGATGAGGGCAGCAGCATGATGGTGGCGCGATGAGCACCATCCGAGGTGACGCCTGGGCGCCCACTCCGGCGTTGGTGCGGCTGCTGGCAATCGTGCTCGTCACGGCACCGGTGGCGGTGTTCTGGCGACGTCCCGACCTGCTCATCCTGGTCAGCCCGCTGGCCGTCGTGCTCGCCTGGAGCCTGGTGACCCGACCCCACGCGATCCCGCGGCGGCGCTTCGCCCTCTCGCACGCCCAAGTGCGCGAAGGCGACCAGGCCTTGGCGGTCGCCGACGTGGAGCCGGTCGAGCACAGCGACTTGCTGGCCGCCGCGCTCTCGCCAGCGCCCTTCGTCGAGGGCGTCCCGCTAGAGAAGGGCCACGAGGTCGAGGATCCCGACGGCGTGCTGGTCCAGCGGACCAGTGCGGTGGTTGACGCCGACGGCCCGCTCGACAATGGTCTGCGCCGCCTCCTGGTCGGGGTGCGTATGACCCGGTGGGGTGTGCGTAGGGTCGGTCCGCTGCAGGTCGCCGCGGTCAGCCCATGGGGCTCCTTCCGTTGGGGTCCGGTGGCCCTGGACCCGCTGGGCCTACGCACCTTGCCGCAAGCGGTCTCCTTCGACGTCCACGGCGCAGCCCCCAACCCCCGGGGCCTGGTGGGCATGCACCGGTCCGCCCGCCCCGGCGAGGGCAGCGAGTTTGCCACGCTGCGTCCCTTCCAGGTCGGCGACCGGCTGCGCCGGATCCACTGGCCGCGATCCACCCGCAGCGCCGGCCAGCTCTTCGTGACGTCCAGCTATGCCGACGAGGACACCCACGTCGCGGTCCTGGTCGACGCGCACTACGACCTGGGCCGCTCCGGCGGCGTGCGTGGCGCGCCGAGCTCCCTGGACCGCTCGGTGCGAGCCGCTGCGGCCATCGCCGAGCACTTCCTCCAGAACGGCGACCGCGTCAGCCTCCGCGTCCTGTCTGCCCGCACGCCGCTGACCGTCCCCATCGGCACCGGCAAGAAGCATGGCGTGCGGATCCTCGACGCCCTCAGCCGCATCGTCCCGTCGCTCGACGATCAGACCGACCCCCAACGGGTCCACCTCGGGGTCTCTGAGGGCACGCTCGTCGTCATGATCTCCGCCCTGGTCTCCCCCGACGCGCTGACCCAGGCCGCTTCCCTCTCCCACCGAGGCTTGTCGGTCGTCGTCATCGACGCGCTCGTCGATCCTGCGGAGGGCGACGTCGTGGCCAGCACAGACAAGGACCCGCTGGCCAGGACCGCCTGGCGGATCCGGATGCTGGAGCGCGACCGTGAGCTGCGCGCGATCCGTGCCAAGGGGGTGGCGGTCGTCCCCTGGCTGGGCCCTGGAAGCCTGGACGTCGTGCTCCGCGAGCTGGGTCGGCGTGGTCGGAAGGGGCGGTTGGCGTGAGGGAGTTTGCCGACCTGTTCATCGACCTGCGCACCGCGAGCAGGACGCAGTTGATGGTCCGGCTGGCGATCATGCTGGGCGCCGTCCTCTTCCTGGCCGCCTACGCCTTGGCCGGCGGCGGCAACCTGCTCGCCTGGGCCGGCATCTTCGGCCTCGGGGCCCTGGTCGTGCTGCAGCCGCATGCGCTCGCGCCGGGACTTTTCCTCACTTTTGCCGTCGTCTCCTGGTGGGCGACCGTCGACGCGGGTTGGCACTGGGCCCTGCTCCCGGCCGCGCTCGGGCTGCTGGTGGCGCACAGCGGCGCGGCGCTGTGCGCTTCGGTCCCGGCGCAGGCACCGTTGCCGGGGAGCGTGCTGCGCCGCTGGGCGGGCCGCTGCGCCGTGGTGGCGCTCCTCACGACCGGGGTATGGGGTGTGGCTGGCCTGTTGATGCTGCGCAACGGAGCGGACCTCGGCACCATCCCGGGAATGCTGGGTCTGGCTGTGCTCGCTGCCGGGCTGGTGCTCTTCGTGCGACGGCGAGAAGCGCGCGAACGGGTAGCGACCCCCGGCAGGTGATCGCGAGCACCGACAGCTCACGTGCTCAGAAGTTCAGGCGCTCTCCTTGCGCTGCTGCCGCTTGCGGGGCACCTCGCGGCGCACGATCGTGGGGTTGACGTTCTCCAGGACCACCTCGCGCGTGATGACCACCTTGGCGATCTCGTCGTCGGAGGGGACGTCGAACATCACCGGCAGCAGCACCTCCTCAAGGATGGCCCGCAGGCCGCGGGCGCCGGTGCCGCGCAGGAGTGCCTGGTCGGCGATCGCCTCGAGGGCATCGCCCTCGAATTCGAGCTCGACCCCGTCGATCTCGAACATCCGCTGATACTGCTTGACCAGCGCGTTGCGTGGCTGCGTCAGGATGTTGATCAGCGCACCCCGGTCCAGTGGGGTGACGGTGGTGATGACCGGGACCCGGCCGATGAACTCGGGGATCAGCCCAAACTTCATCAGGTCCTCGGGGAGGACGTCAGCGAACTGCTCGTTGGCGTCCTTGGGTGAGCGCAACTCGGCGCCAAAACCCAGCCCCTGCTTGCCGGCGCGCGCCTCCACGATCTTCTCCATCCCGGCGAAGGCACCGCCCACGATGAACAGGACGTTGCCGGTGTCGATCTGGATGAACTCCTGGTGCGGGTGCTTGCGGCCACCCTGCGGGGGCACCGAGGCCACCGTGCCCTCAAGAATCTTCAGCAGCGCCTGCTGGACTCCCTCGCCGGAGACGTCCCGGGTGATCGAGGGGTTCTCGCTCTTGCGGGCGATCTTGTCGATCTCGTCGATGTAGATGATGCCGGTCTCGGCCTTCTTGACGTCGAAGTCCGCGGCCTGGATGAGTTTGAGGAGAATATTCTCGACGTCTTCGCCGACGTAGCCTGCCTCGGTCAGAGCGGTGGCATCCGCGATGGCGAAGGGCACATTCAGCATCTTGGCCAGGGTCTGGGCCAGGTAGGTCTTGCCACAGCCGGTCGGGCCGATGAGCAGGATGTTGGACTTGGCGAGCTCGACCGTTTCGTCACCGACGCGCGTCTGGTCCGCCTGGATGCGCTTGTAGTGGTTGTAGACCGCGACCGCGAGCGCGCGCTTGGCCGGGTCCTGGCCCACGACATACTGCTCGAGGAAGTCGAAGATCTCCCGTGGCTTGGGCAACTGGCCCAGTCCCAGGTCGCTGGACTCGGCCAGCTCCTCCTCGATGATCTCGTTGCACAGGTCGATGCATTCGTCACAGATGTAGACGCCGGGGCCCGCGATCAGCTTCTTGACCTGCTTCTGGCTCTTTCCGCAGAAAGAACACTTCAGCAGGTCGCTGCTCTCACCCATGCGTGCCACGTGGACTTCCCTTCAGCGCGGTCGGTGGTCTACCTCTGCCCCCGACGCTACCCCGCGCAGCGCGTCCGTGACAGTCAATTGCCTGCCCGGGAGCGGCGTGTTGGTGACTGTCCGCTGACAGCGCAACTACCTCACCGCACGGCAGCCGCCGACCCAAGTGGCGGGCGGCCGCCGTCACGCGCTGCCTGCACGCCTGGCTCAGTTGTCCCGGGACGCCTTGCGAGAGGCGAGCACTTCGTCGATCAGACCGTAGTCCAGGGCCTGGGCGGCGGTGAGGATCTTGTCTCGCTCGATGTCCTTGCGGACCTGCTCCACGTCCCGGCCGGAGTGCAGGGCCCAGGTCTCCTCCAACCAGGTGCGCATCCGCAGCACCTCGTTGGCCTGGATCTCGATGTCGGACGCCTGGCCGTAGTCGCCACCGGCCAGCGCTGGCTGGTGGATGAGCACGCGGGCGTTGGGCAGGGCGTACCTCTTACCGGGCGCACCCGCCGCCAGCAGCACGGCCGCGGCGGACGCGGCCTGACCGATGACAAAGGTCTGCACGTCCGGCTTGATGTATTGCATCGTGTCGTAGATCGCGGTCAAGGCGGTGAAGCTGCCGCCGGGGCTGTTGATGTACATCAGGATGTCGCGGTCGGGGTCCTGGGACTCGAGCACGATCAACTGGGCGATGACATCGTCGGCCGAGGCGTCATCGACCTGCACGCCAAGGAAGATGATGCGGTCCTCGAAGAGCTTGGTGTAGGGGTCCTGACGCTTGGTGCCGTAGGAGGTGCGCTCCTCGAACTGCGGCAGGATGTAGCGGCTGCTGGGAGCCAGCGAGCCAGCGTCCGCGCGGGCCGTCCACGCGCCGGCGGAGGGATTCAGGTGGGTCATGTCAGCTCTCACTTCTCGTCGCGGGCGGCCGGGGTGGGGGCGTCTGCGGAGCGCTCGTAAACGTGGTCGACGAAGCCGTAGTCCTTGGCCTCGATCGCGGTGAACCAGCGGTCGCGGTCAGAGTCCGTCTCGATCTGCTCGACACTCTGCCCGGTGTGCTCGGCGATGAGCCGGGCCATCTCGCGCTTGGTGTGCAGCATCTGCTCGGCCTGGATCTTGATGTCGGATGCGGTGCCACCGATGCCGCCGGAGGGCTGGTGCATCATCACCTTGGCGTGCGGGGTGGCGTAGCGCTTGCCGGGGGTGCCGGCCGACAGGAGGAACTGGCCCATCGAGGCGGCCAGGCCCATCGCCACGGTGCACACGTCGTTGGGGACCCACTGCATGGTGTCGTAGATCGCCATACCGGCGCTCACCGAGCCACCCGGGGAGTTGATGTAGAGCCAGATGTCCTTGTCCGAGTCCTCGGCCGCGAGCAGCAGCAGCTGGGCACAGATCGCGTTGGCGTTGTCGTCACGCACGTCCGAGCCGAGGAAGATGATCCGCTCCTTGAGGAGGCGGTTGTAGATCTGGTCGTCCAGACCGGCGACCGGACGCTCGGCCATGCCGGTCGGGGTGGTCTCCTGAGTCATAGGTCAATCCCTCGCTTCTTGCGGGTATGCCGTGCCCTCACGGGGTCACGGTGTCGTGTCTTCGCACCTGTCATCGACCCTAACGTCCAGGTGCCGCATGGCACTCCCGCGGGTGGGGCATGTTCGCCCTGAGCGCAGCGCGCTCCACCGCGAAGGCCCCCGACCGGTCGTCGGGGGCCTTCGAGAGTCATGCTGCGCTGGCGGACTCAGGCCTTGGCGTCCTCGGCGTCGTCAGCGCTAGCCTCGACGGTCTCGACCTCGGCGTCAGCCTCATTCTCGACCTCGGCGTCGAGCTCATCGACACCGTCTTCGCCGAGCTCCTCGTCCTCACCCTCGGGGTCGATCTCGTCGAGGTCGATGACGTTGCCGTCGGTGTCCTTGACGGTCGCGGCCTCGAGCACGGAGGCGAGCGCCTTGCGGCGGCCGACCTCCGCGACCATCGCGGGCACCTGGTTCTGCTGGTCGATGCTCTGGGCGAACTCCTGCGGGTTCATGCCGTACTGCTGGGCGGTCATCATGATGTATTCGATGAGCTCACCCTGGTCGACCTGGACCTCGTCCCGCTCGACAAGCGCGTCCAGCAGGAACTGCGTCTTCATCGCCTTGGTCGTGGACTCGGTGACCTCGGCGCGGTGGGTGTCGTCCTCAAGACGGCTCTCGCCCTCCAGGTGGCGGTGCACCTCGGCCTCGACCAGGTTCTCCGGCACCGGGATCTCGACCAGCGCGAGCATCTGGTCCAGGACCAGGTCGCGGGCCTTGATGCCCTGCTCAAACTTGGCTGCCTGCTCGGCCTGCTTGCGCAGGTCCTCCTGCAGCTCGGCCAGGGTGTCGTGCGGGCTGGCCAGCTGGGCGAACTCGTCGTCCAGCTCAGGCAGCTCGCGTTCCTTGACGGTCTGGACGGTGACGGTGACGTCGGCGTCCTCGCCCTCACGGTCTCCGCCGGCCAGCGGCGAGGTGAACTCGACGACGTCACCGGCCTTGGTGCCGCGCAGCGCCTTGTCCAGACCCTTGAGCATGGTGCCGGAGCCGATCTCGTAGGCGACTCCGGTGACGTTGTCGATCTGCTCGTCGCCGATCTTGGCGGAGAGGTCGATGGTCGCGTGATCGCCGGTCTTGGCCTTACGGGTGATCGGCTTCAGGGTGCCGAACCGGGCGCGCAGCGCCTCCATCCGGGTCTCGACGTCCTCGTCGGAGAGCGCCAAGGGCTCGACCTCGACCTCGATCGAGGAATAGTCGGGCAGCTCGAAGGCGGGCATGATGTCGATCTCGGCCTCGAAGGTGAGGTCTTGGTCGTCGGCCATCGGCAGTTGGGTCAGGTTGATCTCCGGCTGGCCGAGCGGGCGGATCTCGTGCTCGGCGATCGCCTGCGTGTAGAACTCGGGCAGCGCGTCGTTGACGGCCTCCTGCACGACCGCCCCGCGACCGAAGCGCTGGTCGATGATGCGGTTGGGGACCTTGCCCTTGCGGAAGCCGGGGATCTGCACCTGCGCGCCGATCGTCTTGTAGGCCACGTCAAGGCGGGGCTTGAGGTCAGCGGCGGGGACCTCGACGGTCAGCTTGACCCGGGTCGGGGTCAGATTCTCGACAGCGCTCTTCACTGGTGGTGCTCCAGAGTGGTTGTGGGTATGTCGTGCCGCGCGGGCACGTGGATAGGTCACCTCATGCTAGGTGGTCGGGGTAGCCGGATTCGAACCGGCGGCCTTCCGCTCCCAAAGCGGACGCGCTACCAAGCTGCGCCATACCCCGCGGACCGTGGTGGACTGGACACCGCGGATGCAGGGTTAGACTACTTCCTCGATCGCGCTCCTCCGAACTCGCTGGCCCCGGTGTGGCAAGGATAACGGCGATCAGCAGCAGTTCTGCGGGTGTAGCTCAATGGTAGAGCCCCAGTCTTCCAAACTGGCTACGCGGGTTCGATTCCCGTCACCCGCTCCGCATCCGCGTGGTGCCAGACACATTGGCAGGGCAACAGCGCGGAGATCAGCTGGCCCTCGAGCCAGTGCCGGTAGTCATCGGCACTGAGCCCAGCCACGTCGCGCAGCATCCGGTGCACCTCTCCGGAGGTGAGCACCCAGACCGTGTCCGCCGCCGCCCCGCCCGCAGGACCTTCCCGCAGCGGTCCCCGGTCCGCGACCCACCCCACGATCGTGGTCATCGCCGAGCGCCGCTGCCGGTCCTGGACCTCGGCTCGCAGCTGGGCAGCTTGCTCGTCCACCGCTGCCGCGCCCAGCAGCACGTCGTCCAGGGGACGGATCCGCTCGAGCTGCTCGGTGACGCCGGCCGCGAGGAGCGCGAGCTGGCGGTGCTGATCCGGCTCCCGCCGCAACGCCTGAGGTCCGGAGCGGTCCAGGACCGCGACCGGCTGGTCGTCACCTCCGACCACCTCGTCGAGGAGCTCCTTGAGGAGCTGGATCTTGGAACCGAAGACCTTGTAGACCGTGTCCGGCGCCACCCCGGCGGCCCGCGCGACCTGCCCGAGGGTCGTCTGCACATAGCCGCGCTGGAGAAAGGCGTCCTGCGCGGCGACGATGATCCGGCGTCGGGTCTGCGCCGCGCGAGCCGCGCGGGACGGAGAGTGATAGCGCCGCCGAGGCGTGGGGTGTACCGTCGTCACATATTCATTCTAGCTCGACTCGATTCAATTCTGGTCGCGACCCTGGGATGAGGAAGGGATGGTGGGCTATGGCTTCCCAGGCAACGTCTGCTCTCGACGTGATCACCAGGATGTTCGAAGAAGGTTTCTCCACGGGCGACGGCAGCGTCGTGGACGAGATCTGTCACCCGGATCTGATCGAGCACCAGTTCGGCATGGCAGCTCGCGGGCCCGACGCAATCGCTCACGTCAAGGCGGCGATGGCGGACGTGCATGCGGCCGTCCCGGACATGCGGTTCACCATCGAGGACTCGACCCAGGACGGCGACCAGCTGTGGGTCAGGGCACGCGGGCGCGGCCACGCCAGCGGCCCGTTCTTCGGGCCACCCAGCGGCGCCGAGATCGACATCACGGTCATCGACGTCGTCACAGTCCGCGACGGGCAGATCGTGGAGCACTGGGGCGTGCCGGACCGCTTCGCGATGTTGGCGCAGACCGGCGTGCTGGCGCGGCTCGGCTAACCGGGGACGGCGCACGAGGCATCCGCTGTTGGTGCCGACCCAACTCAGGTCAGCGCCGCATGGTGCCCGCACCTGCGCCTACGATCCTGCCTATGACTTCCCCTGACACCGTCGTGGTCTCCGGCACCGGTCGCGCGTCTGCCGCACCCGACTCCCTCGTCCTGGACCTGCAGCTCGAGGGGCACGGCTCCACGGTCAGCGAGGCGCTGGCCGCGCTGACCATGGCCTCCCGGGCGTGCGTAGAGGCATTGCCGGGGCATGCGGTCCGCACGCACGGGCTCGGGGTTCACCCACGCCACGACCACCAGGGGCAGCAGGTGGGGCACACCGCATACCAGCAGGTGCAGGTGCGCACGGCTGACCCAGCGGGGGCGGGCGACCTGATCCAACGGCTCAGCGACGCCGTCGGCAACGGACTCGGCGTCAACGGGCTGCGACCGGAGGTCGCCGACACCGCTGAGCTGTCACGCCAGGCCCGCGACCGCGCTTTCACCGACGCCAGGGGGCGGGCGGAGCAGTACGCCGCGCTCGCCGGTCGCGCGCTCGGCGGCGTGCTACAGGTGCGCGAAGGTGGTGTCGACGGAGCCCCGAGGCCCTACGGCAGGGAGGACGCGCGGATGGCGATGGCCTCCGGGCCGGTGGTCGACGCGGCTGACCACGAGGTGGTGGCGACCGTCGAGGTGACCTGGTCACTGGCCTGAGCCCCGGCGGGAGGCGCCGACCGTCACCTCAGAGGCGCAGGCCAGAAGCCTACGGTCGACGGTCTGATCGACGAGCACGCTGACCGGATCGACCAAGGTTTAGACCAGGCCGGTCGCTTCGCCGACGAGAGGACCGGCGGCAAGTTCGGCAACCAGATCGACAGCGCGGGTGACCGGGTGCGCGACGGCCTGGACGGTCTGGACGGCAAGGACGACGACTTCGGCACCACCCCTGCCGACAACGCCTGACTCGACCCACAGCGTGAGGGGCCCGTGCCTGTGCACGTGCCCCTCACGCTGCGCAGGGAAGCTCTGTGTCAATCAGGGCAAGGGCGGCAATGCCCCGTCGGCCTCGTAGGCGCTGACCATGTCGATCCGGCGCTGGTGCCGATCCTCTCCCGAGAACGGCGTGCTCAAGAAGGCGTCGACGATCGCGCGGCCCTCCTGCAGGGAATGCATCCGGGCGCCGAGGGAGACGATACGTGCGTCGTTGTGCTCTCGGGCGAGCTGGGCCAACTCAGGGTTGTAAGCCAGCGCCGCGCGGATCCCCTCGACCTTGTTAGCGGCCATCTGCTCGCCGTTGCCCGAGCCGCCGAGCACGATGCCGAGGCTGTCCGGGTCGGCAGCCACGCCTTGCGCCGCCCGCAGCACGAAGACGGGATAGTCATCGAGGGGGTCATAACTGGTCGGGCCGTGGTCAACGACCTCGTGGCCCTGCTCGGTGAGCCAGTTGACGAGGTCGCGCTGCAGCTCATAGGCCGCGTGGTCGCCGCCGATGTGGACTCGCATGGTGGTCTGCTCCTGGGTGTGGGAGGGGTAGGGGTCAGCTGAAGTCCGGGCCCTTGTCGCGGGTCCGCTTGAGCTCGAAGAACCCGGGAGTGCCGGCCACCAGGAGGCAGCCGTCCCAGAGCCTGCCGGCCTCTTCGCCCTTGGGGGCAGGGGTGACGACGGGACCGAAGAAGGCGACGTCGCCGATCGCGATGACCGGGGTGCCGACATCGTCACCGACCAGGTCGATCGCGCGGTGATGGCTCTCGCGGAGCTCGTCGTCAACCGACTCCCCCTGGGCGATCTCGTTGATGGCCGGGTCCAGGTCGAGCTCTTCTAGGACCTCGGTGATGAGCGACGGCAGGTCCTGGGTGCCCCGTCCGTCAAGGTGGATCTTCTGGCCGAACGCGTCATACATCTTCTTGCGCAGGACGTTGGCCTCGTCCTGCGGCAAGTCGTGGGTCGCCGCGATGATGGCGCGGACCGGGCCCCAACCGCGGTCGTTGAAAGCGCGGTAGTCGGGGTCGAGGTCGCGGCCCTCATTGAGGACCGACAGGCTCATCACCGACCAGGTGACGTCCAGGTCGCGAACTTCCTCGACCTCCATCAGCCAGCGGGAGGTCATCCAGGCCCACGGGCAGCAAGGGTCGAAGAACATTTCGGCTTGCGGGCGGGAGGGAGTCCTGGCTGGTGTCGTCATGCCACCCATCGTGTCACCGAGGCGACGATGAGCCGCCACCCGGCCCCTCGACATACGCTGGACATCTGCGCCGCGCGAACGCCGCGCCTAGCTTCAACCCCACCGACCCCGGAGGTCTCTGCATGCCTGGCACGAACCTGACCCGCGACGAAGCGGCACAGCGTTCCGCTCTGCTGTCCACATCGTCCTACGACGTCGCACTCGATCTCACGCACGGCCCGAAGACGTTCGGGACGACGAGCACGGTGCGGTTCAGCTGCGCGGACCCCGGCGCGGAGTCGTGGATCGACTTCGTCGGCACCTCGGTCGAGTCGGTCGTGCTCAATGGACGCGAGCTCGACCCCGCCCAGGCCTGGGAATCCGGTCGTATCGCGCTCGCGGGGCTGGCCGCCGACAACGAGCTGGTCGTGGCCGCGACCGGCACCTACATGAACACCGGCGAGGGGCTGCACCGCTTCGTGGACCCCTCCGACGGCGAGGTGTATCTGTACAGCCAGTTCGAGGTGCCCGACAGCCGCCGGATGTATCCGGTGTTCGAGCAGCCCGACCTCAAGGCGACCTTCACCTTCAGCGTGACCGCCCCCGCCCACTGGCAGGTCATCTCCAACGAGCCGACACCCCCGCCGCAGCCGGCGCCCCACGCCGCGAACATCGACGGAGGCGAGGTCGCGCGGTGGGAGTTCTCGCCGACCCCGCGGATCTCGTCATACATCACTGCGCTGGTCGCGGGCCCGTATGACGTGGTGCGCGACTCGGTGAGCACGCGCGCGGGCGAGGTGCCGTTGGGCGTCTTCTGCCGCAAGAGCCTGCGTCGCTACCTGGACGCGGACAACATCATGGACGTCACCAAGGCGGGCTTCACGTTCTTCGAGGAGGAGTTCGACCAGCCCTACCCCTTTACCAAGTACGACCAGATCTTCACGCCGGAGTACAACATGGGAGCGATGGAGAACGCGGGTTGCGTGACCATCGTGGAGAGCTATGTCTTCCGGTCCAAGGTGACCGAGGCGATTGTGGAGCGCCGCGCGCTGACGATCCTGCACGAACTCGCGCACATGTGGTTCGGCGACCTTGTCACGATGAGGTGGTGGGACGACCTGTGGCTCAACGAGTCCTTCGCCGAGTGGGCCTCGACGACCTGCCAGGCCGAGGCGACACAGTGGACGGACGCCTGGACGACCTTCGGCACCTCCGAGAAGGCGTGGGCCTACCGGCAGGACCAGCTGTCCTCTACCCACCCGGTCGCGGCGGACATGGTGGACCTGGCCGCCGTCGAGGTGAACTTCGACGGCATTACCTACGCCAAGGGCGCGTCGGTGCTCAAGCAACTGGTGGCCTACGTGGGACGCGAGCCCTTCCGGGACGGGATCCGGGCCTACTTCGCCAAGCACGCGTGGGGTAATACCACCCTGGCGGACCTGCTGGTCGAGCTCGAGGCCACGTCCGGGCGCGACCTGTCCGGCTGGTCGACGGTCTGGCTCGAGACCGCCGGCGTCAACACCTTGACGCCGCAGGTCGAGGTCGCGCAGAACGGCACGATCTCCTCCCTCGCCCTCGTGCAGACCGCTCCCCAGGAGCACCCGACGCTGCGCCCGCACCGACTGGCGGTCGGGGCCTACTCGCTGGACGACGGCGTGCTGCGTCGCGTGCACCGGGTGGAGCTGGACGTCGACGGTGAGCGGACGGAGGTGACCGAGATGGTGGGCCAGCCCATGCCGGATCTCCTGCTGGTCAATGACGACGATCTGGCCTACGCCAAGACGAGGCTGGACCCGGCCTCCCTGGCGACGGCGCTGCGGCACGTCCAGTCCTTTGAAGAGTCGCTACCCCGCGCCCTGGTGCTGGGGACGACCTGGGACATGACTCGCGACGGTGAGATGGCCGCGACCGACTATGTCCGACTCGCGGTGAAGGCGCTGCCGGGCGAGACAGACTCGACGCTGCTGCGGGTGCTGATCCAGCAGGTGACGTCGGCTGCGTTGACCTATACGGCACCGACGCACCGCGAGGGCGTGGTGGCCGAGCTGACCGCGGGACTGCGGGCTGCCGCGAAGGCGGCTGCGCCGGGCAGTGACGCGCAGCTGCAGCTGATCACCGCGTGGGCCGCGCTGGCCCGGTCGGCCGATGACCAGCAGCTGATTGCGGACGTCCTCGCCGGTGACGTGGTCCTCGAGGGTCTCGACCTGGACCAGGACATGCGGTGGACGCTGCTCAACTCGCTGACCGCCTCCGGGGCGGCCGGAGAGGCCCAGATCGTGGCCGAGCAGGAGCTTGACAACACCGCGACCGGGCGGGAGAAGGCGGCCCGTGCGCGATCGTCCATGCCGACCGCGGACGCGAAGGAGGCGACCTGGGTCGCTGCGGTGGAACAGGACGGCCTGTCCAACGCTGTCCTCGCCTCCATGGCGCTTGGTTTCGGCTGGGTGCACGATGACTCGCTGCTGCTGCCCTACATCGAGCGCTACCACGACGTGATCGAGAAGGTCTGGGACGGACGGACCCACCACATTGCCGAGTCGATCGCCGTGGGCTTCTACCCTTTGCGGATCGCCTCCCAAGAGCTCCTCGACGCCTCGCAGCACTGGTTGGACTCCCACCCGGACGTCTCCAACTCGCTACGCCGCACCATCGCCGAAAACCGCGACAGTGTCGCCCGCTGCATCCGCGCCCAGGCGGTCGACGCCACCTCCTGACCGGACGGTCGCTCCTGTCACACCGGACGGTCGGCCCTGCCACACCGGACGGGCACCAGTGACATAGGTCCCCCTATGGCACTCACGCCCGTCCGGTCGTCCACACCCGCAGCGTGCGGGTGGTGGCTTTCCACACTTCCGGGGGAGCACCTTCCCACGACGTCCCCGCGACGACACCTTGGGAGGCATGAGCCTTCGCGATCTTCCGCACCCGTTCAGTCGTCCAGAGGCAGAAGCAGCCGGGATCGGGCGGCGCCGGCTGGAGGAGTTACTACGTCTGGCGAAGGTGCGTCGAGTGCGGCGGGGCTGGTATGTCGTGATGGAGGATCCGGCTCCCCCCAGTGCGCACTGGGAACAGCTCAGATCCGCGCACCTCGACCAGGTCCGCGAACACCTCCGTAGGCTCCCCGGTCACGTAGCCAGCCATACCAGCGCCGCTCTGCTCCACGGCTACAGCGTCCTCATCTCGCCACATTCCCCTATCGAGCTGACCACAGTTGATCGTTGCCCGCGTTCGTGGCGCGAAGACAGACTCGTGGTGCACCACAGCGACTCACACGACATCCCGGTCACCCAGATCGACGGCCTCAGAGTGACCAGCGCCGCCCGCACCGCGGCTGACACCCTCCGATCGCGAAGGCTCCCCCATGGCACCGCACTCGTGGACCAGGCGCTGCGGTCGGGAGTGCTCTCCAAACGGCAGCTTCTGGACGAGCTCTCGACGCAACGGAGGTGGGTGGGGCGCCCCAGAGCCCTTGCGGCCGTCGCGCTCGGCGATCCTCGGCGCGAGACCTGGCTGGAGTCCTACTCCTTCGTCGCGCTCTATGAGCGCGGCGTGCCGATGCCCATCCCTCAGATGAATATGTATGACGATCAACGGAACTTCGTCGGCCGCGTGGACGGCCTGGATCCGGAGAAGGGCATCTTCTTCGAGGCTGATGGCCACGACAAGTACTTCCTCGACATGAACCCCACCACGAGCCCGGAGGAGTCGGCCCTACGTCGACTCCATCAAGAGAAGCAGCGTCACGGGCGAATCGAACGCCTTGGCCTACGCGGCGTGCGATGGACCAGTGATGAGATCTTGAACAAGGCGGAGCGGGTCGCGAGCCGAGTGATGGAAGTCGTCCGTGAGCCCATCCCCGAGATCCGCGGGTATGCCGGGTGGGAGGGGGAGTTACGCCGGCTTCCCTTCGAGGTCGAGCGCAGCGGCGTTGACCTCCACTCGATACGGACCCGCCGTCGTCGCAGGGCCGCCTAGCGCCCCACCCGTCCGGTCTGGCAACAACGACCGCCCGGTCAGTCGCCGCGGTTGACGGTGCGAGCAAGGCGGCGGGCGGTGCGCCAGGTGAAGAGCTCCTCGAGCAGCACCGGGGTCCCGTCAGGGCCAGCCAAGGGGACCCGCCAGTTGGGATACTCCTCGTCGGTGCCGGGCTGGTTGATGACGCGCTTGTCACCGGCGAGGTCGCTGATGCTGACCCCGATGAGCTTGGCGGGGGTCAGGGTCAGGAAGGCGTGCAGCGCCTCGACCTGCTCGGGCACGCCCACCCCTTCACGCAGAAGGCCGCGCCGCCGCAGGTCGGCCAGCACCTCCTCGCGAGAGCGTTCGTCCTCCTCCTGCTCCTCCTCCAACGACCGCTCGAGCAGCCCCAGCCGGTGCCGCAGCTCGACGTGCACCCCTTCCAGATAGCCCGCCGTCGGGGGCAGGTCGTGTGTCGTCACCGTGGCCAGGCACAGCTCTCGATACTGCTCAGGGTCGAGCAAGCCGCCATCGCCCTCCCAGTCACGCTCGAACCACAGGATCGAGGTGCCCATGACACCGCGATCGGTGAGGTAGTCGCGCACCCACGGCTCCACGGTCCCCAGGTCCTCACCCACCACGACCGCACCCGCACGGTGCGCCTCCAGCAGGAGGATGCCGATCATCGCTTCGTGGTCGTAACGCACGTAGGTGCCGTGGAAGGGCTTCATGCCCTGCGGGATCCACCACAGGCGGAAGAGCCCGATCACGTGGTCCACGCGCAGGCCACCGCTGTCGCGGAGCGCGGCGCGGATCATGTCTCGGTAAGGCTCATAACCCAGCTCGGCCAACTTGTCCGGACGCCATGGCGGCTGGCTCCAGTCCTGACCGACCTGGTTGTACTGGTCAGCTGGCGCTCCCACCGTCACGCCCCGAGCCAGGGCATCACCCAGAGCCCACGCGTCCGCGCCGTCCGGATGGACCCCAACCGCTAGGTCCGAGATGACGCCGAGCGCCATACCCATGTCCACCAGGTCGCGTTGCACGCGGGAGAGCTGGTCGTCCAGGATCCACTGCAGCCAACAGTGGAACTCCACCTCGTCGGCCATCTTTTCCGCGAACGCCTCGACTTCGGCGCTGCGCGGGTCCTGCATCTCCTTGGGCCAGGAGCGCCACCGGCTCCCGTGCATCTGGCACAGTGCGCACCAGGTCGCAAAGTCCACGAGCCCCTGACCCTCGCGCTCGACAAAGGCGTTGAACGCCCGCGCCCGACGCAGCGACCGACGCTGCCGAAAGATCATCCGCAGCGCTGCTTCCTTGGCCATCCACACGGCATCGCGCTCCAGGAACTCCAGGCTGAGGTAACGCTTGGCGTCGTCGGAGTGCCACTCCACCAGTTGCCTCTCGGCCGCGGACAGATATCCGACCTCGGGCACGTCCTCGACCCGGATGTAGAGCGGGGAGACGAACCGTCGGCTCGTCGGCAGGTAGGGGGAAGGCTCGATCGGGGGGACCGGCTCGGCAGCGTGCAGCGGGTTGACGAGCACGAAGTCGGCGCCGAGACCGGCGGCCCAGGCCCCGGCGTCCCCGAGGTCCGCCAGGTCGCCCATCCCCCACGACTCCTGCGATCGCATCGCATAGAGCTGGGTCATCAAGCCCCAGCTCTGCGCCCCGTCCCGCGCTAGCGCCTCCGGCAGCTCGATCCGCTGGGGGGTGATGACGAGCGGCATGTGGCGGACCGCGGCGCCGACCCGCACCTCGACCGCGTGCCACCCCAGCGGCAGGTCTACCGGCAGGTCGAGGAACACCCGCACCGCCTGCACGCCGTCGACCTCGCGCCTTTCCTTGCCCTGCTTGCGAGCGCCCACCGCGCTGGTGGTGCCGTCCTCGAGGATCAGCCGGACCACGAAGGCGGTGCCGTCGGCCAGGTGCACCGGGACCTGCGGACGCTCCCCCTCGCTGACAACCGTGACCGGTGGCAGGATCCGGATCCACGGCGCTTCCTCCACCTCCGCCAGGGCCGCCTCGATGTCGTCGTCGCTTTCCGCCTGAATGCCGAGTGCGCCCAGGACGGCGAGCACGGTCTGGGTCGGGACCTGAGTGTGGCGGCCCTGCCAGTCCCAGAACTGCGTGGCGACGCCATAGGCATCAGCCAGCTCGGTCAGACGGGGGGTGAGCTCGGGCACGGGGAAGCCTTTCGACGTGTCACGGGGGGGATGGCGACCCTAGTTTGTCAGGCTCGGCCACGTGCTCCCGCACTCAGCGCGCCGCAGCCGCGACAATGCGGGGTATGCAGACGCTCACGTGGCCGTTCACCAGCTGGGACTCGACGGTGGACTGGCTGCTGGGGCCACCCTTGAGGATCGTCCTGATCATCCTGGGTGCCCTCATCCTGCGGTGGGTCCTGCACCGCGCCGTCCGCAGCGTCGTCGACAACGCGGTCGAGCGCGCCGACGACCACGAGCGCAGCAGCTTTGAGCGGATGCTCCACTCGGCCACCGGCGCCAACCAGGAGCGCCGGCGCCAGCGTGCCCTGACGATGGGCACGGTGCTGCGCAGCCTGGCCACCTTCACGATCGCCACCATCGCCCTCCTGACGATCATGGCCGAGGTCGGGCTCCCCCTCGCACCCCTACTCACGTCAGCCGGGATCGGTGGCATCGCGCTCGGCTTCGGCGCGCAGGCGCTCGTTAAGGACTTTCTCTCCGGGATCTTCATGATCATCGAGGACCAGTACGGCGTCGGCGACGTCATCGACACGGGCGAGGCCACCGGCACCGTCGAGGAGGTCACGCTGCGGGTGACGCGGCTGCGCGATGCCACCGGGGTCGTCTGGTTCATCCGCAACGGCGAGATCGTCCGGATCGGCAACAAGAGCCAGGGCTGGGCGGTCGCCACCATCGACGTGCCGGTCGCCTACGACCAGGACCCCCAGCAGGTCATCGGCCTGCTCCACACGGTCGTGGAGAGCCTCGCCCAGGACCCGACGTGGGCCGACAAGCTCCTGGAGCCACCGACGGTGGCAGGGGTCGAATCGGTCTCCGGAGGCACGATGACGATCCGGATCTTCGCCAAGTGCCGCCCCGGTGAGCAGTACGCCATCCCCCGAGAGCTCCGCGAGCGCGCCAAGCGCGCCTTCGACCAGGCCGGCGTGCGGGGCCCGGCCATCACGCCGACCACCGGCTCGCATTCCTGAGACCGCGGTCCACTGCCGCCGGCTGAGAGGATGTCGTGATGGGAGGGCACCGCCACGACGACCAGCTGAGCGCCTTTGTTGGTCGGCACGCCCTGGACCTGCACCGCACCGCCCGCATGCTCACCGGCGACACGGACCGGGCCGACGTCCTGACCGCACGGGCAGTGCGCCGCTCGGCGAGGACCTCGAGCGGTCCGGTCGGGCTGGACGAGGCGCGGGCCGGGCTGGTCCAGGACTTCCTGCGGACAGCGCATCGGCACCGCTGGGGGCGGCCCTCCTTCGGGATCTCACCTGACGGGAGCCTCGGCGCTGACGCGGGCGAGGTCGTGGCCGGTATGCCGCCTCGTGAGCGGGCCGCTTCCGTCCTGGGCCTGGTCCACGGCTGGGCGCCGGCCCGGGTGGGTCGCGCCGTCGGCGTCCGGACCAGGAAGGTCGCCAGCCAGATCTCGTCGGTGTCTGGGGTGAGGGACGCGCTGGAGGCAGTGGCGGATCGCCACGACACCTCAGAACAGGACCTCGTCGAGACCCTCCTCACCGACCTCCGCTCGCCCCCCGAGTCGCCCGTCACCCCGGCCGGTGCCGCCCTCCCCGTGAGCGGTCGTCTCCGCTCGCTGCGCGGTCACTGGCGGTTGCTCCTGCTGGCTGGCCTGGTCCTCATCCTCGCTGGCGCCGGCTGGGCGCTCACCCACAACGACCCTAGAGACCCCGCCGCCACCGGCCGGGTCGGCACGGCCCAGTCGATGCCGGAGGTCAGCCTGGCGTCGCGCGGCTGGGAGCTCGACGCCAGGGGCAAGGCGCCGACGAGCAACGAAGGCCTGCAGCTGCTCCAGTCGGTCACCATCGACTACGGCAACGCCAACGCACCGCTGGAGCTGATGGGCGGCAACCACGGGAAGTTCGCCAAGTTTGCCGTGCTGTGGTGCGACCTCCCCGCGGTCGACGACCCCCACCTGGTGATCCCGGCGCTGACGATGACTTTCGACGAAGGTCCAGTGACACTCCCGTGCGCGGGCCGGCAAGGCCAACCGCCTGTCACCCGGCTCACTCCGACACCGTTCGGCCTGGTGTCGCCCCAGGACGCGAGCCTGACCTGGACCGGGGATCTGCCCGGCCGCGGTAAAGCCCTGCTCGCGTTCTACTACGAGGTCAACGGCGCCGATGACATGCTCGCCCACAATGCAGCGGTGAGGCAGGGCAACGCCACCGAGCCCGCGGTGCCCGCCGGATCGGTGCCGGTGACAAAAGACAGCCCAAGCATCCGCGGATGGTGGGGGCGCACGTACGTCCAGAAGGTCGAGATCACGCACGACTCGGCCGTCAGCGCATGGGCCGGATCCAGCGCGGCCCTGATTGTCACCGTCGATGGACAACCGCTCACCGACGACGGGGATCTGCGCGCGTGGAACGGCGCCACCCCGGCGGACCTGTGGCACCAGCAGGACCCGATGCTGCGCGACGGTGCGTGGCTCGTCTACGGGCCGGACCAGGCCAGGACCTTTGCGCTGCCCGACACGCTGCGGCCAGGTCCTGGCGAGCGCCGGACCGTGGTTGTGACGACCCTTGTGCAGGACAGCGACGAGGTGCGTTGGCAGGTCCAGGTCAGCGACGCTACCCCCATCCCCCAGCACACGACGAGCATCGAGGCGAGCAGCGGGCCGGGTCTCGATCCGAGCACCCAGGCGCCGGTTCCTTACTTCGTCGGCGGTCATCGCTTCGTGGCCCGGTGGGACTTCCCCGCCGACGGCTACCCCTACGATCTGCAGCCACCCGGCAGTTCAGTCGAGTCTGCGCTCTTCATGACCGCCCTCGACACCGACTCGATCATGCAGTTCGTCCAAGGACCTTATGGCAATGAAGGCTCGGTCCAGTCGGAGTTCGGCACCGCATACCTGTCCTTCTCCTACCAACTCGTCGACAACTTCAGCTACCCCCGCGACGCCTGGGGCA
This sequence comes from Ornithinimicrobium sp., assembly GCF_030537745.1. Lineage (GTDB taxonomy): Bacteria > Actinomycetota > Actinomycetes > Actinomycetales > Dermatophilaceae > Ornithinicoccus. Next base: position 50,299 of record NZ_JAUNVI010000005.1, on the reverse strand, counting down.
TGCCGCCGCCGAAAGGCCAGGAGCCGGGCAGTCTCCGCGCCGCACTCCAGGCCCTCCCTGGTCAGCCGATGGCGCCCCTCTGGGCTTTTGAGCCCGTTCCCTACGAGGATTTCGACTTCACCGACGCGCCGCCCCTGCCGTCGTCATGGCCCGCACATGAGGACAAACCGTTGGCCTTCGAGGGGCAGCGACCCCCGCCTCTTGGCCACGGCACGCTCAAGAACGGTGTGGTGACCCTTGAGGGCGAGGGACGACCACGCTTCGCAGTAGTGACGACTCAGGGCAAGGGACGTCTCCGCATGCTGATCAGCGGCCAGCCGATAGAGGAGCTCGAGCCGCACCGGGGAGGGTGGTGGTCAAGCTGGACGGAGGAGCCCGTCACCAGCGAGCTCTACCTGGGCGAGGGCGTCGGCGACCTGGACGATCTGACGATCGAGGTGGAGGGCTACGACCAGGGCTTTGCGATCGAGCTGTTCCCCGACGGCTCTCGACGTTAGCGCCACCTGAGAGACTGGGGGCGTGAGTGAGCAGCCGCAGACGATCCAGGCCCGAGCCGTCCCCCAGCTCTCGTTCTACGAGCGGGTCGGCGGGCACGAGACCTTTGTCCGGCTCGTGCACGAGTTCTACCTCGGGGTGGCCGACGACGAACCCCTGCGCGAGATGTACCCCGAGGAGGACCTCGGTCCCGCGGAGGTCCGCCTACGGATGTTCCTCGAGCAGTACTTCGGCGGACCGGGCACCTACTCCGAGCAGCGGGGACATCCCCGACTTCGGATGCGTCATGTGCCGTATGAGGTGACACCGACGCAGCGCGACCGCTGGCTGCACCACATGTTCGCCGCGATCGCCACGATCAGCGACCAGATGGAGCCGCAGGACGAGGAGTTCATGAGGACCTACATGCTCAACGCGGCGCACTCGCTGGTCAACGCCCTCGAGCCCTGACCTGTCCCCCTCCCGGGTGAGCCGCCTGCAGCCGACCCGGGCCTTCGACATACCCTCGTCTGTCGTGACCTCTGTCTCCCCCCACGCCCCCCAGTCGCACGAGGCACCCTGGTGGCGCCACGCCGTCCTCTACCAGGTCTACCCCCGCAGCTTCGCCGACAGCGACGGCGACGGAGTGGGCGACCTGCCCGGCCTTACCGCCCGCCTGCCCTACCTTGCCGACCTCGGCGTCGACGCCCTGTGGATCAGCCCGTTCTACGTCTCCCCGATGATCGACGCTGGCTATGACGTGGCCGACTATCGCGACGTCGACCCCCTGTTCGGGACGCTGGCGGACGTGGACGTGCTCATCGAGGCGGCCCACGGGCATGGGCTGCGCGTGCTGATCGACCTGGTGCCCAACCACACCAGCGGTGAGCACACCTGGTTTCGAGCAGCCCTGGCTTCCGGGCCGGGATCGCCCGAGCGTGAGCGCTATCTCTTCCGCGAAGGACGCGGCGAGCAGGGAAACGAGCCGCCGAACAACTGGAAGTCGGTCTTCGGCGGCAGCGCGTGGACGCGGGTGACGGAGGCGGATGGCACGCTCGGGCAGTGGTATCTGCACCTCTTCGACAGCTTGCAGCCCGACCTCAACTGGCGCAACCCGCAGGTCGTTGACGAGTTTCACGACGTGCTGCGCTTCTGGCTGGACCGGGGCGTCGACGGCTTCCGGGTCGACGTCGCGCACGCGCTCCTGAAAGACGAAGCGATGCCGGACTGGCAGGAGAAGGCGGTGATGGCGGCGTCGCACTCCGAGGGCGCGGAGCACGCCAACCTGGGACCGATGTGGGACCAGGATGGGGTGCACGAGATCTACCGGGCCTGGCGCTCGATCCTGGACTCCTACAACCCGCAGGGCGACCCCGCACTGGACCGGATCCTGTGCGCGGAGGCTTGGCTCCCCTCGCAGCAGCGCACGATGCGCTATGTGCGGCCGGACGAGATGCACCAGGCCTTCAACTTCCACTTCCTGGAGACGTCCTGGCGTGCCAAAGACGTGCGCACGGTCATCGATGACTCCCTGGAGGCTGCCGATGCGGTCGGCGCGCCGACGACCTGGGTGCTGTCCAACCACGACGTGGTCCGCCACGCCTCGCGCCTGGGACTGAGGGTCGGTGCGTCACGGCCCAACGGGATCGGCGCGCGCAGCGTCCAGCCCAACGCGGTGCTGGGGCTTCGCAGGGCCAGAGCGGCGACGGCTCTGATGCTCGCGCTGCCAGGATCTGCCTACCTCTACAACGGCGAGGAGCTGGGACTGCCAGAGCACACCGCGCTGCCAGACCGGGTGCGCCAGGACCCAGCCTTTTTCCGGACCAAGGGTAAGGAGATCGGTCGGGACGGCTGCCGAGTCCCGTTGCCGTGGGAGGCCGGCGCCCCCTCCTACGGCTTCGGCCCAAGCCCCGACGGCGCGACGTGGCTGCCTCAGCCGCTGGTCTACGGCTCGCTCGCCGCCGACCGGCAGGAGGGCGTGACCGGGTCGACCCTGGAGATCTACCGGAGCATGCTGCGCCTGCGGCGCGTGCACGATCTGGGGGTCGGCGGCCTGCGTTGGATCGACGGGTATGGCGCGCAGGTCCTGGCCTTCGTCAACGCGCGCAAGGACGGCATACCCATCACCGTGCTGACAAACCTCGGCGACGCTGCGGTCGCGCTTCCCGAGAGTGCGGAGGTCCTGGTCTGCAGCGGTCGGCTCGAGGATGGGCTGCTCCCCCAGGACACGACCGTCTGGCTGGCTCAGCGCGACAGGATGTAGCCGGCTGGCAGAGTCACCCGAGTCCAGGACCCACTCGCTGAAACGGTGGCGGTCAAGCCGTCGCCGGGACGGGCAAAACCGAGCACCTTGGCGGCGAGCCCAGCGCCTGCAGTCGCCCCACCGGCGACCGCGCGCGACCAGACCAGGTTGCGGAGGCGGGCCACCGCGTTGGCTCCCGACCCTTCGGGAGCGCCCTTGGCGATCTCCTCGATCCCTGCCTCAGCAGCCCCCAGGAGCACGACCGAGGAGACCCTGCCATAGTCCTCCCAGCCACCCCGCGGCGGCGTCACCGCAGTCCAGATCGGTTGCACCGTCGCTGGCGGCACGGGGATGGTCGTGCCCGCGTCGTGGGTCGCGGCCCGCCTCGCAAAGCGGTCGCTCAGCGCCGCCAGGGGCACGGTCACATCCAGGTCGTGCTCCTCCGCGAGCGGCATCGTGCGCAGCGCCAGCACCAGGCCGGCCTGGGTCAAACCCTGGCCCGGAACGACAGCGGTCCAGGCGGCGAGCACCCGCCCGACCGCCTGCAACCGGATCGCGGCGTCACTGTCGAGACTCTTGGCCCGCGTCACGTAGGTGGCCAGATCGGCGATGGCCTCGCCATCAGCAAAGTTCAGCACCGACGGTCCCGCGGCAGCGGCGCTCATCCCGCCACCGCCCGTGGGGCGGCAGCACGCTTGTCGCTGCGCAGCCGCGGTCCCGTGCCGAGGACCGCGGAGAGCGCCTCGCGCTCCGCCGCGCCGAGCCGCCGCGGTCGCTCCGTCTGCAGGTCATAGGACACCAACGTCACCCGACCCCGTGCATAGACCGTGTCGTCTCCCTGGGCGCCAGCCACCGCATACCCCAGCTCGAAGCTCGCTGCCCCCACGTCGCTGCACCACACCGCAACCCGACAGGGCGCATAGGCAAAACCCATCGGCAAGAGGTAGTCGATCGCCTGAGACACGACCAGCATGCCCTCGTCGATGAGGTCGCGGTCCTGCCCGAACCAGTCTTTGAAGGCGTAGACCCGCGCTTCTTCGAAGAACCGCAGGTAGTTGACATTGTTGACGTGCGCGTAGGCGTCCATGTCGGCCCAGCGCACCGTGATCGGATAAACCAGCGCCACGTCGGGCACGTTGGTCAGGGGATGAACGCTCATGCGCCCATTGTCACCGCAGCGACGCCGCCCGGCTCCGCCGCCCCAGAGGTATGGCGAGCCTCCTGCTCTCCCTGGCGCTCCGGCTCGGATGCGACGGCACTCTGGAGCCGAGTCCAGGCCGTGCGGATGTGAGTCTCCATCAGCGTCTCTGCGCGCTCGGCCTCGCCGCTACTGATCGCCTCCAGGACGGCCCGGTGCTCGGCGTTGAACTCTGCCCTGATGCGAGCGAAGACATCGTCGTCCAGACGCGACAGGCTCGTCATCAGCGGCGCTCGCACCGACTCGCGGATGGCGATCGTCGTCTCCGCGGCGAGCCGGTTTCCGGCTGCCTCCGCGATCGCGACGTGAAAGGCCGCGTCGGCGTCGTTGAAGTCGAGCCGCGACTGCGCGCCGTCCATGTCCTCGACCCGCGCCTGCAGTCCGTCCAGCTGCTCGAGCGTGACACCCTGCGCCGCCAGGCGCACACTGAGCCGCTCCAGCGCGACCCGCACCTCGATCACGTCCTCGAGCGGGTAGTGCATGAGGGCGACGTGAATCCGCATCAATCGCGTAAGCGCGCCGGAGGACAGCGCTGCCACCCGCGTCCCCCCGGTCCCGCCAGCGCCCACCGAGGACCTCAGGACCCCCTGGGCCTGCAGGGATCGGACCCCCTCGCGCACTGCGGCACGGCTCACTCCTAGTTGCACGGCGAGGTCGCGCTCAGCAGGGAGGACGTCGCCGACCTCGAAGGCGCCGCAGAGGATCCGGTCCTCGATCCACCCCACGACCTGTTCGTAGGCCCTGGGCGTCGCCCCCGTGCTGGTGCTCATACTTTGGCTCGCGCCCGTGCTCGTGCTCATCGCCTCCGCCTCCACTACCCTTGACGTCGTGTGAGCATAGTCCTAGACTTCCCCTCCAGCAATGGTCTAACCATTGACCCAGCCGGTCGGTCATGGGCGATAGGGCCAACAGAGGGCTTGCGACAGAGGAGGCTCGATGAGGGGTCCACGCGTGGCGCTCTTCGCCACCTGCTTCAACGACACCATGTGGCCCCAGGCTCCCCGTGCGACGGTCACCGTCCTGGAGCGGCTGGGCTGCCGGGTGGAGTTCCCCCGCGCGCAGACCTGCTGCGGGCAGATGTTCACCAACACGGGGTATGCGGATGAGGCCACGCCTCTCGTGCGCAGCTTCGTCGACCAGTTCGGCGCCTACGACTACGTCGTCGCGCCCTCTGGATCGTGCGTCGCTTCGATCCGGGAGCAGCACCCCATGCTCGCGCGGCGGTCTGGGGACGAGGGCCTGGCGCAGGTCTCGGAGCAGCTCGCCCCCAAGGTCTACGAGCTCTCCGAGTTTCTCGTCGACGTGCTGGACGCCACCGACGTCGGCGCCTACTTTCCGCACCGCGTGACCTACCACCCGACCTGCCACTCGCTGCGCCTGCTCCGCGTCGGCGACAAGCCGCTTCGGCTGCTGCGCGCGGTGCGCGGGATCGACCTCGTCGAGTTGCCGGAAGCGGAGGAATGCTGCGGCTTCGGCGGCACCTTCGCAATCAAGAACGCCGACATCTCCATCGCCATGGGATCGGACAAGGCCCGGCACGTCCGCGACACCGGGGCCGAGGTGCTGGTCGCCAGCGACAACTCCTGCCTCTCGCACATCGGCGGACTGCTCGACCGCACGCGAGCCGGCGTGCGCCATCTGCATCTGGCAGAGGTGCTCGCCTCGACCGAACAGGATCCGGCATGAGCTCGGCACCCACGCAGCACGACGCGCACCGACACCCCGCCCCGCCGCAGGCCACGAGCGCGACCTTCATCGGCATGCCCGACTTCCCGCACGCGGCCCGCAAAGCCCTGGCCAACACCCAGCAACGACACAATCTCGCTCATGCCACTGCCACGATCCGCGCCAAGCGCGCGCAGGTGGTCGGCGAGGTCGAGGCATGGGAGGACCTGCGGGTGGCCGGCGCCGAGGCCAAGGACGAGGCGCTGCACCACCTGCCCCCTTATCTGGAGCAGCTCGAGACCAATCTCATCAGCCGCGGCGCGACCGTGCACTGGGCCCGTGACGGCGCCGAAGCCAACCGGATCATCGTCGATCTCGTGCGGGCCAAGGGCGCGCAGGAAGTCGTCAAGGTCAAGTCGATGACGACCCAGGAGATCGAGCTCAACGAGGCGCTCGAGGCAGCCGGGATCGATGCTTGGGAGACCGACCTCGCCGAGCTCATCGTGCAGCTCGGGCACGACCTCCCCAGCCACATCCTGGTCCCGGCGATCCACCGCAACCGGGCGGAGATCCGGGAGATCTTCCTGCGCGAGATGGGCCAGGTCGGCCGCCCCGCACCACCGGACCTCACCGATGAGCCCGCCCGGCTGGCGGAGGCCGCACGCCTGCACCTACGGGAAAAGTTCCTCCGCGCCACCGTCGCCATCTCCGGGGCCAACTTCGCGATCGCGGACACCGGCACGCTCGTCGTCGTCGAGTCCGAGGGCAACGGCCGCATGTGCCTGACGCTGCCGCAGACGTTGATCTCGGTGGTCGGCGTCGAGAAGGTGCTGCCGAGCTTTGCCGACCTGGGCACCATGCTGCAGCTGCTGCCGCGGTCCAGCACCGGCGAGCGGATGAACCCCTACACCTCGATGTGGACCGGCGTGCACGACGGCGACGGGCCGCAAGAGGTCCACGTCGTGCTGCTCGACAACGGACGCAGCCACGTGCTCGCCGACGAGCTTGGGCGGCAGGCGCTGCGCTGCATCCGTTGCTCGGCCTGCCTCAACGTCTGCCCCGTCTACGAACGCGCCGGCGGCCACGCCTATGGCTCGGTCTATCCCGGCCCGATCGGTGCCGTCCTCAACCCTGCGCTCCGCGGCACCGGGACCCCGATCGACCGCTCCTTGCCGTTCGCATCGTCACTGTGCGGCGCGTGCTTCGACGCCTGCCCGGTGCGGATCGACATACCCGCGATGCTCGTCGACCTGCGCACCCAGGTCGTCGACGAGTCCTCGCGCCGCTCCCCCGAGGCGCTGGGGATGAAGGCCGCCGCCTGGACGTTCGGCGACCACCGCCGGCTGGAGGCGGCGCAGCGAGCCGCGACCCTCGGCAGCCGCGTCATCGGCAACCGGACGATCCGCAGCGTCCCCGGCCTGGGCGCATGGACCCAGGCTCGCGACGTGCCGACGCCACCACGTGAGACGTTCCGCCAGTGGTGGGCCAGGACCCACGGCGACTCCGAGAGCCCGGAGGAAAGCTCGTGAGCGCCCGGGAAGAGATCTTGGGCCGGTTGCGCGAGGCGACCGAGGACGTGGCCACGGCCGTGGGCGCCCGCGGCAACGTCCCTTTCATCGCTGTCGAGTCGCCGGGGCCGGACCAGACGCTGGATCTCTTCGCCGAGAACGTCGCCGACTATCGCGCCACCGTGGTCCGCTGCGCGCTGCCGCAAGTGGGCGCGACGATCGCAGCCGCCCTGCACCGAGGGGGCGCACGCACCGTCGTGGTGCCCGACGGGCTCGAAGCATCCTGGGTGGCCGACCTGCACGAGAGCGGGATCAGCTTGGTCGCCGACGAACAGCTCACCCCGGACCGGCTCGACGCGATCGATGCCGTGGTGACCGCGGCTCGGGTCGGTGTCGCCACTACCGGCACGATCGTCCTCGACCACACCCCGGACCAGGGCCGTCGCGCGCTCACCCTGGTCCCCGACCAGCACGTCTGCGTCATCCGCGCCGACCAGGTCGTCCACGACGTCCCGCATGCGGTAGCCCTGCTCGACCCCAGCCGCCCACTGACCTGGATCAGCGGACCCAGCGCCACCAGCGACATCGAGCTCAACCGTGTCGAAGGAGTCCACGGCCCCCGCACCCTGGACGTCATCATCATCACCACCCCCTCACCACCGGACGTGCGCCGTGGCGGCCCGGCGTGCATTAGCCACTCACCTGAGTGACCTGTCCCCGCCAGCCGGCGGTATGGCGTGCACGAGCCACTCACCTGGGTGACCTGTCCCCCGCCAGACGATGTCGAGGGTCGACTCGCTGGCGAGCGCCCCTACCGGGACCATTAGGCTCGGCAAGGTGACTGACGGAGTGTTGGACGATCCCATCGATGATCTGCTCGACGTACTGGACCTCAAATGGGAGGGCTCCACCACGATCCAGGTAGCGTCGCCGAACGACGCGACCGGAGACCTTGGCGTGTCACCGGGTGACGTCTTCGTCGGCCGCAGCCAGCCGCAACCGCACGGCCGGGTCTTTGGCGGTCAGGTGCTCGCACAGTGCGTCATCGCCGCAGGTCGGACGGTTGAGCGGGTGCCTGACACCGGTCAGGGCAAACGGCACATCCACTCGATGCACGGCTACTTCCTGCGCGCTGGCGACGCGAGTAAGCCGATCCGGTTCCTCGTCGAAGGGATGCGCGACGGACACAGCTTCTCGGCCCGTCGCGTCCACGCCATTCAGGAGGGTCGAATCCTGATGTCGATCATCATGTCGTTCCAGGAGGAGTCCGAGGGCCTGGAACATCAGGACCCGATGCCGGACGTGCCGGGCCCGGACAACTTCCGTTCTGACCGCGACATCCTGGCCAAGGTGGACAACCCCGTCGCCAAGCACTTTGCTCGTCGCCGCGCGCTGGACCTGCGTCACGTCGAGCGTCTGCTCCTCCAGCCGACCGGACCCGGCCCGGCGGAGCAGTCGGTCTGGATGCGCGTGGACCGACCGCTGCCCGACGACGACCTGCTGCACGCGGCGATCCTGGCCTACGGCTCGGACTACGTCTTGCTCGAGCCCATCCTGCGCCGCCATGGCATCAGCTGGGGCGACCCACGCCTGCGCCCGGCGAGCCTGGACCACTCCATGTGGTTCCACCGCCCGGCTCGCGTGGACGACTGGGTCCTCTACACCCAGTCTTCACCCTCTGCCCAGTCCGGACGGGGCCTCGGGCTCGGACAGATGTATGCCCAGGACGGCACCCTGCTCGCCACGGTCGGCCAGGAAGGCATGGTCCGTCTCAAGAGCTGAGAAGACTGCGCACCCTCCGTCAGTCACTGTCCGAGACGCGGGCCGCCGTGCCGTAACGCGCGCCGGGGGGTTCGGGGTGGGGGCGGTCACTGCATAGTTCAATCGCCGAGGCGGCCCTGATCAGGCCCAGGTGACTGAAGGCCTGAGGATAGTTGCCAAGCATCCGCCCCGCGACGGGGTCGTACTGCTCGGCGAGAAGCCCGAGCTCGCCCGCAGTGCCCGTGAGTTTGTTCATCAGGTCCTTCGCAACCTCCAGGCGGCCCGAGTGCGCATACTGCTCGACGAGCCAGAAACTGCAGATGAGGAACGACGCCTCGCCGCCAGGCAGCCCGTCCATGCCATGTCCGGTGCGGTAGCGGTGCACGTAGCCGTGGTCGTCGACCAACTCCGCCTCGATCCTGGCCACCGTCGCGAGCATCCGCGGGTCGTCGTAAGCGACGAACCCGGTCTGCGGGATCTGCAGCAACGAGGCGTCGACGAGTGTGTTTCCATAGGCTTGGCGGAAGGCCCCGTCCGGCCCGATCCCCCGCTCCTCGATCTCTTCGCGCAGCCTGCCCCGCAGCTGACGCCACTGGTCCACGTCCCCCGACAGCCCATGCTCCTCCACTGCCCTGACAGCCTGGTCAAAGCCCGCCCACATCATCACCCGACCGTGCGTGAAGAAGTGCGGCTCCCCTCGCATCTCCCAGATCCCGTGATCAGGCTGGTCGAAGCGTCGCGTCTGCACGTCGAGCATCGCCCGCTGCAGTGCCCACGAAAACTTGTCTTCCTCCCGACCGCCGTCCCGCAGTTGCGCGAGCGCGATCAGCACCTCACCGATCACGTCCGCCTGGTACTGGCCCACCGCACCGTTGCCGACACGCACAGGGCGGGACGCCGCATACCCCGCTAGGTGCGGCAGCTCGCGCTCGAGGAGGTCACGCTCACCGCCCACGCCATACATGATCAGCATGTCCTGCGGATCGCCGGCCACCGCCCGGAGCAGCCACTGCCGCCACGCCGCAGCGCCTCCGTCGAAGCCATGCGCCATCGTCGCCTCGAGGGTCAGCGCGGAGTCGCGCAGCCAGGTGTAGCGGTAGTCCCAGTTGCGGCTGCCGCCCAACTCCTCCGGCAGCGAGGTGGTCGCCGCCGCCACAATGCCACCGGTGTCCGCATGGGTCAGCGCGCGTAGCACGAGAAGTGAGCGCCGCACCTGCCCGGCCCATGGTCCGTGCGCATCGATCGAGCTGGCCCACCCGTGCCAGTTCGCGATCGTCGCGTCCAGCTCGGTGGCGACGTCCATCATCGGCGGCACGTCGCGCCACGAGTCTTGCCCCGTCAGCACCCAGATCAACTCCTCACCCTGGCGCAAGGTATGACGTGCGCGGTGCCGCTGCTCCCCGGGCGCGGCCGTGGGCAGGGGCCCGTGCAGGGCCAGTGCCGCAGGTCCACCGACGGCGTGGAGGACCTCCTCGGTCGATCCGTCCTCTCGATCGACGTGGATGCGTTGGACCCAGGGCACGACGTCGCCATAGGAAAAGCGCATACACAGGTCGTGCTCCACCTCGACCGTGCCCTCGGTGCACCGCACATGACGCACCAAGTCTGAGCAATCCTGACCGATGGGCATCCAGTCGAGCACCTCGGCGGTCCCACCGGGCGCGCGCCACCTAGTGCGCAGCACGAAGGTGTCTTCGAGGTAGTCGCGCCCCTCCACCCGGCCATCGACGATGCCGATCAGCCAGCGGCCGTTGTCGGGCGTCCCCAGCAGCGCGCTGAACACCGACGGGGAGTCGAAACGCGGCAGGCACAACCAGTCGACGCTGCCCGTCGGGGAGATGAGCGCGGCGGTCCGCAGATCACCGACGAAGGCGTAGTCACCGATCGGGACGGGCTGCGGGGTATCGGTGCTCATATGCATCGGCCTATCGTCGCAGCGTTGGCCGTGATCCGCAGGTCGCGCGGAAGACCTCTGAGGCGATACACTCTCCTGCATAGTTATGTGACGCTGTGAATATTTCCTGTCTGCAGCGTCCACAGTCTCCACAGCAGGCCTGGGAATGCCCCATCTGCTGCGCCACACCGGGCCGGAGCCGTCCCGACACATTTCCACGCGGCTCCATGCCGCCCGGTGCGGACGGTGCCATGATCCAGAGCTCTTCTTCCTCGACCCGCCACCTCCGCACGGCCCCGGGGCGGGAACCCGGCCTATACGACGGCACCCACGAGCATGACGCCTGTGGAGTGGCCCTCGTCGCGACGTTGCGGGGCTATCCAGGGCACGACATCGTGGCCCACGCGATCACCGCCCTGCACAACCTGAACCACCGCGGCGCGGTCGGCGCTGAGCCAGACTCGGGGGACGGTGCCGGCATCCTGACCCAGATCCCGGACCGCTTCCTGCGCTCCGTGCTCGACGTCAACCTCCCAGCCGCGGGGCACTATGCCGTGGGGCTGCTATTCCTGCCGGCGGACCAGGTTGAGGGCCCGGTCCGCGACCGGGTCACGGAGATCCTGGAGCAGTCTGGTCTTCACGTCCTGGCCTGGCGTGAGGTGCCGACCCGGCCCGAGATCGTCGGTCCGACCGCGCGGGCCGCTATGCCGCTCATCCGGCAACTGGTGGTCGCCTCCCGATCGGGTGAGTCGGGTCTGGATCTGGAGCGCCGGGTCTGGTTGGCGCGCAAGATCATCGAGCGCGAGACCCAGTGCTACCCGGTCTCACTCTCTTCGCGGACCATCACCTACAAGGGCATGCTGACCACCAGCCAACTGGCTCAGTTCTTCCCCGACCTCACCGACCCGTTCTACGAGTCCGAGCTGGCCATCGTCCACTCTCGCTTCTCGACCAACACGTTTCCGTCGTGGCCGCTGGCCCACCCCTACCGCGTCATCGCGCACAACGGCGAGATCAACACCGTCCGCGGCAACCGCAACTGGATGCACGCGCGAGAGAGCAAACTGTCCAGCCCCGTGTTCCCAGGCGACCTGTCCCGCGCGCTGCCCATCTGCACCCCCGGGGCCAGCGATTCGGCAACCTTTGACGAAGTGGTGGAGTTGCTGCATCTCGGCGGGCGCACCCTGCCGCACGCTCTCCTGATGATGGTCCCAGAAGCGTGGGAGAACAACGCCGAGCTCCCTGACGACCTCCGGGCATTCTACGAGTTCCACGCCACGCTGATGGAACCCTGGGATGGCCCGATGAACCTGGTGTTCACCGACGGGACCCTGGTCGGGGCGGTTCTGGACCGCAACGGGCTGCGCCCCGCCCGGTACTTGGTCACTCAGGACGGGTTGATCGTGCTGGCATCCGAGTCCGGTGTGCTGCCCATCCCGGAAGACTCCGTCGTGGCCAAGGGCCGGGTCGAGCCAGGACGGATGTTCCTGGTGGACACCGCCCTCGGCGAGATCGTCGACGACCGGGCCCTGAAACAGGAGTTGGCCGCTGCCCAGCCCTACCGTGCCTGGCTTGATGCCAATCTCGTGCGCCTGTCGGACCTACCCGAACGGGTCCATGTGCGGCACACCCACGCCTCCGTCACTCGGCGTCAGCAGATCTTCGGGTATACCGAGGAGGAGCTTCGAATCATCCTCTCCCCCATGGCGCAGGCCGGGATCGAACCGTTGGGGGCGATGGGCTCCGACGCGCCCATCGCCGCCCTCTCCGAGCGCCCCCGGTTGCTGTTCGACTACTTCGTCGAAGCGTTTGCGCAGGTCACCAACCCGCCGCTGGACTCGATCCGCGAGGAGGTCGTCACGTCGTTGAGCTCTTCGACCGGGCCTGAGTTGAATCTGCTCGAGGAGAGTCCGGTCCATGCTCGACAGGTCGTGCTGGACTTCCCCGTGATCGACAACGACCAGCTGGCCGCACTGCGCCATATCAACCTCGAGGGCCTGCACCCCGACTTCGCCCCAGTGGTGATCCGGGGGCTCTACCGGGCCGGTGGGGGTGGGCAGGCGCTCACCGAACGGCTCGAGGAGATCTGCGTGCAGGTCTCGCAGGCCGTGGAGCGTGGGGCCTTCTTTATCGTCCTGTCCGACCGGCATGCCGACCGGGAACACGCACCGATCCCCTCCTTGCTGCTCACCAGCGCCGTCCACCACCACCTGGTGCGTGAGCACACCCGCACCAGGGTCGGACTGCTGGTGGAGGCGGGCGACGTCCGAGAGGTCCACCATGTGGCACTGCTGATCGCCTACGGCGCTGCAGCAGTCAATCCCTACCTGGCGATGGAGACGGTCGAGGACCTGTGCCGGTCCGGTCGCCAGCTCGACGGACTCGATCCGGACCTGGCCATCGCGAACCTCATCAAGGCGCTCGGCAAGGGCGTGCTCAAGGTCATGAGCAAGATGGGCATCTCCACCGTTTCCTCCTACCGCGGCGCGCAGACCTTCGAGGCAGTAGGCCTCTCGCGCGAGTTGATGGACCGCTGGTTCACCGGGACGACCAGCCAGCTCGACGGGATCGGCCTCGACGTCATCGCCCGGGAGGTAGCTGCACGGCACAGCGTGGCCTACCCGCTGAGTGGCATCCCGCCCTATCACCGTGACCTTGAGGTGGGCGGCGAGTACCAGTGGCGCCGGGAGGGTCCACCGCACCTCTTTAATCCCGAGACGGTGTTCCGGCTGCAGCACTCCACGCGCACCGGCCGCTACGACATCTTCCGCCAGTACACCGACCTGGTCGACGACCAGTCACGGCAACTGATGACGCTGCGTGGGCTGCTGCGCCTGGTCGGGGACCGAGAACCGTTGCCGCTGGAGGAGGTCGAGCCGGTTACCGAGATCGTCAAGCGCTTCTCCACCGGAGCGATGAGCTACGGGTCGATCTCGCGCGAGGCGCACGAGACGCTCGCCATCGCGATGAACCGCCTCGGCGGTCGATCCAACACTGGGGAGGGCGGCGAGGAACTCGATCGGCTGATGGACCCCGAGCGCCGATCGGCGATCAAGCAGGTTGCCTCGGGCCGATTCGGGGTGACCAGCGCCTACCTCGTCAGCGCGGACGATATCCAAATCAAGGTGGCCCAGGGAGCCAAACCCGGCGAGGGCGGCCAGTTGCCGCCAGGAAAGGTGTACCCCTGGATCGCTGCCACGCGGCACTCCACGCCAGGTGTGGGCCTCATCTCCCCGCCCCCACACCACGACATCTACTCCATCGAGGACCTGGCCCAGCTCATCCACGATCTCAAGAACGCCAACCCCCGCGCCCGCATCCACGTCAAGCTGGTCAGCCAGATCGGTGTCGGCACCGTCGCCGCAGGGGTCTCCAAGGCGCACGCGGACGTCGTCCTCATTTCGGGACACGACGGCGGCACCGGAGCCAGTCCCCTGACCTCGCTCAAGCACGCCGGCACACCCTGGGAGCTGGGACTGGCCGAGACCCAGCAGACCCTGCTGCGGAACGGGCTCCGCGACCGGATCACGGTCCAGGTCGACGGACAGCTCAAGACCGGGCGCGACGTTGTCATTGCGGCGCTGCTCGGAGCCGAGGAGTTCGGCTTCGCCACGGCCCCGCTCGTCGTTTCCGGCTGCGTGATGATGCGAGTCTGCCACCTGGACACCTGCCCAGTGGGAGTGGCCACTCAGAACCCCGAGCTACGCGCACGGTTCACCGGCAAGGCCGAGCACGTGATCACCTTCTTCCAGTTCATCGCTGAGCAGGTTCGCGAGCTGCTCGCCTCCCTGGGCTATCGAAGCCTGGATGAGGTGATCGGACGGGTCGAGCTCCTCGACACGAAGGCCGTGATCGGCCACTGGAAGGCAGCTGGCCTGGACTTGACGCCGATTCTGTATGCGGAGAAGCTCCCGGAGGGTGCGACGCGGCGACGCAGCACCGATCAGGACCACGGCCTGGACCGGGCGTTGGACCATCAGCTCATCGCAGCCGCCGCGCCGGCCCTGGAGCAGGGCCAGCCGGTCAGGACGCAGTTCTGCGTGCGCAACGTCAACCGGAGCGTCGGCACCATGCTGGGTCACGAAGTCACCCGTCGCCACGGCCCGGACGGTCTGGCAGACGGGACGATCGAGGTGACGTTGACCGGATCGGCGGGGCAGTCACTCGGCGCGTTCTTGCCGCGAGGGGTCACCCTGCACCTGATCGGGGACGCTAACGACTACGTGGGCAAGGGCCTGTCCGGTGGCCGTATCGTGGTTCGTCCTCCCGAGACGGGGCACTACGTCGCCGCAGACCAGGTCATCGCCGGCAACGTCATCGGTTACGGCGCCACGTCCGGACAGCTCAACCTGCGCGGACTGGTCGGCGAGCGGTTCTGCGTGCGCAACTCCGGAGCAATCGCGGTGGTCGAGGGGGTCGGCGACCATGCCGTGGAGTACATGACCGGTGGCACGGTACTGATCCTCGGCCCGACCGGCCGCAACCTCGGCGCCGGGATGTCAGGGGGGACGGCATACTGCCTCGATCTGGTCCGCGAACGGGTCAACCACGCGGCCTTGACCTCCGGCGACCTGCTCCTGGAGGCCCTCGAGCCTGGCGGGGCTCCCGCCGGGTTGCTCCACACGTTGCTCACCGAGCACATCGACCTCACCGGCTCCTCCGTCGCGCAAGCAATCCTGGCCACGCCCGACTGGCCAGCCCGGTTCACCCGGATCACCCCACGGCAGTATGCCGGGGTCCTACGCATTCGTGAGCAGATCCAGGCCCGAGGGGACGACCCCGACGGCCCCCACTCCTGGCAACTTATCCTGGAGGACTCCAGTGGCTGACCCGCACGGCTTCCTTAGCCACCGAGACCGCGAGCCCCAGCCCAGCCGGCCCGTTCCGGTCCGCATCATGGACTGGAAGGAGGTGCACACCGCCCAGGAGGACGGTGCTCTCCGCCGTCAGGCCGGCCGATGCATGGACTGTGGCATCCCCTTCTGTCACCAGGGTTGTCCGTTAGGCAATCTGATCCCGGAGTGGAACGACCTGACCCGGCGCGGCAACTTCCGCGAGGCGATCGAACGGCTGCACACCACCAACAACTTTCCGGAGTTCACCGGACGGCTGTGCCCTGCACCGTGCGAGACCGCTTGCGTCCTCGGCATCAGCCAGCCCGCGGTGACCATCAAGTCCGTGGAGCTCTCGATCATCGACCGAGCCTTCGACAACGGGTTGGTCACCCCGCAGGAGCCCGAGTGGCTCAGCGGCAGGACCATCGCCGTGGTGGGCTCCGGCCCGGCCGGTCTGGCTGCTGCCCAGCAGCTCGGGCGCGCAGGTCACACGGTGGTCGTGTACGAGCGCGATGACGCAATCGGTGGGCTCCTGCGCTATGGCATCCCCGAGTTCAAGATGGAGAAGTCGGTCCTGGACCGACGCCTGGTCCAACTGCGCGCGGAGGGCATCCGGTTCCGCACCGGGGTGCAGGTCGGTGGCAACGGACCTGAGGACCTCAACCTCACCGAACTCTCTCAGCGATTCGATGCTGTGGTGATCGCCGTCGGGTCAACGGTGCCGCGCGTCCTCGGCGTCGCGGGTCAGGGCGTCAGTGGCGTCCTACCGGCCATGGCCTACCTCGTCCCCGCCAACCGCGAGGCGCTGGGCAATGAGGCAGCTATCAGCGCCGAGGGAAAGGACGTGGTGATCATCGGCGGTGGAGACACGGGCGCTGACTGCTATGGCACAGCGATACGACAGGGGGCGCGCAGTATCACCCAACTGGACATCCGGCCACAGCCGCCCACCGCACGTCCGGAGCACCACCCTTGGCCGACGTATCCGCTGATCCACCGCGTGGGTGAATCGCACGAGGAGGGCGGCGAGCGGGTCTTCGGAGTCAACACCCTAGAGGTGATCGCCTCCCAGGGATCTGTCACCGGCGTGCACATCGTGGACGGTCAGCGGGTCGACGGACACTTCGACGCTCACGCCGGGACGGAGCGAACCATCCCCGCCGACCTGGTCCTGGTAGCCCTGGGGTTCACTGGCCCCGACCCCGTCGTGGCCACCGGCGCCAGACTCGCCACTACTGACCGCGGCAACTTCGCGCGGGACGAGCAGTACGCCACCGAGGCGCCAGGGGTGTTCGTCGCAGGCGACGCGGGGCGTGGCCAATCGCTCATCGTCTGGGCCATCGCCGAGGGCCGGGCCTGCGCCGCTGCAGTGGACCGGTTCCTCACTGGCGACACGACCCTGCCTGCGCCGGTGCTCCCCACGGATGCCCCGATCACGGTCTGAGGTGGGAACAGAGCGCAGGTCAATACCCGACGCCAAGGATTGGCAGCGCCTGCCGGCTGCGCACTACCCGGCGGACACCGGTGATCGGGTCGAGGAAGCGCACCTCCTGCGCGAGCAGCTGCAGCGGGGTGGTGAAATCCCTTGGATCGACGGGCGTGACCTTCGGGTAGAGCGGATCGCCCAGGATTGGTATGCCCAGACCGGCCAGGTGTATCCGGAGCTGATGGGTCTGACCGGTGGTGGGGGTGAGCCGGTAGCACCCGACAGACCTGGGCCGAGGAGCCTCAACGACGTCGCCTAACCGGGCCAGCTCATCCGGCTCGATCAGCTCCACCCGGGTGATCGCGTTGGGCGCACCCTCCTCGACCACGGTTTGCAGTGAGCCACGGCGCTTGACCAGGCGGTTGCAGACGGTGAGCGGCAACTCGAGGTCGGGACGCAACGGCGCCAGAGCCTGGTAGGTCTTGGACAGCCCCCCGTCCTGCACCATGCGCTGATAGGCCGAGCGCACCTCTGCGCGGGCGGCCAGGAGCAGGACACCGCTGGTCAGCCGGTCCAGACGGTGAAGGGGGGACAACTCGGGCAGATCCAGGTCACGCCGAAGCCGGACGACTGCGCTCTGCACCACGTGCGCGCCACGCGGCATGGTCGCAAGGAAGGGTGGCTTGTCGACCGCCAGCAGCCCGGTCTCCTCGTCCTGGAGCAGCACTGTCAACTCCCACGGCACCGGGACTTCCTCCGGGAGGTCCCGATAGAGGTATGCCGATCGGCCGGGTCGATAGGTGGTGCTCGCCCCCACCACGGTCCCGTCGTCCAGGAGCACCTCTTTGGACCGGATGCGCCGCCACACGCCAGGCTCGTCGCCGGTGCGGTCGACCAGGAAGTCGGCGACCGACCCCCACTGTCCCTGGACCGGCATCCGCACCCGAGCGGCGCCGACCCCGTCGCGCGGCGGCAGCGGAGGTGGCTGGCGGCGCGATCGCGGTCGGCGTGGCACGGGTCTAGTCGCGGGTGAGCTTGCGGTACGTGACGCGGCTGGGTCGGGCTGCGTCCGCGCCGAGGCGCTTCACCTTGTTCTCCTCGTAGGAGTCGAAGTTGCCCTCGAACCAGTACCACTTCGAGGGGTCCTCGTCGGTGCCTTCCCACGCCAGGATGTGCGTCACGACGCGGTCCAGGAACCACCTGTCGTGAGAGATCACGACGGCACATCCCGGGAACTGGAGCAGGGCGTTTTCCAGCGAGCCCAGCGTCTCGACGTCCAGGTCGTTGGTCGGCTCATCCAGGAGCAGCAGGTTGCCACCCTCCTTGAGCGTGAGCGCCAGGTTGAGGCGGTTGCGTTCACCGCCAGAGAGCACCCCCGCCTTTTTCTGCTGGTCCGGCCCCTTGAAGCCGAACTGGCTCACATACGCCCGAGAGGGGATCTCGACCTGGCCGACCTGGATGAAGTCGTTGCCGTCGGAGACGACCTCCCACAGCGACTTTTCGGGGTCGATGCCACCCCGTGACTGGTCGACATAGGAGATCTTGACGGTGTCGCCGACCTTGACCGAGCCCGAGTCCGGCTCCTCCAGACCGACGATCGTCTTGAACAGGGTGGTCTTGCCGACACCGTTGGGGCCGATGACGCCCACGATGCCGTTGCGGGGAAGGGTGAAGTTGAGACCGTCGATGAGGACCCGGTCGCCGAAACCCTTCTTCAGGTCCGAGACCTCGATGACCTGGCTGCCCAGACGCGGACCCGGCGGGATCGCGATCTCCTCGAAGTCGAGCTTGCGGGTCTTCTCCGCCTCCGCAGCCATTTCTTCATAGCGCGCCAGGCGCGCCTTGCTCTTGGTCTGCTTGGCCTTGGGGTTGGATCGCACCCATTCCAGCTCGGACTCCAGCCGCTTGGCGAGCTTGGCGTCCTTCTTGCCCGAGACCGCCAGCCGATCGCGCTTCTTCTCCAGGTAGGTGGAGTAGTTGCCCTCGTAGGGGTAGAGGCGCCCACGGTCGACCTCGGCGATCCACTCGGCGACGTGGTCGAGGAAGTAGCGGTCGTGAGTGACCGCAAGCACGGCGCCGGGGTAGTCCTTGAGGTGTTGCTCCAACCACTGGACCGACTCGGCGTCCAGGTGGTTGGTGGGCTCGTCCAGCAGCAACAGGTCGGGCTGGGACAGCAGCAGCTTGCACAGCGCCACCCGACGACGCTCTCCGCCAGAGAGCACGGAGACGTCGGCATCCGGTGGGGGGCAGCGCAGCGCATCCATCGCCTGCTGGAGCTGCGCGTCCAGATCCCAGGCGTCGGCGTGGTCGATCTCCTCCTGGAGCTTGCCCATCTCCTCCATCAACGCGTCAAAGTCCGCGTCCGGATCGGCCATCATCTCGGAGATCTCGTGATAGCGGTCCAGATTGCCCTTGATCTGGGCCACCCCCTCCTCGACGTTGCCCAGGACCGTCTTGTCCTCATTGAGGGGGGGCTCCTGGAGCAGGATTCCGACGCTGTAGCCAGGGCTGAGCCTGGCCTCCCCGTTGGAGGGCTGGTCCAGACCAGCCATGATCTTCAGGATCGTCGACTTGCCGGCGCCGTTGGGGCCGACGACACCGATCTTGGCGCCCGGGTAGAAGGACATCGTCACGTCGTCGAGGATCACCTTGTCGCCGTGCGCCTTTCGGGCACGCGTCATGGTGTAGATAAATTCGGCCATGCCTGCCAGGGTATCCGCCACCACGGGCCATTCCGAATCCCGGCCGCGGGCCATGAGGGGACCCGCGACCGGGACCGGATCGCCGCTAGCTCGCGGCCAACTGGGGCTCCACCCCATCCGCCGGGATGTCCTCGCCCGATGCTCCCGTCAGGCCATGCACCTCACCGTTGTGGTCGACCTCGATCCCGTCCTCAGTGACGAACCGACTCGGCCACTGCCCGCCCTCAGTCCAGTCCGGCGGACCGCCCTCCTCCGGCGGCGGGGCGGAGGCGGCATACTCATCCTCCGCGGCGTAGGTCTTGCTCCCTTTTGCGTAACTCGTCGTGCCCCAGGTCAGGTCCACGCCGATGCTCTCGGCCGTGATCGTGGGCCGAAACCCCTTCCCTGTCTCGGTAGCCCACTCGTGGAGTCGAAACTTGCCATAGGCCACCACGGGCATCCCGACGTCGAGGCAGGCGAGCGCGTTAGCGCCGAGACCGTTGCCGCAGATGATGTCGTAGAACGTGGTCCCGAGCTCGATCCACTGCTGCTTGTCGCGGTCGAAGCGTCGCTCGTTGACGGCGATCGGCACCACCGCGAACGGCCGGCCGTCGATCTTTCGGTGCTTGAGCTCCGGTGGCCTGGTGATATTGCCGGACACCGCCATCTTCATCTCGTTGAGCATCTTCCCCTCCTTGGTCGTGCCCGTCGGTGACGGGCCTACGTCCTGCCATCGTGGAGGGAGGCACGTCACATCTAAAGAGCGATCACCCAGGGTGTGGACAGCGCAGGGGCGCGAGCAGGGGATGTGCATGAGCCAGCGCGCGGCGGGGCTTTAGGCAGCAGCCCTCACCAAGAGCTCGCGGGTCTTCTCGTGCCGGTCAAGCACGGCGATGAGAGGTCGTCGGACATGCTGGTAGGAGACTTCTTCGACCGCCTCGTCCAGACGGATTTCGACCACTCTGCGTCGTCGCTTGGCGCCGACTCCAGCGAGGATCCGGCTGAGCGCCGCGAGCAGCAGGCCAGCCAGCACCCCGCCCGCGAGCAGTGCCAGCGGGATCGGGATGATGCCCCAGAAGGGCGCGTCGATCGGGATCTGCATCCAGCCCAAGACGCCCAGCAGCACCAGCCACAGGAGGCCACCGACCGCCGCCAGTGCCAGGAGGAGTTGCAGCACCCCCACCACCGCCCACCAGATCGGAGCTCGCTCGCGCAAGGGGGTGCTGACAACGGCTTGGTCTAGCGCGTCGGAGAGGTCATCGTGGCTCGGGCTGGCCGCCTCGACAACGGCGTCCGCCCACCGCGGTGGCAGCGTCGTGGCGGCTTCCTCGGCCAACTGGCGGGTCGCGAGCTGGACGTTGGCGCGGGCGGCGGGGGTCGGTGCGGGCAGCGACGACCGGCCGAGCACGCCACGAACGTCAGAGGGTGCGATGCCGCTGGGGCTGCGGGAGTCATCACCCAGCCGGAGCCGCTTCAGCGGGTCAGGGCGCAGCGCTGAGGCCCACCGCGTGAAAGGCCACCCGGCGCGGGTCTTGGCCTGTCGCAGGTAGTCGCGCTGCACAGCGTCGAGCACCACGGGCACGCCAGAGGCGACCTTCAGCGCCTCCTGCAGCCGGTGGTCGGCCTCGTCGGTGAAGGGAGGGGTCGCGTCCGCTACTCCCTCGGCCACCGTCTCGGCTATGGAGCGCACGTCCCCGACGAGGCGCGCCTCCGTGGCGTTCTTGGCGCTGACGACGGCGGCGATGCGTTCACGCAACACTGCCACTCCGGCACCGGTGACCGCGGAGGTGCCCAGCACCTCGTGGTCACCGGCCCCGTCGGCCTTGACCAGCGCGCGCAGGTCCTCGCGGATCCGGTCGACGTCCCCGTC
Source organism: Ornithinimicrobium sp. (assembly GCF_030537745.1). Lineage (GTDB taxonomy): Bacteria > Actinomycetota > Actinomycetes > Actinomycetales > Dermatophilaceae > Ornithinicoccus. The sequence goes on along the minus strand of NZ_JAUNVI010000005.1, from coordinate 28,745 downwards.
GCCGCGGACCCGGTCGATCTGGTTCAGGACGACCAGCATCACGGTGTCGTGGTGCCGCAGCGGCTGCAGATAGTCGTCGTGGAGCCGAGCATCGGCATACTTCTGAGGATCGGCAACCCAGACGAAGACATCGGTGCGCTCCAGGATGCGGTCCGCCTCGATCCGGTGTCGAGTCTCCCGGGAGTCAAAGTCGGGCAGGTCGACCAGCACCAACCCGTCCAGCCCGAGGTTGTCACCGGTCGCCGTGACGTGATGGCGGTTGGCGATGCCCAGCCAATCGAGCAACTCCGCGCCGTCCTCCTCCCCCCAGATCGCGGCCCCCGCCTCGGCCGTCGTGGGGCGGCGCGGGCTGATCCTGGAGACGTCCTCGCCGACGATGGCGTTGAAGAGGCTGGACTTGCCAGAGCCGGTGGCCCCGGCAAGCGCGACCACCGTGCGGCCGCCCTTGATCGCCCACCGTTCGTCCACCCGGTCCACGACCGTCCTGGCCTTGCCCGACTGCTCGGGGTCAAGTTGGTCACCACCGGTGTCCAGCGCTGAGCGGAGGGTCTGCGCGCGCTCGGTGAGCGGGAGCGACGCTCCGGTGTCCTTGCGACGACGACCGATCATCGTGCTGCCTCCACTTCCGCCGCGGACCGAGTCAGGCCCGCGATCGCTTCCGGCTGCACGGAGACCTCATCCAAGACCCTGTCGAAACGGGCGCTCTCCTGCGCATACAACACCTCGACCAGTTCAAGAAGCCGCTCACGGGCCTTCACGGCCATCGCTCGCACAGCCTGGTCGCCGAAGACTGCCTCGAGCAGCCGTTGCGCGACCACTGCAGAGCCAGCTCCGACGGCGACCTCGGCGCCGGTCGGGATAAACATGGTCGAGCTGAACACCACGAACATGAGCAGGACCCCCAGCCCGTTGACACCGAAAGCCAGGTAGCGCGCCGTCGACCGGCGAGAGCCGGCCTCCTCGCGCACCATCTCGAAGATGTCGTGCTGCCAGTCGCGGATCAGACGTTGCACGTCATCAAGGAACTGCGGCGAAGCCTTGGACAGCTCCGGGTGCGCGCTCATCAGAGGCGGGCCGCCGGGCGCGGACTTCCAGACCCTGGTCGCAGTGCTCGCGGCGACCTGGCCATGGGAGGCGATGAGGGCGGCCGCGCCGGACTGCAGCGCCTCACCGAGCGGCTCGGAGGTGACCTGCTTGCCGGTGAAGAAGGCGCTGACCCGGTCGCGCACCCGACCGATGCCGGCCTCGATCGAGCGTAGGAACTCACCGGTGCCGACGAGTTCCTGCCAGCGGGCCAGCACCTCGCCACGCAGCAACGAGCCGTCCTGGACGCCGTCGCCGACCCCGCTCAGGGCGTCCGCGTAGGCGGCGCGCGGGGCAGCCGCGAGCACGTCGCGGGCAGCGCTCTGCTGCTCTCCCGCCGAGATCAGGTGGTCGGCCCGGTCCCCGAGCGACCCGAGGGTGCCGGTGAGAGTACGGCGGATGACGATCGAACGGGCGCGCGCATCGCTGGCCAGGGAGTGCAGCCAACCGCGGAGCCGCTCGATCTGCTGCGCCGGGATGCGGCCCTCCTCGAGATCGACCTCGGTCACGGTGAAGATCGGGGACTTGCCCAGGCCCTGGTCCCGCAGCATCGAGGCCAGGTGGAGACGGATCTGCGACAGGGCCTCCGGCGGGACGCGGTTGAGCACGATGGCCACCGAGGTGCCGCGCTCGGACGCCTCCCGCAGCAGGTCCCACGGGACGGCATCGGCATAGCGTGCCGCCGTGGTGACGAAGAGCCAAAGGTCGGCGGCGGACAGGAGCTGCTTGGACAGCGAGCGGTTGGCCTCCACCACCGAGTCGATGTCGGGGGCGTCCAGCAGGGCCAGGCCCGAAGGCAAAGAGTCGGAGGGCACCAGCCGCACGGCGCCTGGGTCATCCTGCGAGCCGTCGCCCGCGACGCGCGCCAGCTCGGGCAGGACCCGCTTGTCGGTGAACCACCGGGAGTCCTGCTCGTGGTGCACGAGGACGGAGGAGCGGGTGGTGGGTCGGATCACGCCGGGACGGGAGACCTCTGCACCGATGATGGAGTTGACCAGCGTCGACTTGCCGGCACCCGTGGAGCCACCCACTACAGCCAACAGCGGCGCGTCCAGCGAGCGCAGCCGTGGCAGGACGTAGTCGTCGAGTTGTTGGACCAGCTCCCGTTGCTCCACCCTGGCGCGGTCCACCCCGTCCAGCTCCAGGGGAAGGCGGACGGCGTCCACTGACGCGCGCAGCCCTTCGACGGCAGCGAGTAGCGCAGCAGGATCCTTGGTCACAGAGCCAGTTTCTCCCGCGGGGGGCCACGATCCAAAGCGAACCGCCGAGCAGGGGCAGACCCCGAGCGACTCAGCGGGTCGTGTCGGCGTGCGCGAGCAGCCCTCGGGACTCCGTGAGGAAGCGCTCTGCGTATGGGCCGAACCAGTCACCGATCTGCGCAAATCGCGTCACGAACCCAGCCCGATCCCCCGAACGCAGCAGCGTGAGCGCCTCATCGAAACGCTCGTGATAGCGCTGCAGCAGCACGAGCGAGTCCGGGGAGGCGGTGATGATGTCGTAGTACAGCTCGGCGTCCTGGGCGAAGAGTCGCCCGACCATGATGAGCTCCAGCCGATAGATCGGCGAGGACAGCGCCAACAGTTCGGTGAGGTCGTGATCCTCGTGCGCGAGGTGCAGTCCGTAGGCGAACGTCGAGAAGTGCCGTTGCGCCTGGATCAGACTCATGGCAGCGTCGTGGTCGCGTGCCGAGACCTCGTGGACCCGTGCTCCCCAGAGCCGGATCTGCTCGACCAGCCAGCGAGAGGCCTGCGGATCGCGCCCCGGAACCGCGGCGACGACCTGCTTGGCCAGGCTGTCGACGTCGGGTCCAAACATCGGGTGCAGACCCAGCACCGGGCCGGGGTGCGCCGCCAGCATCGCGGCCATGACCTCCGTCTTGGTGGAGGTCAGGTCGACGAGCAGGGCGTCCTCACGTAGAGGGGGTAGAGCGCGCACGACCCCCACCGTGTCCTTGATCGGGACTGAGATCACCACCAGCCCCGCCTCGGAAACGAGCGTCTCTGCGTCGTCGGGGTCGGTGTCGCGCTCGACGACGTGCACGTCATACCCGGAGAGGACGAGCATCCGAGCGAAGAGCGCGCCCATCCGACCCGCACCACCGACGACCACCACCGGGCCGAGGTCTGGCGCCTGGCGGGTGAATCCCATGTTTTTCTCTTGCGTGTAGGACTCACGCATGCAGCGGCGCAGGATGTCCTCGATGAAATCGGGGGAGATTCCGTGCTGCTCTGCCAGGGTCCGCTTAGCGGCGATCATGGTCTGCTCGCGCGCAGGTGCATAGATCGGCAGCCCGTGACGCCCCTTGACCTCCCCGACCTGGCTGACGAGGTCGAGGCGACGCTGCAGGAGGTCGAGCAACTCGGTGTCGACATCGTCGATCTGGGCACGCAACTCCGAGAGCGGACCCTCGCTCGCGTCGGGGTCCTCCAGCGGTCCGCCTGTCATGGTCGCCGATCCTAGTCGGCGGTTCGTCCTACACTCTCTTCCTGTCCGCCCCCGTAGCTCAATGGATAGAGCAACGGCCTTCTAATCCGTAGGTTGCAGGTTCGAGTCCTGCCGGGGGCGCTTGGAAATAGGCCGCTGACCTGCAGCGATACGTTTGCCCTCGGTGCCGCTGCGGAGCCAGGCGTGCACGCGGAGCCTGAAGACGACGCGACGGCTTCAGCTTTGATGCTCGAGGTTGAAGGCGAGGTGTTCGAGGTGCGAGCGGACGGGCGCGGAGATCGACCCTGCCACTGGTTATCTCCGAGAGGCTTGACGTCCGCGCGTACCTCGGCGGGCGGTGGTGTGTCTCTTTCATGTCACACGAGACTGCGGCGGAGCATTCCGTGGCCCTGGTCAAGGGCCCGACCCGGCGGCAGATGAGTGTTCCGCGGAACACCTCGAGCCATTTCGAGAGAAGACCCACCGGCCGGAGTTGCGGCGTAAGCGTCGAGCGCCTCGATCTCCTCAGCAGAGAGGCGCACGGCGATCACCTGCGCCGGCTCGGCCCCCCGCCCGGGACGTCCCCGACCGCGGCGCTTCAACTCCCCGACGTCATACCCGGCCCCCGCTTCGTCAGCCCACTGCTGGATCTGCTCATCAGTTCCCTGGTCTTCAATTGCCATGACAAAATCGTCTAACGAAATTCGGGAGTCAGGAAAGAGGCAGTCTCCAACTGTCGGGCACGACTGCGCGGCGTGCGGCAACACCGGATGTTCCGGAGGCCTCGCAGACAGATTGCATGGCGCGGGTACGGTCCTGGAAGACTCAGTTCAGCGCTACGGGAGCGGAGGAAGGTCCGGTATGACCGATTACGACCAGTTCGCGCAGGCGTATTCCGCCGCGAACGAGAACAACCTGCTGAACGCGTGGTATGAGCGGCCGGCCATGGTTGAACTCGCCGGGGACGTCGATGGCCGGCGCGTCCTGGACGCCGGCTGCGGGTCCGGTCCCTTGAGCGCGGACCTGCGTGACCGGGGCGCTCTCGTGAGCGGGTTCGACCTAAGCCCGGCCATGGTCGCGCTGGCTCGTGAGCGGCTGGGCGCGGAGGTCGATCTGAAGGTCGCCGACCTCGCGGAGCGTCTGCCCTACGAGGACGACTCGTTCGATGTCGTCGTCTGCTCGCTGGCGCTGCACTATCTGAAGGACTGGGTCGCACCCTTGACAGAGCTACGGCGCGTCCTGCGCCCTGGTGGGCACCTCGTCGTCTCTGTGCCCCACCCGGCGGCGTACCTGTTCAACTACCAGGGCAGTGACTACTTCGCTCTCACCCAGTATTCCGAAGAGTTCGAGTTCGGCGAACAGCACGCGGTTCTCACCTACTGGCACCGTCCGCTGCATGCCATAACCGACGCGTTCACAGAGGCGGGGTGGCGGATCTCGGTGGTGAGCGAGCCCTCGTGGTCACCGGATACACCTGCGGAGCTCCTGCCAGCGAACGCGGGCGAACGGACCGCCTTCGTGTGCTTTCTCTTCTTCGCTCTACACGCGCTCTGAACAGCCAACGCTCCGTGAGACCCGCTTGAGCCTAGGTCCACGACCTGGCCGCAGACCTTCAAGTCCCTCACCCGCCTTCACCCGTCCCGGTTCGACCCGCTCGACCATCAGGGCGGTGAACTCGTCGTCCATGCCCTACCGGGCGCCCCGCTCAAGTTCGAAGAGCCGATTAAGGGGCTTCCCTCGCCGAGATCATCGGCCGGTGCAGGTATGAAGTGTTCGCGCGCTCAGACGCCGGGCACGAAGAGCCGTCGGTGGTCGGTCACCAAACGCAGCAGTTGCTCTTCCCTGCGCAGCCACTCCTGGTCAATCCCGTCGGCGTTCATGTGCGCTCGCACCATCGCCAGCTCCCCGCTCTCATCCTGGAAGGCCTGCATGGCCCGCTCGGCGCGGCGACCTCCGGCCCGGCGCGCCCACCCTCGCGCCCGCCGGCGCTCCCCCGGGTCGGCGAGCATGGCGACCTCGGCTGGGGTGTACCAGCCGTTGATGCCGTAGCCGGTGAGCAGGTCACGCAGCAGCCGCGACTCCCGGCGGCGAGACCAGCGCAGGAGGAGGATGAAACCGATGAACAACGGCACCTGGACCAGCAGGAAGATCACCAGGTAGGCCTGGGCTGCCTCGACCGCGCTGTAGTTCCACAAGCCGTGCAGGAAGACGGCGCAGGCATAGCCGACCAGGACGATCCAGATCGAGGAGAAGCGGCGCCGGTGCGCGATCAGGCCGAAGGCGAGGCCCGTGCAAACGGTGAACATCGGGTGCGCGAACGGGCTGACCAGCCCTCGCACGACGAAGACCCCGACCAGACCGGGCGTGCCCAGCTCGGCGTAGGCATTGCCGATGTAGAACATGTTCTCGACGAAGGCGAAGCCGGCCGCGATGATGCCGGCGTAGACGATGCCGTCGGTGATGCCGTTGAACTCGCGTCGGGCGCGCCAGAAGATCAGCGCGACACCCAGCCCCTTGAGGAACTCTTCGGTCACCGGCGCGATGATGACCGCCCCGACCTTCAGCGGATCGCTGCTGCTCAGCTCGCTGATCGCCTGCACGCCGAGCTGGTTGAGCAGCAACGCGCCGAGCGTGGAGATCAACGCTCCCCACAGGAAGGCGAACCACAGCAGCCGCGTCGGCTCGGGCTCGAGGCGGTCGACCCACAAAAAGGTCGGGATCACGATGCCCAGCGAGATCGCGGCGGTGGCCAACGCCATACCTGCCGTCGCTAGTCCGAGCGACTCCCCGGCGAAGCCCCCGAGCACCACGGCCGCGATCCCGAAGGCCACGACCACCGCGCTGGAGAGCACGATCTGCCGGATCATCGGCCGACGCGTCGCATTGGAGGCCACCTGCTCCGCCGGCTGATATGTCATCAGCCCACGCCATCCCCCGTCGGGCGTGGGAGCATCCGGCGGGCGCGATGAAGGCATGCCGCCGAGAGTACCGAATCGTCGTACTGGCTACTCTCAGGAGCGTGACTTCTGAACGCATCGTCTGGATCGACTGCGAGATGACCGGGCTGGACCTCGGGGCAGACGCCCTGATAGAGGTCGCTGCCCTGGTCACCGACTCCGAGCTCAAGGTGCTCGGTGACGGTGTCGACGTGGTGATCCGCCCGCCTCAGGAAGCGCTGGATCAGATGGGCGACTTCGTGCGCACCATGCACACCACCTCTGGGCTGCTCCCCCAACTGGAGCACGGCATCTCACTGCGGGAAGCGCAGGAGCAGGTCCTGGCCTATGTGCGCAAGCACGCCCCCGACGCCAAGCGCGCGCCGCTGGGCGGCAACACGGTCAGCACCGACCGAGCTTTCTTGGCGCGCGACATGCCTGGCCTCGAGGAGCACCTGCACTACCGGATCATTGACGTCTCCTCGGTCAAAGAGCTGGCCCGGCGCTGGTTCCCCCGCGCCTACTTCGCCTCGCCGCGCAAGACGGGCGGTCACCGCGCGCTCGGCGACATCGTGGACAGCATCAACGAGCTGCGCTACTACCGCGAGGCGGTCTTCCAGCCTCAGCCGGGGCTGGGCACCGAGGCCCTGCGCGAGATCGCGGCCCGCTTCGCCACCGTGCCGGCCGAGGAGCCCACCACTGGCCAGGACATAAGTGCAGTCAGCCCCGCCGAGGGCGGAGATACCAGTCCGGCAGTGGGGTCGGCCGAAGGTCGGTGACGTCATCGGGCGCGCTGAGGCTGAGCACCGCACGCTGGATATCCGGCAGTGCGTCCAGGGAGTCCTCGAGCGCCTCGAGCCGCGCGGCCACCTCGGACTCCGGGGCATCGCCGACCAGATCGACGGCCGCGACCAGGAAGATCCGGTCGGCGCCGACCCACTCCATGTGCAGCGCGCTGACCCTCGTGACCTCCGGCTGCTCTAGCAACGCGTTGAGCGCCGTGTTGCGAGCGAGCGGGGTCACCACCTCCCCCGTCAAGAAGTCGATGTTGCGAGCGACGAGGAAGATCGCGACAGCACCGAGCAGCAGACCGACGGCGATCGAGCCCAGGGCGTCCCAGAGCGGGTTGCCGGTGGCCTGGTGGAGCCACAGGCTGAGTGCGGCGATCACTATCCCGATCAGGGCGGCGGAATCTTCGGCGAAAACCGAGCGGAGCATCGGGTTGGACGTCACGTGCAGATAGCGCAGGGGCCTGAGTTGGCGCGCCTGCGCCGCAGCGCTCGCTTGGCGCCACGCCTGCAAAAAGCTGACACCCTCGAGCACGAACGCGACGGCCAACACGACATACGCCCAGGTGTATGACGTGCCAGCCTCCCCGGGTGCGCCGAGGGACTGGAGTCCGTGCCAGACGGACACCGCCGCCCCCACGGCAAAGAGTCCGAAGGCGGCAAAGATCGACCAGACGTAGCCCTCGCGGCCGTAGCCGATCACATGGGTCGCATCCGCCGGACGGGCGGCTCGACGGGTGCCGATGAGGAGAAAGATCTCGTTGCCGGTGTCTGCCCACGAATGCGCGGCCTCGGCGACCATCGCGGCCGAGCCGGTGATGAACGCGACGATGGTCTTGGCGACGGCGATGAGGAGGTTGGCGCCGAAGGCGACCAGTACCGTGACCAGACTCTCGTCCGTCGAGGTGCTCCCCTCCGCTGCTTCGCTCACGAGCACAAATCTAGTCGTCGCGCCTGACAAGAGGGATAAAAACGGTCGCCAGGCACATCGTGCCTGTCCATCGGTGGAGTGAGCTCCCGCGCACGCTCCTGAGCTGCACTGATGCTCACTCGTGAACGGTTGTGCGACGGTGTGACACGTCTCCTGGGGCCTGCTGCTCACTCGTGCTCGGTCCGGTCTGATCGTCACGGTCGCTTCCATGTCCACGGTCACCGTCCAAGAGCGGCTGGGCGGCTTGGGCGCCAGCGTCCAACACCGCAAGCCAGAAGGGCGTGCAACACGGGTGATCCTTGGCGACCCAGAGGGCAACGAGTTCTGCATCGCTGCCCATCACGAGCTTACCTCTGAGATCGACCAACCCCGCCTGATCGCCCAGGATCCGGGCCCACTGCTTCTTCCCGGCCTTGACGTACGCCCTGGCGTACCTCGTCGTGACCTCGGCGCGAGACCTCATCGACAACCCGCCGTCGCGGGCAGTCCTCGTGAGTCTCGTCGGAGGATGGACCCGCCCAATGGCTAGATGATGAATAACAGGTCGCGAACTCGAACATTTACTCAAAGAGACCTCGGTGATTACTTCACGTGAGCGCGCGCCGAGGGCGGTGCCGTGCCATGGTGCGAACGTGTCCCGAATCGGCATATATGTGCTGACCCCGGCGCTGGTGCTGGTGCTCGGCAGGTGCTCCGCGGAGCCGTCTGGCGAGGCCGCGGCTCAGGCCGTCGCGCGTTTCGTCCAGGCGGTCGCGAACGACCCCGCCACGGCGTGCGCGCTGCTCGCGCCGGAGACCCGCAAGGAGCTCGAGGACAGCGAGGAGACCTCGCGCGAGCAGGGCCTGGCCGAACAGCGCCTGCCGACGGGGTCCGGCGAGAGCTAGGGCGTCGAGGTGACCGTCTCCCCGGGACGAAGTTCTTATCCATCATTAGCCGGATGAAGCCGAGCACGATGATGGCCATCGTGGAGCCCACGAGCAGAGCCAAGTAGACCCTCACCTCGCTGAACGTCATGTGCGACCAGGTGAATGCGTTGGGTGGGTCAGCAGGAACATCGTCACCGTCGACGTGGAGATCATCGCGGGGAAGATCAGGCACATCTTCCGCTCTCGCTTCATGCGCTGTTGGCCGTGCAGTTCGTTGTGGGTGACATCGTCGGCTCACTGCATATCGGACAGGGTAGGACGAGGACCGGGGGCAGGCTTCTCTCAGAGGTCCGGCTCGCCGAGGCGTGGAGGACGCTCCAGGTAGTCCTGCTCGTCGATCTCGCCGCGGGCGTAGCGCCCGTCGAGGATCCGGCACGCGACGACGGCGATGACGTCATCTTGTCTGCGGCGGGTCAATCGACCAGGATCGTGCCCATCATGCCGCGAGCCCCGTGGTCCAGTATGTGGCAGTGGTACACGGAGCGTCCGCCGAAGTCGGCGAACCGGATGCGCACGGTCGCAGACTGCAATATTTCTGGGTTACATCCCCCGCGGTCTCGGTGTCTTCCGGGGCGGCACAGGCGCATCTCGGGCTGCTGATCGTGCCCGGGTCAGGCGCCTCACCTCCGTTTCCAGGGTGAGCACCTTGGCAATGCCCGCCAGGTTGAGTCCCTGGTCCAGGAGTTCTCCGATGCGTTGCAGCCGTTCCACGTCTTGGTGGCTGTACAGGCGAGTGCCGCCGGGGGTTCGGTCAGGTTCGATGAGGCCCCGTCGCTCGTAGACGCGCAGGTTCTGGACCTGCATCGAGGCCATCTGCGCGGCCACTGAGATGGCGAAGACCCCGCGGGACGGATCAGTCACGCCTTCGTTCTCCTCGCTGGCGATTCGTGGTGAAGATTTTCGCGGCCGGGTCTTGATCCTGCTTGCAGCATGTGTTATATAAAACCTGTAACAGCAACATCAGATGCTGTTCATGGTACCCCGCATCGCAGAGGAAGGAAGAACCCATAATGTTGATCCGCACCGCTGACCCGTTTCGTGATCTGGACCGCCTCGCCCAGCAGGTCCTCGGCACCACCAACCGTCCCGCGGTGATGCCAATGGACGCCTGGCGTGAGGGCGACGAGTTCGTCATCGAGTTCGACCTGCCGGGCGTCGCCGCGCAGAGCATCGACCTCGACGTCGAACGGAATGTGCTGACCGTGCGTGCCGAGCGAGTGGCCCGCAACGGCGACTGGGAGATGCTGGCCTCCGAACGCCCGCGCGGAATGTTCAGCCGCCAGCTGGTCCTGGGCGACAACCTTGACCTGGGCAAGATCGAGGCCGGCTACGAAGGCGGGGTGCTCCGACTTAGGGTGCCGGTCGCCGAACAGGCCAAGCCCCGCAAGATCCAGATCAGCTCCGGATCCCAGGCCGACCGCGCGGCCCTCAACGCCTGAGCCGACGGCCCAGACGCGGTGGGGCTCGGCGGGCAGCACGCCGTGATCCGCCGAGCCCCACCCATCCATCAAGCAAACGGCAAGCAGGGGCAGTCAGGCAAGTGAAGGTCTCAGCTCGATATCGGTGCGCGTCGACACAGCGTCGCCGAAACGGGTAGCCCGTGCCTGCTCAGCCGGCTCGACGAAGTCCTGATCAGGAGGGGTGTTGCGATGTATCCAACCCGAGCAGCCCGCGAACTAGGGATCCTGTTGCGGATCAGTCGCGAGCTCGACGTCGTAGGTGATGTGACCGCGATCGTTGACAACCCCTCGGAGTTGTTGGCGTGGGCCACCACACTGACCGACCCGGCCTTGATGGCCTGGCGAGCAACCGACTCCGGCTGCCGCTACCTGCAGGTCAGCGCCACCCATGCCCATGAGCCCATCCGAGGACGAGTAACCGCCGTCCTCCATTGCGATCAGCACCTGGACTTCTGGCGTGAGTTGAACCACGCCAGCGACCTCGAGGCCGGCAACAGAACACCCCTGACCCTCACCGACCTTTCCCGCGCCTGGCAGGCCATGACCATCCCCCCGCCCAACTGACGTCGCCCACACCGACGCCGCGACAGCCAAAACGAAACGCAGAAGGTCAGCGGCAAGTCCCTATGCAAGCCCTGAGCTGCCCTAACGGCCGTAGACCACTGCTCGATGGTAGGCGCATCCTCGGGCGGGTTTGCGCAGTTGAGCGACGGCACTGCCTGTCCCGACGCGGAAGGTCCGCGTCCGTGGTGCGGGCCTAGACCGGACTGCCGCGGCGTATCAGCTGTGCGTCAGTTCGGGTGCTGACCCAAGTCAGCACGTGCACACAAGTGCTCGACATAAGAAACCCCGGATTCCGCACCGTTAGGCGGAATCCGGGGCCCTACCTGCAGTGACGTGGGGTCACGTCAGCCCTCAACGGGTGAGTGACGGGACTTGAACCCGCGACCACCTGGACCACAACCAGGTGCTCTACCTACTGAGCTACACCCACCATGATTGCCCGGCCGAGCCAGGCTCGGTTGGGCAACGGCGATTATCCTACAGGCTGACCCGACGGGCTCAAACCCGCACCGTGCGCGCTCTGCCGGCTCAGTCGCTCTGGTCCTGGCGCGCTGCCGCCGCGACCATCCTCAGCTCACGCGCCTCCTGGACCATTGCCGCGCTCTTGGCTGCCTTCTTGGCGGTGCCCCTGGCGTCACGGGGCGGGAGCTGGATCGACTCCTCGGCCGCGATGCCCGCCGACAGCTCGCGAGCCCGCTCCAGCTCCGCGTCGAGCTCGGCGCCGAGCACCAGGGCGATGTTGATGAGCCAGATCATCAGGAGCAGCACGATGACACCACCCAGCGCGCCGTAGGTGGCGTTGTATTTACCAAAGTTGGCGGCGTAGAAGCCGAAGCCGGCTGCGGCAGTGACCGCGATGGCCAGCGCCAGGATTGCGCCGGGGCTGATCCAACGGAACTTCGGCTGGCGCACATTGGGAGTCCCCCAGTAGAGCAGGTCGATCACCCCCACGACGACGACGACGATGACCGGCCACTTGAAGATGTTCCACAAGAACGTGGCCTGCTCAGACAACCCCAGATAGCCGAAGATCGCCTCGGACAGGCCCCCCGAGAGCGTCACGGACAGCACGATCGCGACGAGCGTCAGAGTGATCACCAAGGTGAGCAGCAGGAGCCAGGGCCGCAACTTCCACACTGGCCGCCCCTCCTGCACCTCATAGACCGCGTTCATCATCCGGCTGAAGGCGTTGACGTAGTTGGAGGCCGACCACAACGAGGCCAGCACACCGACGACCAGCAGCACGCCGCCGCCGCCCGCATCCTGCATGGAGTCGACATACCCGGTGGCGGTGGCGAGCGTCTCCGGCTTGAGCCCTAGCTCTCCGCCGAGGCTCTCGATCGCCGCGGTCGTCGCGCCGCCCTGGCCGACGACGCCCAGGAGCGAGGTGAGCGCCAGCAGCATCGGCGCGATCGACATCATCGCGTAGTAGGTGAGTGCTGCCGCCAGGTCGGTGCCTCGATCGTCCCCAAACTCGGCGAAGGCCCGCTTCGCTACTGCCTTCCAGTCCCGCCGCGACAGGTCGGTGGGCGAGTCGGCCGCGTGCTGCTCGGCCTCGCGGAAGTCGGCCCGGTCTCGGGATCGCTTGGTGGTCTCGTGAGCCTTCTGTCGCTGGTCAGTCACGCCTGACAGTCAAGCATCCCTGGCCCGGATATGCAGACTCACGGGGACGACGAAGGGGCCGGCCCGCTCGCGGACCTGCCCCTTGCCAATGGTGCGCCCACAGGGACTCGAACCCCGAACCCGCTGGTTAAGAGCCAGCTGCTCTGCCAATTGAGCTATAGGCGCGACAGCGGACAACATTAACACCGCTGGAGGGCGGGGCCAAAACTTGCCGCCGTCACCACCTGGGGACACTCCCTACCTGCAGATGAGCAAGACTGGACCCTATGCGAGCGCTCGTGAAGCCAACCGCCGGGCCGGGCCTGGAGCTCATGGAGGTCCCGGAGCCGCAACCCGGCCGGGGCGAGGTCAAGATCCGCGTCCTGAGAGCCGGGCTGTGCGGGACCGACCTGCACATCGAGAGCTGGGATGACTGGGCGGCCTCGATGCTCACACCGCCGCTCGTGGTGGGGCACGAGTTCTACGGAGAGGTCGTCGAGCTTGGCGAGGGCGTGCCGACCGGTGGACGCTACGGCCTCCAGGTCGGCCAGCGGGTCTCCGTCGAGGGTCACGTGGTGTGCGGCCACTGCCGCAACTGCCGCGCCGGCCGTCGTCACATGTGCGTCAACACCTCCAACCTCGGCGTCAACCGCGACGGCTGCTTCGCCGACTACGTCGTGGTGCCCTTCTCCAACGTGTGGGCGCAGCCAGACCTGATCGACCCCGATCTCGGTGCCGTTTTCGACCCGCTCGGCAACGCCGTGCACACCGCCTTGTCCTTCCCGCTGGAGGGCGAGGACGTCCTGATCACCGGCGCCGGACCGATCGGCATCATGGCGGCGGCCATCGTGCGCCACAGCGGCGCGAGGTATGTCGTCGTGACAGATGTGTCCCCCACCCGCCTCGAGCTGGCCCGAGCGGTGGGCGCCGACGTCGTCGTCGACGTCTCCACCGACAGGATCGCCTCGGCGCAGGAGCAATTGGGGATGACCGAGGGCTTCGACATTGCGCTGGAGATGTCGGGCAACCCGTCGGCCGTCAACGAGCTGATCGCCAACTGCACGCACGGTGGCCGGATCGCGATGCTGGGGCTCCCTGCCGAGCCGTACGCGATCGACTGGGGCAAGGTCATCACCCACATGTTGACGATCAAGGGGATCTACGGCCGGGAGATGTATGAGACCTGGTACAAGATGACCGCGATGCTGCAGAGCTCGGAGTTGCTGCGCGACCGCATCCGCTCCGTCATCACACACCGCTACCCTGCCGAGCAGTGGGCCGACGCCTTCGCTGCCGCCCGATCGGGCCAGGTCGGCAAGGTCATTATGGACTGGAGTTGAGGAGAGAGACATGTATGGAGTGAGAGAACAGCTGGCCGCAGAGCTCGCCGACATCGAGGCGCAGGGACTGACCAAGCACGAGCGACAGATCACCACACCTCAGTCCTCCCACATCGGGACCACCCAGGGCGAGGCCCTCAACTTTTGCGCCAACAACTATCTCGGTCTGGCCAACAACCCTGACGTCGTCACGGCCGCCCGAGACGCCCTGGACGAGTGGGGCTTCGGGATGGCCTCGGTGCGCTTCATCTGCGGGACGCAGACCCAGCACCGTGACCTGGAGAAGGCGATCGCCGACTTCGTCGGGACGCAGGACGCGATCCTCTTCCCGTCCTGCTTCGACGCCAACGGCGGCATCTTCGAGGTCATCCTCGGGCCAGAGGACGCGATCATCTCCGACGAGCTCAACCACGCCTCGATCATCGATGGCGTGCGGCTGAGCAAGGCGGACCGCTACCGCTACAAGAACCGCGACATGGACGACCTGCGCTCCCAGCTCCAAGCGGCCCGTGGCCAGGACTCCCGCCGCATCCTCATCGCCACGGACGGCGCCTTCTCCATGGACGGCTACCTCGCGCCGCTGCCGGAGATCTGCGACCTGGCTGAGGAGTTCGGCGCAATGGTCCTGGTCGACGACTCCCACGCGACCGGTTTCATCGGTGAGGGAGGACGCGGATCGCACGAAGCGCGCGGGGTGATGGACCGGGTCGACATCTTGACCGGGACCCTCGGCAAGGCCCTCGGTGGCGGCAGCGGCGGTTACGTCGCCGGCCCGCAGGAGGTCGTCGACCTGCTGCGGCAACGCGCCCGCCCCTACCTCTTCTCCAATGCGGTCGCCCCGTCCGTGGTCGCCGGGTCCCTGAAGGCGCTGGAGATCGCGCGGGACTCCGACGAGCCGAGGGCCCAACTGCGCCGCAACGCCGAGCTCTTCCGCTCGCTGATGACGGAGGCCGGCTTCGACCTGCTGCCCGGTGAGCACCCGATCGTCCCGGTGATGTTCCGCGGTGAGGACGGCGCTCGCAGGGCTACGCAGGTCGCCGACGCGATGCTCGCCACAGGTGTCTACGTGATCGCCTTTTCTTTCCCCGTCGTCCCCAAAGGCCAGGCTCGAATCCGGGTCCAGTTGTCCGCCGCCCACTCCGAGGACGACGTGCGCACCTGCGTCGACGCCTTCGTCGCGGCCCGGTCCGAGGTCGACACGGTCTGATGACTGGTGCCCCGCGACCGACCGCGAAGCCACCCAGGGAGATGACGCAGGAGCAGGCACTGGCGATGCTCCGCAGATACTCCCGGGTCCAATGGGTCGCCACCATCGTCGCGTGGTCGATCGCGGGCCTGATCATGATGCTGATCCGCAGGTTGCTTTTCGAGGACCCCTGGTCCAGTGCCGTGAGCTATGGGGCCTACTTCGGCCTGGTGCTGATGGTGGTCTTCCTCGCCATGGACTGGCGCCGCGCCCATCGGCTGCCGGACACATCGGGGTGGGACCGGCTAGAGGAGGCCACCATCATGGCGCGCGAGGGCCCTACGGTGACGCTGAGGGGCAAGCGTGGAGCACGCCGCACCGTCACTGCCCTGGTCCGCCAGTCCCATCTCCTGCGCGAGGGAGACCCTGTCTGGGTGGGCCCATCGCTCACCGCCGGAGAGCGGTTGGTCCTGGTGCGGTCCACCGCCGGTCCGTTCGGCACCCCCGTCCTTTCGTCCTTCGAGCCGGCGACCGCAGGCGCGGGCCAGTAGGAGCCGGAGACGGCACCCCCCGTCAGAGCCAGCCGGACCGCTTGAAAGCGCGGTGCAGGATGGTCACGATGACGACCATCGAGAGCAGCGCGAGCGGATAGCTCAACAGCCAGTGCAGTTCGGGCATGTGATCGAAGTTCATCCCGTAGATGCCCGCGATCAACGTGGGGACGGTGATCATCGCCGCCCAGGCCGAGATCCGACGCATGTCGGAGTTCTGCTGCAGCGCGATCTGGGACAGATGGGCCGACAGGATGTCGCTGAGGAGCGCGTCATACGACTCGATGTTGGCGATGACCTCGGCCAGGTGGTCCGCCACGTCGCGGAAGTGCAGCCGCAGCTCTTTGGAGTGCACGCTCCCGGAAGTGTCCACCAGGCCGGCCAGCGGCGCTCGCAGTGGGAGCGCGGCCCGGCGAAACTCCAGGACCTCGCGCTTCAGCCGGTAGATGGTGCTCGAGTGGGTCCGGTTTCCTCCCCCGAAGACGTCCCGCTCGATCCTGGCCAGGTCGTCGGCCACCTCGTCGTCGATGGTGCGATAGGTGTCAACCACCTTGTCGAGCAGGCCGTGCAGGACAGAGAGCGGACCTTCCCTCAGCAGCAGTTGCTCGTGCGTCTCCAGATGCTCGCGCACTCCGTGCAGCGGCGCGACGTCACCACGGCGCAAGGTGACGACGAAGTGGGGGCCGATGATGGCCATCACCTCGCCGGTCTCGATGTCGGAGGTCTCCTCGACATACCGCAACGTCTTGACGACGGCAAAGACCGTGGTGTCGTAGGCCTCCAGTTTGACGCGCTGATTGCCCTTCTCGACGTCCTCGACGGCGAGCGGGTGCAGGTCGAGCTCGGCCCGCACGAAGTCGAACTCGTCGACCGTGGGGTCCTTCAGCCCGACCCAGACGAAATCGTGGGACGACGCACCTGGCTCGCGGAGGCGGGAGAGCTCGGCACTGAGGTCTGCGCACTCCTGCCGGACGCCGCCCCGGTAGACCGCCTGGTCGACGATCACGACGGGGTGGTCAGCCCTTGTTAAAGACGCGCCGGAGCAGGCCCAGACCGAGCGCCGCGCCGGAAACCCCACCGAGGACCTTGGCGAGCCGGTCGTAGCGAGGCTGACCTTGCGCGTCGAAGGCTGCGTCGTTGGCCTTGCCCTTGATGGAGGCGAGGGCGTTCGCCTTGAGCGTGTCGGGGCTGACGCGGTAGGCCAGCTCGTCGACGGTGCGGGAGAGGCGACTACGAGTAGCCGCGAGGTCGGCCTCGATCTCCTTGGGAGCGCGGGCGGGCTGCTTGCTGGCCATGGGTGGTGACGTCCTAGGGTTGAGGGTCCAGGTCCTGCTGAGACGATAACGCAGAACCTTCCATCCCGAACCTTGGAGGCACTTGATGTCCCGACTCGAAACCGGTCAGACCGCCCCGGCCTGGACCCTGCACGATGCCGAGGGCACGGAAGTGAGCCTGTCCTCCTTCGCTGGCCGCAAGCTCATCATCTACGTCTACCCCGCTGCGATGACCCCCGGATGCACCACGGAGGCCTGCGATTTTCGGGACAACGAGGCGATCTTCGCCAAGCACGGGTATGCCGTCGTCGGAGTCTCCCCGGACGCACCGGCCAAGCTCGCCACCTTTGCCGAGCAGGAGGCACTCTCCTTCCCGCTCCTCTCCGACGAGAGCAAGTCCATGCTCGAGGACTACGGTGCCTACGGCGAGAAGAAGCTCTATGGCAAGACCGTCGTCGGCGTGATCCGCTCGACGTTCGTCGTAGACGAGGGCGGCAAGATCGAGCTGGCCCGCTACAACGTCAAGGCCACCGGCCACGTCGCCTCCCTCGCCAAAGCCCTGGGCATCGACCTCTGACCGGACGGTCGCCAGTGCGAGCAGGCTCGCGTGACCAACACGGTGCGCTCGGCGGGAGTCGAACCCGCACACCCGAAGGCACAGGAACCTAAATCCTGCGTGTCTACCAGTTCCACCACGAGCGCGAGCGACCAGCCTAACCTTCGACCCGGCCCGATCCGTCAGCCGATCCTCACCTGCCCGCTCACGGTCGTGAAGGTGTCGCCGCCGACCCAGACCTGCCCGTCACGCTGCTCGAGGTAGACGCGCCCGTCTCGAAGCAACCGCGCGCCCTGACCCGCGACATACCGCTGCGGCAATCGGCCCGAGGTGATGAGCCACTGGGCCAGACCAGCATTGAGGCTGCCGGTGACGGGGTCCTCCTCGACACCTGTGCCGTCCCCATAGAACGCCCTGACCTCGACGTCCTTGCCCTTCGTGGACGGGTCGGGCCATCGGCCGATCACCCCCACCTGGAGCTGCCGGGTCAGCAGCGGGTCGGGCTCGACCGCGAGCACCTCGTCCGCGCCGGCGAGCTCGACGCCGATCCAGCCAGGTCCGTTGTCGATCCACGCCATCCCTCGGACCTGGCTCGCCTCCAGTCGCAGCGCGTCGCGGACGGCAGCCTCCTGGGCTGCGGCGAGCGGTCCGGAGCGCGTCAGTGGCGGCGCTGCGAAAGCGAGTCGATCAGCGGTGCTCACCGTGACCAGTCCCGCTCCGCACTCCTGCACGACGTGACCGGTATGGCGAGGCTCGCCCCCGGCCTCCAGCCAGGCGTGCGCGCTGCCGAGGGTGGGGTGGCCGGCGAACGGCAGCTCACCGGTAGTGGTGAAGATGCGCACCCGGTAGTCCGCGGCGTCGTCGCTCGGCGTGAGCAGAAAGGTCGTCTCCGACAGGTTGGTCCACCGAGCAAACGCGGCCAACGTCTCCTCATCCAGCCCGTCTGCGTCATGAACGACGGCGAGCGGGTTGCCGCGCAGCGCGTGCGCACTGAACACGTTGACCTGGGAGAACCGACGCGTGGTGACCATGGCACCGATCTTGGCAGGCGACGGAGGCGCCGCCGAAGGCGCGGCGAAAAAGCTCCTTAGCGCGCCGTCAGGCCGGTGGTCGGCACGCCAGGAGTGAGCACCTGCCAGTCGCGGCCCCACGTCTTCGTCTCGGCCACGACGACCTCGACGAGGTCACGGGTCGTCAGACACAGCACGGCCGGACCGGCGCCGGAGACGACGGCAGCATGTCCGAGGCCACGGAGGGCGTCGACGGCACCCATCGTGACGGGGTAGGCATCCCGGCGGAGCTCCTGGTGAAGCCAGTCCTGCGTGGCATCGAGCAGCATCGACGGCTCGTGGGTCAGCGCGTGCACCAGCAGCGCGGATCTGCCAGCCTGGCGCACCGCGTCGGCGCGGGGCACCTGGGGACCGAGCAGGGCCCGCGCGATCGACGTAGCGAGGCGCACCCCGGTGGGGATCAGCACGATCGGCTCGACGTCCGGGTGCAGCGTGGGGCGGGCCGTGCGCACGACCTGCGCGCTCGGCATCCACGACACCGTCAGCCCGCCGAAGACTGACGCCGAGGAGTTGTCCGGGTGTCCCTCCAGGATCCCCGCATGCGTGTTGACCAGCCCCAGGTCGGCCTCGGTCAGGTCGCCGGCCCGAGCGAGCGCAAAGCCCAGCCCCAGACCCCCCACTGCCGCCGCGGCAGAGGAGCCCAGACCGGCCGCCATCGGGATGGCGTTGCGGCAGGTCACCCGCAGGTCATAGCCGTCGCGCCAGCCGATCCCGCACGCCTGCAAGGCTTCCCGCAACGACGCGACGACCAGGTTGTCCTCGCTCGCGGGCAGGTCGGCCGACCCTTCCCCCTCGACGACGACCTCCAGACCCGCGCCTTGCGGCATGACCTCGACGCGATAGTGGTCCTGGATCCCGAGCGCCAGGCCGATCGTGTCAAAACCGGGCCCGAGGTTGGCCGAGCTCGCGGGCACGGACACCGTGACCGAGGCGCCCACGCTCAGGGAGCGCATCAGTCCAGTCCCAGCGCGACCGCGGCGCTAACCACGTCGACGCTGATCTGATGCGGCTCGACCTCCGAGCCGTCGGTGTTGCGCAACGCCCACTGGGGGTCCTTGAGGCCGTGGCCGGTGACCGTGCACACGATGGTTGCACCGGCCGGCACCCGGCCTGCGGCGTGCTGCTTGAGCAGGCCTGCGACCGACGCCGCTGACGCGGGCTCGACGAAGATCCCCTCCCGTGAGGACAGCAGTCGGTGCGCGGCGAGGATCTCCTCATCGGTCACTGCCTCGATGAGGCCGCCGGATTCGTCGCGCGCCGCCTCGGCCTTCTCCCAGGAGGCCGGGTTGCCGATCCGGATCGCGGTCGCGATCGTCTCGGGCTCGTCGATCGGGTGGCCCAGTACCAGCGGCGCCGCACCCGCCGCCTGGAAGCCCCACATCTGCGGCAGTCGAGTGGACACCGCGACACCTCCCGCGCCAGGGGCGTCCGCGTCGGCATACTCCCGATAGCCCTGCCAGTAGGCGGTGATGTTGCCCGCGTTGCCGACCGGCAGGCAGTGGATCTCCGGCGCGTCACCGAGGGCGTCCACGATCTCGAACGCCGCAGTCTTCTGCCCCTCGATCCGCGCCGGGTTGACGGAGTTGACCAACTCCACGGGGTAGGCCTCGGCGAGCTTGCGCGCGATCATCAGGCAGTCATCAAAGTTGCCGTCCACCTGGATGAGCGTGGCGCCGTGCGCGATGGCCTGCGACAGTTTGCCCATCGCGATCTTGCCGGCGGGCACCAGGACTCCGCAGGTCATCCCGGCCTTGGTGGCATAGGCCGCGGCGCTGGCGGAGGTGTTGCCGGTGGAGGCGCAGATGACGGCCTTGGCACCCTTGCGCGCGGCGTTGCTGATCGCGGTCGTCATGCCCCGGTCCTTGAACGAGCCGGTGGGGTTGAGGCCTTCGTACTTCACGTGCACCTGCGCACCGACGACCTCGGAGAGGTGCTCGGCCAGGATGAGCGGCGTCCCGCCCTCGCGCAGCGTGACGATCCGCTCGGTGAGCGTCGCGGGGAGCCGGTCGGCGTATTCGGCGATCACGCCGCGCCACTGGTGAGCCATGAGGTGCCTCTTTCGGGGGCTCGGCGGTGGATCGACCCTCGTCAGCGGGTCAGGATCTTGGGACAAGGGTATGGCGTCGGCGCGCAACGACCGTCAGCGGAGTTGGCCCAGACGGTGAGTGAGATCGGCACCCAGGGCACGGAAGGCTTCACCACGGTGGGAGATCGCGTTCTTCTCCTGCGCGCTGTGCTCGGCGAGGGTGCGCCCGTCCGGGCGCAGGAGCAACGGGTCGAAGCCGAAGCCACCGGTCCCTCGCAACTGGTGAGCGACCACTCCCCGGCAGTGCCCGTGCCGAACGATCTCCTCGCCGACCGTCCCAGGCTCAGCGCCCGGCAGGACCAACGCGGCCGCACAGACGAAGGAGGCGGCGCGGTGCCCATCGGGCACATCCGCGAGCTGGGCGAGCACCAGGACATTGTTGGCCTCGTCACGAGACAGGCCGGTCGCCTCCCCCAGCGGCCCGGACCAGCGCGCCGAGAAGACCCCCGGGGACCCGCCGAGCACGTCGACGGCCAGCCCAGAGTCGTCAGCCAGCGCCGGCAGCCCGGTGGCGGCTGCCGCATACCTCGCCTTGAGCAGCGCGTTGTCGGCAAAGGTGACGCCAGACTCGACGACGTCCTCCAGACCTTCGAAGGCATCCAGACCGACCAGCTCGAGGCCGACCTGCTCCAGGACCGGCCGCAGGATCTCCCGGAGCTCCACGACCTTGTGCGCATTGCGCGTGGCGAGGACCAGCCGGCGGTCTGCCTGGCCGTCGCTCACCAAGTGGGCGGGCCCTGGTCGATATCGGCGCCGACCTCGTGCGAGACGGCGCCCCCCATGTCATCTGCGCCGAACGCCGCGGCCTGGCGGGCCGTGAGCTCGGCGCAGCCCTCGGAAGCGAGGTCAAGCAGGGCGTCGAGCAGTTCGCGGTCGAAGGGCAACCCCTCAGCGGTGCCCTGCACCTCCACGAAGCGGCCGTCGCCGGTCATCACGACGTTCATGTCGGTGTCCGCGCTGGCGTCCTCGACATAGTCCAGGTCGAGCACCGGCTCTCCCTTGACGATTCCGACGCTCACTGCGGCGACAGACCCGGTGAGGGGCTCGGCATTCTTGGCGATCAGGCCGGCTGCGCGGGCGTTCTCGATGGCGTCCACGAGCGCGACATAGGCGCCGGTGATGGACGCCGTTCGGGTGCCGCCATCGGCCTGGAGCACATCGCAGTCAATCTGGATGGTGTTCTCCCCCAGCGCCTCCAGGTCGATGATCGCGCGCAGCGAGCGTCCGATCAGGCGGCTGATCTCGTGCGTGCGTCCGCCGACCCGCCCCTTGACCGATTCGCGATCGGAGCGCGTGTGCGTGGCGCGCGGCAGCATCGCATACTCCGCGGTCGTCCAGCCTTTGCCGCTCCCGGCGCGCCAGCGGGGCACACCCTTGGTGAACGACGCCGCGACGAGGACCCGGGTCTTCCCGAACTCGACGAGCACGCTGCCCTCGGCATGGTCGAGCCAGTTGCGGGTGATGCGGATTTTTCGGAGCTGGTCTGGGGTTCGGCCGTCGTGGCGCTCGCCATGGGTCATGAGCCCAGGGTATGCCGTGGCGCCGCTCGACCCGACGCGCACTCACGTCGGCGCGACCGACGATCAAAGAATGACTGGTCACCCCTCGGTCGGTGCGGGCGTCTTTGGCGCGGGATCTAGCGGCACCGTGAACCACGGCAGCATGAGCTGGGTCAGCGGGCCGATCACGACGGCATAGAGAACGGTGCCGACGCCGACGACTCCACCCAGGAGCCAACCGACCACGACGACCGCGACTTCCAGGCTGGTCCGCACCACGCGGATGGAGACTCCCGTGCGCCGGGCCAGACCGGTCATGAGCCCGTCGCGAGGGCCGGGGCCCAGTTGTGACCCGATATACATCGCGGTGGCGATGCCGTTGAGCAGGATGCCTCCGAGCATCAGGACGGCGCGCGCCGCCAGGCCGTTGGGCTCGCTGAGCACGGCCAGCACCAGGTCGGCCACGATGCCGACGACGACCGCGTTGAGCAGGCTCCCCAGTCCGGGGAGTTGCCGGATCGGGATCCACAGCAGGAGCACGACGATCGAGGTGACGATGACCACTGTGCCAAAGCTCCACGGCACGATCGTGGTGAGGCCTTGATGGAGGACGTCCCACGGCAGGACGCCGAGCGTGGCGCGGACGAGCATGGCCATCGACAGTCCATAGAGGGTGAGCCCCACCATCAGCTGGCTCAAGCGCCACGGCATCCGCCCGGCGTGCAACGCGGCGACCGGCCCGAGAGCCGTGAGCTGGCGTCGCGGATCACGCGAGCGAGCACGCAGGTGGTCACCGACCGAGGACAGAGCGTTCATGGTCGTCAGTCTGCCCTGCCACCCCGTCTCCACCGCGACCGTCCCTGGATTCAGCCTGGTCCGCATCTCAGGTATGCTGGACGTGTCACAGGGTTTCGCACGCCGGGTGGCTGGGACGGCGTGCACGCACTTCACGTGACCTCCGAAAGGCCAACCAGCGGGTGTCTCCCCTCCAGTCCTACCAACGCCTCTTTGCCCTGACCGGGCCGCTGTACATCGCTGTCGCCTTCCTCGGCCGGCTCCCCCTGGCAATGGCGCAGATCGCCGCGCTGCTCGCCGTGTCCGGCGCCACCGGCACCTACACCGCAGGCGGCGTGAGCGCTGGCGCCCTGGCCATAGCCAACGCCGTGGGCGCGCCCATCGCGGGGGCCCTGACCGACCGCATCGGGCAGCGCCCAGTCCTGCTCGTCCAGAGCATCGTCGGCACGATCGGCCTGGCAGCGCTGGCGATCCTGACCTCCGCACACACCATCGGTGAGGCCTGGTGGCCGATCCCTGTGGTCGCGGCGGTCGCTGGCTTCTTCGTCCCGCAGGTCGGCACCATGGCGCGCGTCCGCTGGCGTCCCATCTCCAAGGCTGGCCACGCCGAGGATCCCAGGGTCATGGACGCCGCCTTCTCCTATGAGGGCGCTGCCGACGAAGCCTCCTTCGTCCTCGGCCCGGCCCTGGTCGGCGTGGTCGTCGCCTTCTTCGACCCCATCGCGGCGCTGATCGTCGCAGCCGGCCTGCTCGGCGGTTTCGGCACCTGGTTCGCGCTGCACCGCACCGTCACCCTGGTCGGACCAGCCCCTGCTCAAGTCGGCGTGCGAGCTCGGCTCATCACCCCGGCACTGATCATCCTGGGCGCGATCCAGCTCGGGATCGGGATGGTCTTCGGGTCAGTGCAGACCGGCACCTCGGTGCTGGCCACCGAGGCCGGCCAACCCGGCCTGACCGGCCTGCTCCACGGCCTCCTCGGGGTGGGCAGCGTGCTGGCCGGCTTGGCCGTCGTCGCCATCCCGGAGGCCTTCGGCTACGAGCGCCGACTGCGCCTGTTCACGGCTGGCCTCTTCGTGCTGGCCCTGCCGCTGCTGGCCGTGCACAGCCTGCTCGGGCTCACCTTCGCGCTGCTCGGTCTCGGCCTCGCGGTGGCCCCGTCGATGATCACCACCTTCACCCTCGCCGAACGCATCACCCCGGCGCGCCGGCTCGGTGCCGCCATGACCGTCCTGGCCGCGGCGACCGGCACCGGGTATGCCGTGGGCGCCGCGTTGGCCGGGCGGGTCGCGGATGCTGCCGGCTACCAACCAGCCTTCGCGGTCTCCGTCGGCGCCACCGCACTGGCCCTACTGCTCGCGCTGGTCGGCGCTCGTCGTCTTCGCTCCGAGATCGACCGCGCCGCGGCACCGCCGGGGCTGGCCTCGCCCGCAGGGCCCTCAGACGATCGCGTCACGCCGGCCTGAGCCAGCCCCCCGCATCTGAGCCCCCCACATCTGCGGCCGCCTGAGAGCTCAGTCCGCCCTGACCTTGATCCGGATCCGCTGATAGCCGCTGGCCCCATCTGGCGCGGGCGGCGCGATCTGGTCGGTCTGCACCTCACCATTGCCGTCGGTCGCCCGAACCTCCAGCTCGTGCTCGCCCTCGGTGGCCGGCCAGGTCCATGACCAGAGGCGCCACGAGTCGACGTTGGGCTCCTCGCGGAGCGGCGCGGCCTGCCAGTCGCCACCGTCGACGCGGACCTCCACTGCGTCGATCCCGCGATGCTGCGCCCAGGCAACTCCCGCGACGACGACATCCCCGGCGGCCACGGTCTCGGCGTTGCGCGGGACGTCGATCCGCGAGGCGGTCTTGATGGGGCCGAGTGCGTCCCAGCCTCGCGGCGTCCAATAGCCCTCGTCCGCGTCGAACCGGGTCACTTTCAGCTCGGTCACCCACTTCGTCGCGGAGACGTAGCCGTAGAGGCCAGGCACGACCATACGGACCGGGAAACCGTGCTCACGGGGCAGCGCCTCACCGTTCATCCCCACCGCCAGCAGCGCGTCGCGGTCGTCGGTCAGCGCCTCGATCGGCGTGCCCGCCGTCCATCCATCGATGCTTCGCGACAGCACCATGTCGGCTTCCGGCTGCACGCCGGCGCGCGCCAACAGCTCGCGGATCGGCCAGCCGATCCAGCGCGCGTTGCCGGCCAGGTTGCCGCCGACCTCGTTGCTCACGCAGGTCAACGTGACCAATTTCTCGAGGTGCTCCTCCGCCAGGAGCTCCTCGAAGCTGAGCTCGATCTCCTTGTCCACCAGCCCGTAGACCCGCAACGACCACTCCGCCGGGTCGATGCGTGGCACCTGCAGCGCGGAGTCGATGCGATAGAAACCGTCGTTAGGGGTCAGGTATGACGTGACGCCAGGGACGTCAAGGCTGGCACCCGCGGGGACGCTCACCGGGGTGCGCGGCGTCGGCAGACGGAAGGCCCGCGCCACCTTCTCCGCGGTAGCGCTTCCGGCCGACATGGCGCGCCCGGCCACGACGCCAAGGATCCCCAGCACCGTCAGTCCTCCGGCGACGCGGATCACATCGCGCCGGGAGGCCCGGTCAGCGTCGTCGAAACGACCATCGAGGCCAGCGTCGAGGCTTTCGACGTCGCTTCTCTGCGGATCACCCCGGTCGGCCAGCCAGCGCGGCAGCGCCCGCAGCAGCCACAGCCCCACCAAGGTCGCCGCCACCGTGGGCAGCACGTCCGGCGCGCTCGAGCCGGGGCGGGAGAGCACCGCCGCCATGCCGATCACGCCGACCAGCGCGAAGAGGGCCTGCGCCAACCCGGTCCGCCGACGGTTGAGGACACCGATCACCGCGACCACCGTGGCGATCACGAGGATCATCCCCACCGCGAGCGCCATCTTGTCTGCGGTGCCGAAGGTCGAGACCGCCCAGTCCTTGAGCCACGCCGGGGTGCGGTCAACGAAGGCGCCCCCGATCGCGAGCAACGGGGACGGGCTCCCGGCCGAGCCGAGCCAGCCCGTCCACAGCGCGGCCATCAGCTCCGCCACCCCCAGCGTGACCGCACCAGCAGCCACGCCCACCGCAGCGCCATCCCTAGTTCTCATCGGGCGATCCTCTAACGCTTGGCTGGGAGAACGCCTGGCCAGGGTGCGGTGGGTGGCGTCGCCGACCTAGACGGCCGTGACCAGCCCTGGTCGCGCGAGCTCGACCTCACCGGACCAGACCTGGGCGGCCTCGGCACGGCATACCTGCGGGTCGTTCCACGGCGGCAGGTGAGTGAGCATCAACCGACGGGCACCGGCCTGGACCGCGGCCTCCGCAGCCCGCCGTGCGCTCAGGTGGATTCCCCGCGCACGGTCGCGACCCTCCACAAAGCTCGCCTCGCTCAGCACGAGGTCAGCCTCGGACATCAAGGGCAGCAGGCCAGGACAGCTGTCGGTGTCGCCGGTGTAGGCCAGGACGCGGCCGTCCGCCTCGACGCGCAGCCCGAACGCGGGCACCGGGTGGCGCACGGCAAACGGCGTGATCCGCAGGGGGCCGACGGTAAAGGGGACCGTGTCCACCAGGTCGACGAACGCCATCCCTTTGAGCGGCTCCGACCCGGCCACGCCATAGGCGCGGGCCAGCCGCTCGGCGGCACCGGCCGGGGCATGGACGAGGAGGTCGCTCGTGGCCGGGACCGGGCCATGTCCCCGCCAGACCCGCATCGCGGTCAGGTCGAGGCAGTGGTCGGGGTGCAGGTGGGACAGCACGACCGCGTCGACGGCCAAGGGGTCGGTATGGCGTTGCAGCGCGCCGAACGCTCCCGACCCGAGGTCGAGCACGACCCGCCAGCGGCGCCCCTCCTGCTCGGCGGTGACCAGGTAGCAGCTGGCCGGTGAGTCCGGCCCGGGCAGCGAGCCGGTGCAACCGACGATCGTCAGGTCCATGGCACCATCATGCCCACGTCTTTGGCAGCACGCCCGCGAGTCAGTGCTCTGACGTCGCCCGCTGCCCGGGCAGGCCGACGTGCTCCTCGGCCCCGAGGTCGACGGAGGCCTGGTGGACCTGGTCGACCTCGGGGCCGAGGAAACGTCGGGCTAGGAAGGTGAAGCCATGGGGGTCGCCCGTGGTCAACCACTGGTGGAATGGATCGTTGTTGGCGGGCGCGAGGAGGTCGCCGTCGGTCAGCACGCGGAAGAGATCGGCTGCGGTGGCGGCGGCGGAGGAGACCAGGGTCACCTGCTCACCGAGGACATACTGCAACGCCGACGTCAGCAGCGGATAGTGGGTGCACCCGAGGATGAGCGTGTCGATGCCCTTGTCCTGCAGCGGAGCCAGGTAGCCACGCGCGGTCTCGATGACCTCGGGACCGCTGGTGATCCCGGCCTCGACCAGCTCCACGAACCTCGGGCAGGCCACGCTGGTGACGGAGACCTGCGCGGGTGCGGCGACGAAAGAGTCAAGGTAGGCGCGGGACTGGTGGGTGGCCTCGGTGGAGATCACGCCGATCCGGCCCGAGCGGGTCACTGCCATCGCCCGGCGCACGGCCGGTCGGATGACCTCCACCACGGGCACGTCATACCTCTCCCTGGCGTCGGCAAGCACCGCCGCAGAAGCGCTGTTGCAGGCGATGACCAACGCCTTGACCCCGTGGTCGACGAGCCGGTCGAGGCATTCGAGGGCATACCGGCGGACCTCGGCGATAGGGCGTGGGCCATAAGGCGACCGAGCGGTGTCACCGAGGTAGAGGATCGACTCTTGCGGCAACTGGTCCAGGATCTCCCGAGCCACCGTGAGGCCGCCGAATCCGGAGTCGAAGACGCCGATCGGGGAGTCGGTCATCGGGACCCAGAGTCGTCGTCGTCGGCATCGTCAACTAGCCCCTCGTCGGCGCTGACGAACGGGTTGCTCATCGAGCCGATGCCCTCCACCTCTACCTCGACACGCTGGCCCGCCTCGACCTGCCCCACTCCGGCCGGGGTACCAGTGAGGATGATGTCGCCGGGCAGCAGGGTGAACGCCGCCGAGACGTATTCGATGATCGCGCCGATCCCGTGGACCATGTCAGCGGTCGTCCCGTCCTGGCGGACCTGACCGTCGAGCCGGCTGATGACCCTGAGGTCGGTGACGTCGAGGTCGGTCTCGATCCACGGGCCGATCGGGGTGAAGGTGTCCATGCCCTTGGCGCGCGCCCACTGCCCGTCGCTGCGCTGCAGGTCACGGGCAGTCACGTCGTTGGCCACGGTATAGCCGAAGATCACGCCGCGGGCGTCCTCGGCGGCCACGTCCTTGCAGAGCCGGCCGATCACGACCGCCAGCTCGGCCTCGTAGGAGACCTCCTGGGTCAGCGACGGGATCACCACCGGGTCACCGGGCCCGCACACGGAAGTGTTGGGGATGAGGAAGAGCAGCGGCTCAGGCGGCACCTCGTTGCCCATCTCCGCCGCGTGATCGGCGTAGTTGCGACCCACCGCGACCACCTTGCTGCGGGGGATCACCGGGGCCAGCAGTCGCACGTCTTCGACCAGGAAGGTCTCGCCGGTCAGCTCGATGCGGGTGTAGAGGGGGTCGCCGGTGATCTCGGCGATCTTCTCGCCGGCCCCGTCCACGAGACCGAAGTGGGGGTCGTCACCAGCGGTGAATCGGGCGATGCGCATGCTTCTAGGGTATGCGGTGCCCCTACGCCCTCATGCCCCTA
>NZ_JAUNVI010000004.1 GCF_030537745.1 Ornithinimicrobium sp. | reverse complement strand
GGGGCGCCCGGCCGCCGGGCCCCCGCCGCGCGGGGACCGGGGGGGGGGGGGGGGGGCCGGCGCCGGTGGGGCGCCGGCCAGCACCGCACCAGCGAGCGCTGGAGCCGCGCGCGAACGGTGGGAAAGCCTCCAGGCCCTCGCGCTGCTCGCCGACGACCTGGCGCGGACCGCTCCCGAAGCGAGGGTCAAGGACCTAGTGACCGAGCTGGACCGACGGGCGGCCGAACAGCATGCGCCGACTGTCCAGGGCATCACCCTGGCCTCCCTCCACGCGGCCAAGGGTCTGGAGTGGGACGCGGTCTTCCTGGTCGGCTGCAGCGAAGGATTGTTGCCGATCACCTTGGCCGACACGCCGGAGCGGGTCGAGGAGGAGCGGAGGCTGCTGTATGTCGGCATCACCCGAGCGCGCGAGCGGCTGGCGCTGAGCTGGTCCTTGGCGCGTTCACCAGGCGGACGCTCGCACCGTTCGGTCTCCCGCTTCCTGGCCCCGGCCGCCGGCGTGCTCGGCGCTGAAGCGGCGAGTGCGCCGCGTCGGCAGCGCCGCAGCCCAGGAAAAAAGGGATCGGCGAGCTCCCGTCCCCGCACCTGCCGCGCGTGCGGGACCATCCTGAGCACCGCCGCCGAGCGCAAGATCGGACGCTGCGAGCACTGCCCGCCGACCTACGACGAAGCGGTGTTCGAGTCACTCAAGCAGTGGCGGCTGCGCACCGCACAGGAGGCGGGGATGCCGGCCTTCGTCATCTTCACCGATGCGACCCTGACGGCGGTGGCCGAGGCGATGCCCACTGACGAGTCCGGCCTGCGTGCCATCTCCGGGGTA
The DNA here is from genome assembly GCF_030537745.1 of Ornithinimicrobium sp. Lineage (GTDB taxonomy): Bacteria > Actinomycetota > Actinomycetes > Actinomycetales > Dermatophilaceae > Ornithinicoccus. The sequence continues at coordinate 89,537 of NZ_JAUNVI010000004.1, read as the reverse complement.
GGTGACCGCAAGCTCGAGATGTATGGCGAGGCCGTCCTGGACGTGCTGCGCTCGGCATCCTCGAGCTCGGGTTGAACCCTCCCTCAACCCTCGGGTTGAACCCTCCCTCACGCTCGCGGTGAGCGCTCCCTCATGCTCGCGTTGATAAAGAGGTTGCCCTCGTTCCGACAGGGAGCCTAGAGTGAACACTGTCCAGCCCACGGTCGTCCAGACGGTGGGGTCGCGCAAGGTTTGAGAGGAGGGTGGAACTGATGGAGATCACCATCGTCACCGGCACTGGTGCGTCCTACCGCGACGCGCTCGGCGCGGCCGCTTCCACCTGTAGCTCCGCCCTGCGCCCGCGCTTGCGTCGCGCCACGGCGCAGGCCTTCGGAGGCTCGCGACCGTTCGTCGCCACCGAAGCCAGCGCCACGCCGACCCCCGCCCCCGCCCTGGACATGACTGCTACCGGGACCAGCTAGCTATCGCCTGCTGAGTCTGCTGGCCGCGAGTCCTTGTCCGAGGATCCGCGGCCGTTCTGCTGTCTGCACTACGGACACTCCGTCCCCCGGTGCGAGCCACAGATCGACACGGATCCGCTCCATGACGACCGGAGACCTGCCATGACGATCATTGACGACAGACCGCAGCCCAGACACCCGCAGGAAGGACATGACGTGCATTGTGCTGATCTGTTACACCGGCCACCTAGTGAGCCGCTGGCCGCCATGCTCGGACTGCTGCCGGAGCCGGGGATGACCTCACCGGCCCAGGCACTGCCCTGTCAGGAGAATCCCGCCGAACTGTGGTTTGCGGAGCGCCCTGCCGAGGTCGAGGAAGCCAAAGCGTTGTGCCTTGGGTGCCCGATCCGGGAAGCCTGCCTCGCCGGCGCGCTCCACCGGCATGAGCCATGGGGCGTCTGGGGCGGACAGTTGCTCCTGCAGGGCGTCGTCGTGGCGCGCAAGAGGCCGAGGGGGCGGCCGCGGAAGAACGATGTTGCGGCCGCGTGACCGGCGGGCGTCCTGGGGACCAGGATGCCTGCCGGCAGCGGGGCTCGCGCCAGCTTTATCGAAGGCCTTTCAGCCGCGCGTTGCGCCATGCCAGGGGCAGGCTGGGTGCACGGTCCATCGGCGTGCCACGACATGGGGGGCGTCGGCCCCGAACTCGTAGGCGAGGCCGGGGGAGCAGCGTCGGCCGGACTCGAGGGCGGCCACCAGCATCAACGTCAAACCTTCCGCCGCGGTCGCCATCGGGGTGCTGACGGGCAGGGGGTCGAAGTCATGGACAGGATGCCCCAGCGACGTCGCCACCTCAGCCCACGAGGGATCCCGATCTTGGCGGTGCAGGTCTAGGCAGTGCAGGCACGGGGTCGACACCTCGGGTGGGGGCTGGTCGGGCCTCGACTCAAGAGAAGTGACCGCACCGACGACCGGGCCGACGACCACGCGGCGTGGCTGGACCACCACTGGAAGCACGAGACGTGGCTCCCGGGCGATGCGCAGACCCACCTCCAGCGGGACGACATACTGATGGACGGCGACCGTCAGGCCCTCCATCGACTCGACCGGGTCGAGGTCGCCGAGCGCTCTGCGCAGCCGACCGGCGACCGGCCCGCCGCCAAGAACGGGACACGGTGACACTTCGCGGATCGGCTCCACCCCCCGCACCAGGGACTCGGCCAGGATGGCCGGTGCGGCACCGTCGACCAGCAATGCTCCCGGCCCGACACCGACCTGCCAGAGGCCGTCGGGTCGTCGGAGACGGCCCACCTGGCCCCAACTGCGACGAGAGCCCTCGGCCCAGTTGCGGTCACGAAGCCCCTCATCCGCCCGATCGTCCGCCGCCCCGCCACCCCGTGGGCCGCCGACGGGGGGCGGCCCCGGGTGGTGTCCACAGGGGGGCGGGGGCGGTGCGCCCCCCCCCCGCCGCGTCACTCCGTAGGGCCGTCCAGGAGGCGCTCGATGTCCTCGTCGGTGATGGTGAGTGCTTCGTCGTCAGTCTCAGACGCACGGTTCTGGACGTAACCGAGCGGGTCGTCCAGATCGGCGGCACTGGGTGCGATGTCCGGGTGACCCCAAGCCGCGTCTCGGCCCGCCTGCCCACGGGCATCTTCGAGGGCGGCCCATAGGTTGGCGGCGTCACGGAGGCGGCGGGGCCGCAGTTCGAGGCCGACCAGGGAGGCGAAGGTCTTCTCCGCCGGACCACTGCTGGCTCGGCGGCGGCGCACGGCCTCCGCGAGGGCGTCCGCGTGCGGCAGGTGCGGGGAGGTGGCGCGGGCGCTCACTAGGTCCACCCAACCCTCGACGAGCGCGAGGAAGGTCTCCAGCCGAGCCAGCGCCGCGAGCTGGGCAGGGCTGGGCTCGATGGAGAACAGGCCGCCCGTGAGCGCCTCCTGCATCGCCTCGGCATCCTGCGGATCGGCGCTGCGCACGGCCTCCTCGATGGCGTCGGTATTGATCCGGATGTCACGGGCATAGTCCTCGACCGCAGTCAGCAGCTGCGGTCCCAGCCAGGGGACCGCCGCGAAGAGCCGGACGCGAGCAGCCTCGCGCACGGCGAGGTACAGATGCACCTCACCAGCGTCGATCTGCAGACCCTCGGCGAAGTCAGCCACATTGGCCGGCAGGATCGCAACCGACTCGTCGCCTAGCAGGGGAATGCCGACCTCGGTGCCCGACAGCGTCTCTCCCGCGAGAGTGCCGACCGCCTGCCCGACCTGACCGCCGAACATGCTCGCGCTCATCCTGCGCACCATCGGCTCCATCTGGCCCATGAGGGCGGCTGGGTTCATCCCCGGCGGCAGGCCAGGGATCGAAGGCGCACCTTCCTGCCCGAACTCAGACAACTGCTGCCCCATAGCCGTGGTCATCGCAGCCTGCAGGCCCTCCGCCACCGGAGTGGTCAGACGCTCCCACACGGGCAGCGTCAGCTCCACCCACTCGGCCCGGCTCAGTGCTCGAGCGGGGCCATCAGGGCGCGGGAAGTCCGTGACCGAGTCGAGCCACAACGACGCGACCTGGACCACTTGGTCGACGTCGCGACGCGTGGACTCGCCGATCGAGGCGTCCCCGAGCTGCGCGACCACCTGCCGTGCGACATCTCGAGCGAGCTCGGAGTTGACCGGCCCGTCATCACCGCCACCGCCCATCAACATCTCCAGTTGACTGCGCATCTGGGCCAGCTGGCCGGAGTCGATGTCGCCAAGGCCCATGGACTCCAGAGCCTCCCGCATCTGCGGCGGGACCGGACCGCCAAACAAGGACTCGATCGGATCGGGGTCATTCCCCGAGGTCGCACCACCCTGGGCGCCACTGGAGCCGCGGAAACCTATCGGCTCCGATCCTCCACTCGCGCCCGGGGTGGTGTGGTCGTCGCCTGTTGCTTTTGACCCAGGTCCGTCCTGGTCCTGGTCGTCCGCGGGGTCGTCGGATCGTTCTGGAGGCTGCTGTTCGGACACGATGGTGGATCCTTCCTGACGGGCGTGCTGTCACCAGCCTGCCAAACTTTTGAGACGATGACGTCCCCGGTCGTGCGGTCGCCCGCTTTCGGTGCGTCCCACCTAACAACACTAGGAGGTGCCGGTGAGTTCCTTGACCGCCTCGCGGCCCGCAGGCAACCGGCCGCGCAAGCAAGCTGGACCGCTGCGGATCGCCCTCACCAAGGCGGCAACGACGTTCGGTTCTACCCTTGCCGCCCACCTGGGTGAGGGTGGCGATCGAGTGATCGGCCTAGATTCGCACGCGGGCACGCTTGGTGACGTCGACTGGCGCCCCGGTGACGTGGCGTCCCCGTCCGTCGTCGCGGCCCTCGATGATGTGGATGTCTTGGTGCACCTCGCGCTGGAGCCGGACCTGAGCGTGGCGCTCGGCGTGCAACCAGCAGCCCGGCGAGCACGACAGATCGAGCAGATCCGGACCCTGGTCACCGCTGCCGCAGCGGCCGGTGTCACCCGGTTAATCGTGGTCACCAGCGCCCTCGTCTTCGGGGCGCGAGCGGACAACCCCGTCCCGCTGCCAGAGGACAGTCCGCTGCGTGCCGACGACACCGAAGGTCTGGTAGCGGACCTGATCGCGGTCGAGGAGGAAGTTGCCAGCCTGGCACGTCTGCACCAGGGGCTCGCCGTGACGATCCTGCGCCCGGCGGCGCTCGTGGGGCCCGGTGTGGACACCATGATCACTCGTCACTTCGAGGCGCCGCGGTTGTTGACCTTGCGCGGCACCACGCCCTCCTGGACGTTCTGCCACGTCGAGGACCTCGCGTCCGCTCTCGTCGTGCTCGCTCACGAGGATGCGCCGGAGGAGCTGACCGTGTCCTCCTGGGGGGCCCTCTCGCAGCTGGAGGTCGAGGAGATCTCGGGTATGAAGCGGGTCGAGCTGTCCGAGATCGCCGCTTTCTCGGCCGCGGATCGGCTGCACCGCCTCAACGTCATCCCGGTGCCGGCCAGCGACCTGTCCTTCGTCGCTCATCCGTGGACCACCGAGCCCGAGCGGTTGGCAGCGCTGGGCTGGTATCCCGCCTACGACAACGCGGCATGTTTGTCGATCCTCCTCGACGGGGTCCGGGGACACCACGCGGTGATGGCCCGGCGGTTGCGCTCGCGGGACGCGGTCGGCGCGGCTGCCGCCGGTGCCGCCAGCGCCGCGGTCGCGGCGATCGCCACGGCCGCGCTCATGCGCCGCCGTCGCGGACGAGACTGAACCGATGAGACTGGTGCGTTGGGAGCATGAGCGGGCGACGACATACCCGGGAGCCCGCGTCCAGCGGACTCCCAAGGTCGATGGGGGATGATGTCGCGGTGACTCACCCCATGCCCACGATCGTCACCGACATCCGGGACGTCCCACTCTCCGTTGACGAGGCGCTCGCTGCGGTCCGGCACCCACGAGCTGGCGCGGTCGCGATCTTCGTCGGCACCGTGCGTGAGCACGACGATGGACGCGAGGGCGTCACGCGCCTGGACTACACCTCCCACCCGGAGGCGGTCCTCCAGCTGCAGCGGATCGCGGAGGGCGTGGCCAGTGGGGAGCAGATCCACGGGGTGTATGCCGTGCACCGCACCGGAGCTCTCCTGGTCGGAGACCTGGCCGTGGTCTGCGCGGTGTCCGCTGAGCACCGCGCCGAGGCTTTCGAGGGCGGGCGTCGACTGATCGAGGAGCTCAAGCACGAGGTCCCGATCTGGAAGCGGCAGGAGTATGTCGAGGGTGCCCACAGTTGGGTGGGCCTGTGAGCAACGGCTACCACAAGGGCTTCGGCCCCGCGGCCGACCGCCCTCCGCACACCGGCATCAACCGCTGGTCGATGGCGATGTTGGCCATGGTGGCGATCGTGGTCCTCGTCGGCGCGGCGCTTAACTGGGTGCACGTGGACAAGGCGGTCTTTCGTCCCGGCCCGGTCTTCGACACGCTTGGCGCGATCGACGACACGCGCGTCGTGCAGATGGACAAGGACCTGCCGACCTATCCGACGGAGGGCGATCTCTACTTCACCACGATCCGGCTCTCCGGCGGGCCGGGCGACGACCTCACGGTCTGGGACTGGCTCTCGGCCGAGCTCGATCCAGCGACCACGATCGTGCCCCGCGAGCAGGCCTTCCCCAAGGGGGTGACCTCCGAGCAGATCAAGGAGCAGAACACCTCACTGATGCAGCACTCGCAGGAGGATGCCGCAGTCGTCGCACTGCGCGCCAACGGGGTCAAAGTGCCGGAGCAGATCATGGTCGCTCAGGTCATCGTGGACGCACCTGCTGACGGTGTCCTGCACGTGGACGACCAGATCCTCAAGGTCGAGGGTGATGCAATGACTGACACTGAGACGGTCCGCGCCCGGCTGCAGGAAGTGAAGGCGGGGGAGTCGGCGGAGATGACCATCTCGCGCGGGGGCAAGGAGCTGACGGTCAAGGTGCCGACCAAGAAAGACGAGCAGACCGGCCGCACCATCGTCGGCGTCTATCTCGCGCCGAAATATGAGATGCCCTACGACGTGAAGGTCGATGCCGGCAACGTCGGAGGGCCGAGCGCGGGGATGATGTTCGCGCTCGCGATCTACGACACGATCACGCCTGGCTCAATGACCGGCGGGAAGGCGTTTGCCGGGACCGGCACGATCTCTGGCAACGGCGACGTCGGCCCGATCGGCGGGATCCAGCAGAAGATGTATGCCGCCGATCACCAGGGAGTGGTGGCCTTCCTCGCCCCGGCCGACAACTGTGACGAGGTCGTCACCGGCACTCCGCGAGGTCTCACCGTGATCCCGGTCTCGACCTTCGATGAGGCGGAGAAATATGTGACCGAGGTGGGGCAGGCCAAGGACATCTCGACCTTGACGTTGCCGACCTGCCAGCAGGTCCTCGATCGCAAGGCGGACGACGCGCAGCAGACGTCGCCCTGACCAGGCGGCGCGGCGAGCAGGCGGACGTCGCCTCAGTCTTGAAGGGTCATCGCCAGCGCGTGGGACAGACCGGGCGCGAGATTTGCCCCGGTGGCAACGGCATCGTCGCTGTCGTGGTCGCGCTGCCTGAGCAGGCAGATCTGCTGACCGTCACGCAGGCAGGCGGCGACTAGGCGCACATCCTTGCGGTCCGGGTGGGCAGCGAGCGCCTCGGTCGCGGCGATCGCGTCCTCCGGCAGGTCTCTCTCTGCCTCCGGTGGGACGACGATGCGCTCGATAGCAAGCGCCGCGCCCTCGACGTCCTCGGGCCACGCGATCCGACCGAGCAGCGACTCCAGGTCCGAGGTGGGCGGCAGACCCTCTTGCTCCACGGCGGTGAACCCCTGCGGGTCAGAGTCGGTCAGCTGGCCCGCCAACTGCGGCTCCCGTCCCTGCAGGAGCGAGGTTCGGACCAAGGCGAAAAGGCGTGGAGGCTGGTCCCAGCCGGAGCGTGCGACGTGCAGCTCGGTGTCGATGGCAGCGGTCAGCAGGGGACTTGGGACGGCGGGAGGATCGACGGACACGGGGTCTATCCTCGCACCCGCTGGCGATGGTTGGTCGCTCGGTGGAGGCAGTTAGGCTAGGAGAGTGACCGACTCCGAGCAGCGCCCCGACCCCGACGAGTCTTCGAGCTCGCCCGAGAGTTCCGGGGCGCGTGCCTTCCCCGGAGGGGCAGTTCCTGGTTCCCGCGGTCGGGGGGCCGGCCCGGGCGGGCCCGCAGGCAGGGGCCCCGGGCGTCCTGCCGGCAGCCGGATGCCCCGCAACCGATTCATCCCGACGTTGCTGATCCTGCTGGCGATCATGTCCTTCCTTGGTTACGCCGCCACGCTGTGGACCGAGTTCCTCTGGTATGAATCCGTCCAGATGGAGGTCGTGCTGGTCACCCGGCTGCTCGCGCAGGCCGGGCTGCTCATCGTCGCGGGAGGGTTGACGGCGCTGATCATCTGGTCGGCGCTCTGGATCGCGTGGCGCTACCGCCCGATCTACGCCCCCAGCACGCCGGAGCAGGCGGCTCTCGACCGCTACCGCAGTGCGCTCGACCCGATGCGCAAGCTGGTCTTTATCCTCGTGCCCGTGGTCCTGGGGCTGTTCACCGGCACTGCCGCTGCGTCCCAGTGGCAGACGGTCCTGCTCTTCCTCAACCGTCAACCGTTCGGCCAGGTCGACCCGCACTTCGGCATCGACATCGGCTTCTTCGTCTTCGCGCTGCCGTTCTGGCAAATGATCGTGTCCTTCTCCACCCTGGTCATCGGCCTGGCCATCATGGGCGCCCTCCTGACGCACTACATCTACGGCGGGCTCCAGCTCCAGGTGGCCCGTGGCGCGTCGCGCACCTCCGCCCCCGCCCGCATCCAGCTCGCGGTGCTGCTGGCGGTGCTGCTCGTGGTCCGGGCCGGCGGCTATTGGATCGAGCGTTACTCGCTCTCCATGACCCAGCACCAACGCATCACTGGCATGTCCTACACCGACGTCCACGCGGTCCTACCCACGCGGGGCATCCTCGCGGTGGCAGCGCTGCTGTGCGCTGCCTTTTTCCTGTCCACCATCTGGACCAGGGTGTGGCGCCTCCCGCTCATCAGCCTGGTCGGGCTGGTCGTCGTCGCGCTGCTGCTCGGGGGCGCCTACCCGTCCTTGGTCCAGTCCCTGAAGGTGCGTCCTTCCGAGGCTCAGCTGGAGGCTCCCTACATCGGGCGCGCCATCGATAGCACGCATGCCGCCTACGGGCTCACCGGCCTCGAAGAGATCGACTACAACGCCGTGACCAAGGCAGAGAAGGGTCAGCTGCGCAGCGACGCGGCGACGATCCCCGGCATCCGCATCGTGGATCCCACGGTGGTCTCGCCGACCTTCCGCCAGCTGCAGGCGGTCCGCAACTACTACCAGTTCTCCGACGCCCTCGACGTCGACCGCTACCTGATCGACGGTGAGCTGGTCGACACCGTGATCGCGGTGCGTGAGCTCAACCAAGGCGGCATCGCGGACGGTCAGCGCAACTGGGTCAACGACCACACCGTCTACACCCACGGTTTCGGCGTGGTCGCGGCCTACGGCAACCGCCGGTCAGCCGACGGCGAGCCCCGCTTCTACGAGAAGAACATCCCGCCAGTCGGAGAGCTCGGCGACTACGAGCCACGCATCTACTACGGCGAGGCCAGCCCCATCTACTCCATCGTCGGGGGACCGGAAGGGGGGCCGGACCGCGAGCTCGACTATCCGTCCAGTGGCGGCGACGCCTCTGGTGAGGTGCGCAACACCTACCAGGGCGACGGTGGTGTCCCGATGGGCAACTTCCTTGTCCGGATGGCCTACACGATCAAGTACCGCCAGCTGGAGATCATGCTCTCGGACTCGGTCAACAGTGAGTCCCGGATGGTGGACCACCGCGAGCCGCGCGAGCGGGTTCAGCGTGTCGCGCCCTGGCTCAAGCTCGACGGCAACCCCTACCCGGCTGTCGTGGATGGCCGGGTCCAGTGGGTCATCGATGGCTACACGGTCAGCAGCCGCTACCCCTACAGCCAGATGGAAGAGCTGGGGACGGCGACCGCCGACTCGCTGCAGCAGGCGGCCAACGTGCGCTCGATCGGCTCCGGCCAGGTCAACTACATCCGCAACTCGGTCAAGGCGACCGTGGATGCCTACGACGGCAGCATCAACCTGTATGCCTGGGACGAGGAGGACCCGCTGCTCAAGGCCTGGAGCCAGGCCTTCAAGGGCACGGTGCGCCCGCTAGCCGACATCGACAGCGAGCTGATGAGCCACCTACGCTACCCGGAGGATCTTTTCAAGGTGCAGCGCGAGGTGCTCTCCCGTTACCACGTCGATGACCCCGCCTCGTTCTTCGGCGGACAGGACTTCTGGGCCGTCTCCGAAGACCCGGGCGCCGAGATCGAGCCCAAGCCGGCCATCCCGCCCTACTACCTCTCGATCGCGATGCCCGGCCAGAAGGAGCCCTCCTTCAGCCTGACCACGCCCTACATCCCCGACGGCTCCACGCGCCAGAACCTCACCGGCTATCTGGCGGTGGACGCCGACGCAGGCTCTGAGCCAGGCGTGCGCCGTGATGGTTACGGCAAGCTGCGTCTGCTGGTCCTACCCAGAGACACGACCGTGCGCGGTCCGGGCCAGTTCCAGAACGACATCAACTCTTCAAACGCGTCGTCGACGGCGTTCTCGCAGACGTTGTCGCAGTTCCTGAACCTCAACCGCCAGCCTCCGTCCCAGGTCAAGATCGGCAACCTGCTCACGCTGCCGGTCGGGGAGGGTTTGCTGTATGTCGAGCCTGTGTACGTGCAGGCACAGACGGGGTCTTCCTACCCGCTCCAGCGCGTGGTGGTCGCGGCCTTCGGCAACGACCTGGCTTGGTCCGACACCCTTGACGGGGCGCTGGATGAGCTCTTCGGTGGCGACTCCGGCGCGACGGCAGGAGATGCGGGTGACACCGGTGAGCCAGGTTCCCCCGCCACTCCGTCGGAGCCCACCGACCCCGCGGCGGCGTTGAGCAAGGCCATCGCCGATATTCAGAAGGCCTACGACGACGGGGAGAAGGCGCTCGCGGCAAGCAACTGGGAGGCTTACGGCCAGGCCCAGGACCGTCTGCAGGCTGCTATCGCACGAGCAGTAGCCGCCAACCCGCAGGGTGGTTCCCTCACCCTCCCCGGGGGTGACGACGCGTCGACGACCACCAGTCCCTGACGTCCGCCCGGGTGCACCGAGCTCGCGTGAATCCTCGATTTGGTCCTGGCTCACCAGTGACATAAACTAAGGTTTCGCAACGGCGCGGGGTGGAGCAGTTCGGTAGCTCGCCGGGCTCATAACCCGGAGGTCGCAGGTTCAAATCCTGCCCCCGCTACAGATCGCGTCAGCGACAGAAGGCCCGGACCAGATGGTCCGGGCCTTCTGCTGTCCCGCTCGCGCCCGACGTAGAGTGTGCGGACCATGCCCCTGGACTACCCGATCGCCACCGCCACCCTGACCAACGGACTGCGCGTCGTGGTCAGCGAGGACCACTCCGTTCCCAGCATCTCGATCAGCCTCTGGGTTGATGTCGGGTCGCGACACGAGGTGGCCGGACGCACCGGGCTCGCGCACCTCTTCGAGCACCTGATGTTTCAGGGCTCGGAGCTCGTGGAGGAGGGGGAGCACATGGCGCTGCTGATGTCGCAGGGTGGGCGCGCCAACGCGACGACCTCCTTCGACAGGACCGCGTATGTGGAGTCTGTCCCGACGGGTGCGCTCGACCTCGCGCTGTGGCTGGAGGCCGACCGTCACGGCCACCTCCTCCCCGCGCTGACCCAGGCCAACCTGGACAACCAGCGCGACGTCGTGGTGGAGGAGAAGCGGCAGCGCTACGACACCGTGCCCTACGGCCAGGCCTTGGCCCACATGTGCCGGCTGGTCTTCCCGCCAGGGCACCCCTACCACCACACCACGATCGGCTCGATGGACGACCTTGCGGCGGCAACCCTAGAAGATGTGCACGACTTCTTCACGGCTCACTACGGCCCGGCCACGAGCATCCTCACCCTGGTCGGAGACGTGACGGCGCAGGAAGGCTTCGACCTCGCCGAGCGCTATTTTGGTCACCTCGTCGATCGCACGACGGCTCGTCCGCAGGCGAAGGCGGCGCTGATGCCGTTGCCGGCACCCGTCGGCCTGGATCTGATGGAGGACGTCCCCTCGGAGCGTCTCTACCTGTGCTTCCGGCTCCCCCCGGTCACTGATCCACAGTTCTTGCACTGTGCCCTGGCCCTGGACGCGTTGGCCTCACTGACCGTGTCCCGCCTCAATCTGCGGCTCGTGCGCCACGAGGAAACAGTCACCGGGCTGTCAGCCTCCGCGCTCGGGCTGGTGGACGGCTCCGTCGGACTGCTCGTGCTGGACATCGCGGAGGGCGCCGACCTTGACGATGTGGAGCGCGCCGTGCACGAGGAGTTGCGGACCTTCGCCGAGTCTGGTCCCACTGAGCAGGAGCTGGAAGCATCTCGAGCGGACACCGAACGATCTTGGCTCGAGGCGCTGGCCAACTTCGACGAGCGTGCCGAGCTCCTCAGCCGCGCCGCGGGTCTCTTCGGCGACGCCGGGCAGGTCAACCACTACCTCGACGAGGTCGTGGGGGCGACGGCAGCGCAGGTGACTACGGCCGCCGCGCGCTGGTTGCAACCGCAGGCCGCCGCCACGGTGCGCTATCGGCAGGAGGCATCGGCATGAGTGCCCGGATCACCACCAAGCCCAAGGTCAAGGCACCGCCCCGGTGGGCCTTCCCCCGGCCGCAGGAGCATGTGCTCCCCAACGGTCTGCGGCTCCTTGTCGTGGATCAGCCCGGCCAGCACGTCCTCTCGCTGCGTGCCGCCCTGCAGCTTCCCGTTTCGCACGAGCCGACCGGGACGGAGGGATCGACCCTACTCATGGCGCGGACCCTGGACGAGGGGACGGCGCGGCATACCAGCGAAGAGCTCGCCGCCATCGCCGAACGGCACGGCATCGCCTGGGGAGCAGGCGCGGGGGAGCGCGGGGTTCACCTGGGCATGGAGGTGACCGCCCGCCACCTGAGCGTCGGCCTGGAGCTGGTCACCGAGTGCCTGTCCGAGCCGACTTTCCCGGAGGCGGAGGTGGCGCGGCTGGTGCGGCACCGGGTGGCCGATATCGCGCACGACATCGCCGATCCTGGCGTCCGGGCATCCTTGGAGTTCCTGGCGACCTACTACGATCCTCGCGACCGGCCCTATACCCCGCTAGGTGGCACCCGCGAGAGCGTCCGCGCGCTGACGGCCGAGCATCTGCGCAACCGCCACGCGCTCCTGAGTCCGGCCGGCGGGACAGTGGTGCTCGCCGGTGACCTGTCGACCGTCCCCAGTGCGGTCGAGTCCGTGACCCGCACCCTTGGGTCGTGGGCCGGGGCGCAGACCCAGGCGGACCCTCCTGGCCTGGCTCGACGCTCCGACACCGCCAGCCGGGTTGCCCTCGTCTCTCGCGCTGGGCTGGCCCAGACCGAGCTCTACCTCGGGCGCCCAGGCCCTGACCGTCGCACGCCTCACGGCTGGGGTACCTTCCAGACGCTCGGTATGCTGCTCGGCGGCTCCCCGCACGCCCGCATCGACCAGGTGCTCCGCGAGGAACGTGGCTACACCTATGGCATCAGGGCTAGTTTTCGACCTCGATCGATCGGTGGTCTGACCGTCATCGGTGGCTCGGTGCGCGCCGATGCCACAGTCGATGCAGTGCGAGAGCTGCTGGCGATCCTGGACACCCCGGGTAGTGATTTCACCGACGTTGAGGTCCGGGAGTCCGCGGACTTCGTTGCCCTGACTGCACCGGGGCGCTATGGCACCGCCGACGCCGTCGCGGACGAGCTCATCTCGTTGGCCAGCGATGGACTCCCGGTGGAGACGGTCACGCAGAATCTGGACCAACTCGCCGGGCTGACGACCGACCGGGTGGCCACCGCATGGGATGAGATTCGTGGCGGCCCGGGGTGGAGCATGGTCCTGGTGGGGGACCCAGAGTTTGCCGACGGGGTGGGTGAGCTGGGTCTGGGACCGGTGACGGTGCTCGACTGAGAAGCGGTCCAGGGTCGGTGGTCGGCCGCTACCGCCCGGTGTGGCAGGGGCGACCGCCCGGTCAGCCTTGGGCGCCCTCGATGGGAGAGAGCACCGAGAGCACCGCGTCGTGCAGCAGCCCGTTGGTCACGATGGCGGGGATGCCCGAGGTCATGTCCGGGCCGATGACCGGTTTGCCCCACGGGTCCGAGAGCCGACCTCCGGCCTCCCGCACGAGGGCGCTGATCGCGCTGAGCTGGTAGCTGTCCATGTAGACGCCGAGCGCGAGATCGACCGCGCCCTCGAAGGCGAGCGCATGGCTCCAGAAGTCGCCATAGGCACGCATCCGCCAGATCCGGTCGGTCAGCTGAGCAAAGCCTTGACCATGTGGTCCGAACAGCCAGGAGGCGACGTCGTCGGCGGACCCTGAGGCATGCTCGAGGACGGAGGTCGTGCTGACGTTGACGGCCCTCGCGCTGGACAGCGTGCGGCCGGTCCAGGCCCCGGAGCCGTGACCGGCCCACCACCGTCGGGACAGTGACGGCGCGGCGATCAGGCCGAGGACCGGCTCGTCCTCCACGACCAGTGAGATCAGCGTGGCCCACACCGGCACGCCACGCACATAGTTGGCGCTGCCGTCGAGCGCGTCGAGCACCCAGCGGCGGTCGCTCTGGCCGGTGGGTTGCAGGATCCGACCCTCCACCCCGTCCCGGGGTCGACTGCGCTGGAGCTGGTGCCGGAGGAGTTCCTCCAGGCGTCCGGCCGCCGCGGTGGTGAGCGAGCCATCCTCGGCGACCGTCACGGACTGGTCGGGAGCTCCGAAGAGCTCCAGGGCGGTGCGCTCAACCGAGTCCGCCAGGACATGGGCGAGGCGCAGGTCGTCGTCAAAACTGGCCACCTGTCCACGTTAGCCGCTGCGCGGGGACCGTCGGCGTGGGCTCGCGGTCGAGCCCTAGGACCGGTCCTCGCCGGATCTGCTGCGCAGCAGCCGTCGCAGGGACTCCAACCGCTCCGTCCCGGCCGGACCTGCGTGCCCCTGCCTGACCCAGGCGTCCAGCGCGCAGTCTGGCTCGTCGTGGGTGCAGCCGCGAGGGCATTGCAGGGTTCCCGGCGCGAGATCCTCGAAGTGCTGGATGAAGGTCGAGGGGTCGACGTGGCCCAGCCCGAAGGACCGCACCCCTGGGGTGTCCACGACCCACCCTCCGCCGACGAGCTCCAGGGCGACCGCCGAGGTCGAGGTATGACGTCCTCTCCCCGTCGTCGCGTTGACTGCTCCGGTGGAGCGGTAGGCAGTGGGGACGAGCGCATTGACGAGGGTCGACTTGCCGACCCCGGAGTGCCCGACCAGCACGCTGGTCCGGTCGATCAGGTGGGCGCGGACCGCCTCGACACCCCCGCTGTCGAGGTCGTCCAGGTCGCGGCCTGCGGGGCCGTCGGTGCTACGGCTGACCACGTGCGGGACGTCGAGCGCGGTGTAGTGGGCCAAGAGGTCGGCCGGGTCGGCCAGGTCCGCCTTGGTGAGCACGAGCAGCGGGTCGAGACCGGCGTCGTAGGCGGCCACCAGGCAGCGGTCGATCATCCGCGGCCGTGGCTCGGGGTCGGCCAGGGCGGTGACGATGACGAGCTGGTCGGCGTTGGCCACGATGATGCGCTCGACGGTATCGCTGTCATCCGCGCTGCGGCGCAGCACCGTGGCGCGTTCCTCAATACGGACGACCCGCGCGAGGCTGTCCACCTCCCCTGAGGTGTCCCCGACCATCGCCACTCGGTCACCCACGACGATGCGTGTCCCGCCGAGCTCGCGGGCCCGCATGGCGATGACCGTCTCCTCGCCGAGCCGCACCGTATAACGACCGCGGTCGACGCCGACGACCATGCCGACGACGGCGTCGTCGTGAGCAGGGCGGTCCTTGGTCCGGGGGCGGGAGCTGCGACGCGAGGGGCGGCTGCGAAACGAGGACTCGTCCAGGTGGTCGTAGCGGCCGCTCACGGGCGGCCCTTCGCTACCCCGGTCGCAGCGGCGCTCTCCCAGGCTCCGTCGAAACCGGGATAGGTCTTGGCAGCAGTCGCGATGTCCTCCACCTCAACGCCCGGGACGGCCGCGCCTTTGACCGCGGAAAACATGGCCATTGGGGGGTGGGGGTAGGTCTGCCGCGGGGCGCCGCGCCGCGGCCCCGGCTCGATGACCAGGCCGTCCGGCAGCTCGCGGGCCACTCCTCCCAGCCGGGTGACCTCGGTGACGAGCGCGGCGAGGCGGTCGGTCTCGTGGCCACGCAGGTGGGCGATGCCGGACAGGACGCTGCTGCCCTGCGCCAATGCTGCCAGCGCGGTGACGACCGGCGTCAGCTCTCCGATCTCGGACAGGTCGAGCTCGGTGCCCCTCAAACCGGTCGGCGCTGATGCTCCGGTGGGGTCTGGGACGCTCGGCCCACGCACGACCAGGCCATCGGGCCCGAGCTCGCAGCTCGCGCCCATCATCGCCAAGACGTCCCGCATCCGTGCCCCCGGCTGGGTCGTCTCCGCAGGCCACCCGGGCAGCGTCACCCTCCCGCCAGTCACGGCGGCGAGGGCCATGAAGGGGGCTGCCGAAGACAGGTCTGGCTCGACGGTCACGTCGAAGGCTCGCACCGGTCCGGGCTCGACGCGCCAGGTGTGGTCGTCCGGACGGCTGACCCTGACGCCGACCTGTTGCAGGACCTGCAGCGTCATGTCCAGGTGGGCGCCGCTGGGCAGGCCAGTTCCGGAGTGGCTCAGGGTCAGCCCTTCTTCGAAGCGTGCCGCCGCGAGCAGCAGCGCGGAGATGAACTGGGAGCTGGCTGAGGCGTCGACCTCCACGCATCCGCCGCGGACCCGACCCTTGCCGTGGACGGTGAAGGGCAAGGTGCCCGATCCGTCGTCGTCGACCTCGACACCCAACGCGCGCAGAGCGTCCAGCACAGGGCCGACGGGGCGGGTGGCGGCGCTGGGGTGGCCGTGGAAGTCCACCGTCGCGGACGTCAGCGCTGCCAGGGGCGGCACGAATCGCATGACGGTCCCGGCCTGACCGCAGTCGACGGAGGGCTTGTTCAGAGGCACCGTTGACGGCGAGGCGGCCGGCGAGATGCTCCATACCTGGTCCGAGGAGGTGTCGACCGCAGCGCCGAGCGCCTGGAGTGCGTCCACCATCGCCTCGGTGTCCAGGGAGCGGAGGGGACGGCGGATCGTGCTCGGCCCGTCGGCCAGTGCGCCGAGCACGAGCCAGCGATTGGTCAGGGACTTGCTGCCGGGGATCTGGACCACGGCGTCCACGGGTCCGCGCGGGCGGGGTGCGGGCCAGTGCGGAGGGCGGGTCATCGAGGGGTGCTCCTTGGCTTCTGGATTGGGTCGCAACGAGCGTCGGTGAGGGTGCCGAGGAAGTCTGCGACGTGGCCACGCACCGCAGCGAGGTCGCGACTTGGAGAATGGCTGCCGGTCACGTCCTGCAGGGTGAGGGAGGGCCCGTGGACCGCAGCCCGGATCTCCGCCGGGGAGCCGAACGGATCGAGGCGACCCTGCACCACCAGCGTCGGCAGACCCGCAGCCACCGGCAGCGCCAGCTCGTGCGCTCGACTGCGCTCCGGCTTTCCGGGCGGATGCAACGGGAAAGCCAGGCAGACCACCCCAGCTGCCCCGGGCCGTGCCTCACCATGCTCGTCCACCTGCTCGTCTACCTGCTCATCCACGCTGGTGCGACACGCGACCCGCGCACCCGCGCTGCGCCCGCCATAGACCCACGGGCGGGGTAGCGGCAGGGTATGGCGTTCTTGCCAGTCACCGTCTGCCAGCGACCCCACTATGTCCCGCCAGGCGATGTCCAGGGTCGGTGGACGGGTCGCGACCTTCTTACCCGCCACCCGCCACGGCTGGTCGACGAGCACGACGGTCCACCCGTCCCCGGCCAGGTCGGTGAGGGCGAGCACGTCGGCCGCATCTGCGTGGCCGCCGGCTCCGTGCCCCAGCAGGAGCGTCCCCTCGCGCGGCACGCCCCCGTCCGGGCGGAGCGCACGGACCTGGGCGGTGCCCTCGCGCGTGGGGATGTCTACGCGCGTGAGGGAGGAGATCACCTCTGGGGACGTCATACCCCGACCACCTCGCCCGAGACCGGGTCGACGGCCCCGACCAGTTGCTCCCGCGGGATCGGGTCGAGCAGGGCGGCGCCGTTGCTGCGGGAGGAGTTGACTGCGGTGCTGACCGCGCGGGCCTGGAAGCGACCGGGGACGTGTGAGGCCTCCAGCAACGCCAAGACGTCAGCCTCGGAGGTGACCTCGGGATCGAGCCAGTCAGACCAGGACGCCGGCTCCAGGGCTACCGGTTGGCGGTCGTGGATCCGGTCCAGGCCCGGCTCGGCGGCGGTGGTGATGATCGTGAACGACACCACCCACGACAGTGGGTCCTCGGGCGGCGTGGCCGGGTCCTTCCAGAACTCGTAAAGCCCCGCCAGGGCGAGCGGGGCGTCGTCATGCCGGGAGATGAAGAAGGGCTGCTTGCGCGGCTTGCCCTTGGCGTCCTTCGCGACGGGGGAGAGCTGCCACTCATACCAACCCGTGATCGGGACCAGGCACCGCCGCCGAGCCGCGGCGCGGGCAAAGGCGGGCTTGTCCAAGACGGTCTCGACGCGCGCATTGGTCATCCGGTTGCCGATCGCCGGATCTTTGGCCCACGACGGGACCAGGCCCCACGTCAGCAGGCGCAGTTGGCGGACGGCGGCCGGTGCGTCGGTGGCGGTGCGGCTGTTGGGGCCACGCCTCGCGCCGGCCACTGGGCCAGTCCGGGCTTCACCTTCGCTCCGGACCGACCGGCAGAGCACCACGGGCGCCTGCTTGGTCGGCGCCATGTTGTAGTCGGGCTGTCCCGGTGGCGGTTCTTGCGGACTCTTCAGCAGGCTGCGCGATCGCTCGGCGCTCGCGTCGACGACCACCTCGTAGGCCTCGATCAGCTCGTCCGGGCGGGCGGTCGCCGCATATCTGCCGCACATCAGGCTTCAGGCCTCCTACTGGCGATAGCCGGAGAGGAAGTTACCGAGCCGTTCCAGCGCGGCACGCAGGTCGACCCCCCACGGCAGGAAGACGATCCGGAGGTGGTCGGGTGAAGGCCAGTTGAAGCCGGTCCCGTGCACGACCAGAATCTTCTCGCGCTCGAGCAGGTCCAGGCACAGGCGTTCGTCGTCGTGGACCTCGTGGACATTGGGGTCGAGGCGAGGAAAGACGTAGAGCGCGCCGTGGGGGACGACGCAAGAGACGCCGTCCATCGCGTTGAGCATGGACGCGGCGATGTCGCGCTGCTCGGCCAGTCGTCCACCTGGCCGGATCAGTTCCTCGATGCTCTGCGTGCCGGACACCGCGACCTGGATCGCGTACTGCGCCGGGACGTTGGGGCACAGCCGCGTGGACGCGAGGAGGTCGATGCCCTGCAGGAATCCGACGGCATGGCCGGTGGGCCCGGTGATCGCCACCCAACCGGCGCGGTAACCAGCGGCCCGATACGTCTTGGACAGCCCGTTGAAAGTGAGGCACAGCAGGTCAGGGGCCAAGGTCGCGATGGAGAGGTGCTGGGCATCGTCATACAGGATCCGGTCGTAGATCTCGTCGGCCAGGATGAGCAGGGAGTGCTCACGGGCGACGTCCACGATCTGTTCCAGGACCTCCCGGGAGTAGACCGCGCCGGTCGGGTTGTTGGGGTTGATGACGACGATCGCCTTGGTGCGGGGGGTGACCTTGGCGCGGATGTCTTCCACGGAGGGATTCCAGCCCTCCTCCTCATCGCACAGGTAGTGCACCGGGGTGCCGCTGCTCAGGCTCGTCGCCGCGGTCCACAACGGATAGTCAGGAGCTGGGATGAGGACCTCGTCACCAGGATCGAGAAGCGCCTGCAGCGTCATCATGATGAGCTCGGACACGCCGTTGCCGAGGTAGACCTTGTCGACGTCGAGGTCGGGAAAGTCGGGCACGTCCTGGTAGCGAGAGACGATGGCGCGTCGTGCGGACAGGATGCCCTTGGACTCGGAGTAGCCCTGGGCGATGGGCAGGGCCGCGATCATGTCCTGCAAAATGGTGTCCGGCGCCTCGAAGCCGAAGACCGCCGGGTTGCCAATGTTGAGCTTGAGGATGCGGTGACCTTCCTGCTCCAACTGCAACGCTCGGTGGGCCACGGGTCCGCGAATCTCGTAGAGGACGTTCTGCAACTTGACCGGCTGGGTCAACGGTCGCAGCGATCGCGCGGGGCGGGGTGTCGTCGTCACCCCGCCATCGTCCCACCTGATCGCGAGTACGCTGCGCCATGGCACGCGGCACGGAGAGGATGGGTGAGACATGCGGTGGTATGACGTCGGTCTGGGGACTTTGGCGGTCGTCACGGCAGCCCTCGTCGTTTTCACCTACCGCGGGGTGGCGCAGGCTCCGGGCACGTTCACTGCCGAGCAGCCCACGAGCAGCGTCGGTGACAACTCGGCCGTCACGAGCGCCGCAGGGGATCACGCCGACGCCACGACCGCTGCCCCACGCTCGAGCCACTCACGGATTACCTCGGTCCGCACGCTTCTCCAGCAGCCCGACCCGATCGTCATCGTCGCCTTGGGGGACTCCACCGGCAACGACTCCTGGGAGTGGCCGTACGAGTGGGCGCGAAGGCTGGCCGTGACGAGGCCGGTCACCGTCGTGCCGTGGGACGGTCTGACTGAAGCTGGGTATGAGGCGCCGCTGCCCCTGAGCGAGGTACCGCAACCGGGGGGTCCTGGCAAGATCACTCTCTACGTCGGCCACCAGGACGGTGCGACTGCCGCCTACCCCACCCAGCACCTGGCGGAGCTCTTCCCCCAAGCCCCGGACCTGGTCATGCTCAACTATGGGCACAACAACACCGTCAGCACGATCGAAGCGGAGCTGGACCAGACCCTGACGGCGTTGCGCGACTCCTTCGGGCCCGAACTGCCTGTCATCCTCACTCTCCAGCAGCCCCAGGCCGGAGACGCCAATGCGCAGGTGCGAACGGCGGTCCACGACTTCGCATCGGAGCACGCCCTGGGCTGGATTGATGTGGCTGCCTCCTTCGCCGAGCACCAGGCCGCCGGCGAGATCCTGATGATGGATGACGTCCACCCGAATGAGGCGGGGCAGGCGCTCTGGGCCGACAAAGTGGCCGCTGTCCTGCACGTGCCCTGACGCTCGGGAATCCACTGCGTCGCGTCGATGTTGGCTTGAGCGACCCCAATTTGTCAGGAGGCCGCGTGCTGATCACCTCAGTCACCCCCGGTGAGCGGACCGGAGCGAGCGCCCTGGTCCCGTTCCACGGGCTAGGGTGGTCCTCGATGGACACCGATCACCCCACACTCGAAGAACTCGACGCGCAAGCTGTCGCGGAGGCAGATGCCAACGTCGACGTCGCGAGCGAGTCCGCTGAAGACCGAGCCGCGCGCTTTGAGCGCGAGGCGATGCCCCTGCTGGACCAGATGTATAGCGCCGCGCTGCGGACGACCCGCAACCCCACGGACGCGCAGGACCTGGTCCAGGAGACCTACACCAAGGCGTTCGCCGCGTTCCACCAGTACCGGCCCGGCACCAACCTCAAGGCGTGGATGTATCGCATCCTCACCAACAGCTACATCAACATCTACCGCAAGAAGCAGCGTCAACCGCTGGAGTCGGACGCTGCCGAGGTGCAGGACTACCAGTTGGCGCGCGCCGCGTCGCACTCCAGCACCGGGCTGCGTTCCGCCGAGGTCGAGGCGCTGGACCGCCTGCCGGACAGCGACGTGACCCGGGCGTTGGCCTCTATCGGGGAGGACTTCCGGATCGCCGTGTATCTCGCGGACGTCGAGGGCTTCTCCTACAAGGAGATCGCCGAGATTATGGGGACGCCGATCGGCACCGTCATGTCGCGGCTGCACCGTGGACGCAAGCAGTTGCGAGAGCTCCTGACCGATTACGCGATCGAGCGCGGCGTCATCTCGGCAGAGGAGGCGAAGTCATGAGCCGACCCACCCGGCCTACCGACTGTGCGGACGTGGTCTTGCGGCTCTTCGAGTTCGTGGACAACGAGACCGGACCACTGGACCGCGACCTCATCCAGGCGCACCTTGATGAATGCGGTTCTTGCCTGGCGGAGTACGAGCGCGACCTGCTCGTCAAGGCACTGGTCCGCAGAGCCTGCGCTTGCCAGCCGGCTCCGGAGGCGCTCCGGGCGCAGATCATGACCCGCATCACGACGACCACCGTGACGATCGTCCAGGACCGGCAGACTCGCCGCTGAGGTCGCGCCACGCAGACTCGCACCGCACAAGGGCCGGTCCATCCATCAGGACGGACCGGCCCTTGTGCTTGCCGAAAGTGTGCGCGTGCGGAAGAATTTCGCGTGCGAAAGCTCAGGCGTTGGGCTTGCGCCCGTGGTTGGCTGCCTTCTTCTTGCGGTCACGGCGCTTGCGGGATCGCTTGCTCATGCTTCCTCCTGGTGCTCGAACGGATGTCTATGAGGCTGTCCGACAGGTCAGGCAGCCGGGCCACCATCGTAAGCCCACGCCGACGTAGCGTCCGCGAAGTGAGATGCATCACACGCGCGGTAAAGACTTGACCAAGTTCCTTGCCTACGGTGGCTTCGGGCTGGCCGCACGGGAGCGCGGTGTGCGAGATTGATTTCAACCGCAGTTCACCGCCGCGGGGTCTTCCCGACTCTCGGGGGACCAACTGAAAGGACAACCACCGTGCTTACTTTGCTGACAGACTTCCTGAACTCCGGATTTGTGGACTTCCTCCGGAGCATCATCGACATCATCTCCTGGGAGGACTAACTGCCAGAACTGACCTCGACGCGGGGCCAGCGCCAACCTGGGGCGGGTCCCGCTTCGGGCTGGGTCTGGCCCTTCATCGTCACGCTGGCGCTGGTGGCGCTGGGGGGTGCCGGATGGGGGTGGCGGCTGGCTGGTGAGGATCCCAAGCTGCCGGTCAGCGTGCTGCTGCCGCTGACCATCATCGGGGTCTTGGGGGTGCTGCTGCGGGAGCGCGACCTAGGCCCGCACCTGGGCGTCTCCTTGGCCACCGTGGTGTTGGCGGCTGCGCTCCCGTTAGCCGGGCCGGCCGGCGCCGTTCTCGTCGGCTTCGTCTCCTACGCCTGCGACGTGCGCCAGCGCAGATTGCGCACCAGGGCCTTCAATGCGGCGATGACCGCCGCAGTGGGGGCGGTCGGGGCACTGGTCTACCTGATGCTCGGGGGGATCCGTGTCGCGGACAGCGCGCCCGCGCCGGGGATCTTGCTGATCCGCGTGGGGATCCCTCTGCTGGTCGCGTATGTGTCGATGGCCGCAGCCAATGCGGTGGCCTATGGGATCATGTCGGCGCTCCTGCGCGGCACCGGCGTCCTTGACGTCGCTTGGCAGGCGTTGCGCAGTCTGGGGTTGGCCTACCTCAGCCACGTGATCATTGCTTTCCTCTTCGCCGTGCTGTGGGGGCCGGCCGGACTGGGTCCGTTGAGCGCCCTGTTTGTCCTGGGACCCCTCGTCGTAGCCCACTGGTCGATCGGGCGTGGGGCGGTGACCAGGCGGGAGCACCAAGAGACCGTCACGACCTTCGTGGCGGCTCTGGAGCAAGCAGATCCGGATTCGGTGGGGCATAGCGTCCGAGTGGCCGACCTCGCGCAGACAATGGGCGGCCACCTGGACATCATCGGTCGAGACGCGGAGTCGCTGCGCTATGCGGCGCTGCTTCACGACATCGGGCTGGTCGCGGTGCGCCCCGAACTGCCCACGGACCCGCACAGTGACGAGGTGGCCTATCTCAGCGGCATGAGCGCGCACCCCGGCGCCGGGGTGGCCATGCTCGGCGGCATGGACTTCCTGGTCGACGCGCTGCCGGCGATCGCCCATCATCACGAGCGCTGGGACGGGCGCGGCTACCCCGCGGGGCTGGCCGGGCCGAGCATCCCCCTGGCCGCTCGGGTGATCGCGGTCGCGGACGCGTATGACGCACTCACCACCGATCACGCAGGGACACCGCTCAGCTCCGAGGCTGCGTTGGCCCAGTTGCGGATCCGGGCGGGCTCGCAGTTGGACCCGACCGTCGTGGAGGCCCTCGCTGACGCCCTGGCGCGCGAGATCGTCGCGCCCCGCCAGCCGCAGCTTGAGCCGCACGCGTCGACGCGAGGGCTCGAGCGTGGGTACCAAGACCACGACCATCCGAGGATGAGCGATGCCTTTGCCGAGTGGCAGCCTGACGCGGTCGGGCAATCGGAATGACGCTGACGTTGCTCACGGCGATCGTCGCCTTCTTGGCCATGGTGCTCGGGGAGGCGTGGCGGCTGGACGTCGACGGCCAAGTGCGGGACGCCCCGATCGCCCAGGCCACCGCCATCGCCCTGGTCGTCGCGACCTCCTGGCCGGCAGTTGCCGTCGACGAAGCCAGGTCGGTCTACCTGGGAGGTCTCCTCGGTCCGCTCCTGCTCGCGGTCCTGGCGACCCTCGTGGTCGGCGTCGCCCGACAGCGGTGGGCCACGCTCCGCGCGGACCTCACCCGGTCCGGGACGACGATCCTGGTCGCTGGCGGACTCTCGAGGATCTTCGTCTTCGACGGACGCAGCCTCCACCAACTGGTCGATGCCCCCGGGCAGCGGGCGGGTCTGGTCGCCATGCTCCTGCTCGTTCTGGCGATCCTGGCAGTCGGTGTGCCCCTCCTGGCCAGATCCGTCGCCAAGGCGCTGGCGGAGCGTGCGCCGGTCGGCTCCCAGATCCTGCGCGACCTGACCCGCTACGGACTCCTGTCCCTGGCCACCGCGACGACCGCCGTGGTGATGGCGCTCTCCCTGCGTGTCCTGGGCCCCATCTCGTTCGTCCTCTTCCTCGTCCCGATGGCGGTGCTGCTGCCGGCGGTGTCGCGCCAGCGCACTGTCAGAGCCGCCCAACGCCAGACCCTTTTCGCGCTCGCCAGGCTGACCGACCACGCGGGCCTGACGGCGCCGGGCCACGCGACCCGGGTCGCGGCCCTCTCGGTGCCGATCGCGCGGGATGTCGGGGTCGATGACGCCGACCTGCTCGACGTTGAGACCGCGGCGCTGCTGCACGACGTGGGGCAGGTCGGCCTGCGGCGGCCGATCCCCGGCGGGGCGACCACGGAGATCTCGACCCGTGACCAGCGCCGTGTCGCCGCGATGGGAGCCGCCATCCTGTCCCGCACCGCCGAGTTGTCCCGGTTGGCGGCGATGGTCGCGGACGTCGGCGTGCCGCAGTACCGCGCAGTCGAACGCGGAGATGTGCTGCTTGGCGCGCGCGTCGTGCGCGTGGTCTCTGCCTACGACGACCTCACTGCGCGCGAGAAGCGGCGCAGCAGTGGAGGCAGCGCCCGGACCGCGATGGAGCGTCTGCTGCGGGCCACTCCACGCGAGTTCGACCCGGACGTCGTGCGGGCTCTGCTACGCCAGCTGGAACGCCGTGGTGAGCTGACCGCGGCCGAGGCGGCCGAGCTCCGCGCGAGCGCCGCGGCACACTGAGCCCGTCAGCCCGGCGTCGCAGAGACGTAACCTGAACGCGTGCTTCTTTCGATCGACACCTCCACCAAGGCCATCGGCGCCGCGCTTTACGACGATCGTGTCCCCGGTGGATCGGTCCTCGCCTCGGCGGTGCACCTCGACTCCCGCAGGCATGGCGAGCTGCTGGCCCCGGCGATCGTGCAGATCCTGGAGGAGGCACAGGTCGACCGCACCCAGATCACCGGCATCGTGTGCGGCGTGGGGCCAGGACCCTTCACCGGGCTCCGCGTCGGCGTCGTCACGGCTCTCGTGCTCGCCCGCAGCCTCGACCTGCCTCGTCCTGCGGGAGTCTGCTCCCTCGACGCGCTCGCGCACTCGGTCATCGATCGCCACGAGGGCGCCCTCCTGGTGGCGACGGACGCCCGGCGCAAGGAGGTCTACTGGGCGGTGTATGACGTCCGCCCGACGGGAGCGCACCGGGTCAGTGGCCCGGGGGTGTGCAGGGCCGCCGACCTCCCGGCCGACGTGCGGGCCTTGCCCACCCTGGGGCGCGGGCACGAACTCTATCCCGAGGCCCTGACGCACCCCCTGGATGATGCGCCACTGGACGTCGATCCGGGGGTGCTCGCCGATCTGGCAGCCCGGCTCATCGCTGGGGAGCACGGGGACGCCCAGGCTGGCGAGGGTTGGGGTTTGCTGGTCCCCGAACCCCTCTACCTGCGCCGGCCCGACGCGGTCGCGCTGCCCGTCAAGGCGTCGCGGTGAGACTGCGCGAAGCGCGCTGGCAGGACCTGGCCGCGATGGCGGCGCTGGAGTCGCGTTGCTTCCCCCATGATGCTTGGCCCGAGCAGACCTTCTGGGCCGAGCTGGCCGGGCGGCCCCGCCGCGGATACTGGGTGGCTCTGGCCGCAGGGCCCAACGCGTCGGACGAGGGGATGGGCGAGAAAGTGGTCGGCTATGCGGGTCTGGACGTGTCCGGCGAAGTTGCCGACGTGATGACTCTCGCCGTTGACCCACGGCAGCGTGGGGCAGGGGTGGGCGCCGCCCTCCTGCAGACCCTGCATACCGCGGGCCGACACCGCGGAGCACTCGCCATGATGCTGGAGGTCCGCGCCGACAACAGGGCCGCTCGGTGTCTCTACGACGCGCACGGCTACGCGACCATCCACACCCGGAGCGACTACTACCGGACCTCAGCGGGGCCCTGGGTGGACGCCCTCATCATGCGTAAGGAGCTTCGATGAACGAACCCTTGGTCCTGGGGCTAGAGACCAGTTGTGACGAGACCGGTGTCGGCCTGGTGAGTGGGCAGACCTTGCTGTTCGACGCCATCGCCAGCAGCGTCGAGGAGCATGCCAGGTTCGGCGGCGTGGTGCCGGAGGTCGCCAGCCGCGCGCACCTGGAGGCGATGGTGCCGACCATCGACCGGGCGTGCCGCGAGGCGGGCGTCAAGCTGAGCGACGTCGACGCGATCGCGGTCACCGCCGGCCCGGGCCTGGCCGGGTCGCTCCTGGTTGGCGTCGCCGCCGCCAAGGCGCTCGCCATCGGGCTCGACAGGCCTCTCTACGGGATCAACCACCTGGCTGCCCATGTCGCCGTCGACATCCTCGAGCATGGGCCGCTACCGGAGCCGGCCATGGGGCTGCTCGTCAGCGGTGGCCACTCCAACCTGCTCCTCGTGCCCGACATCACCCAAGACATCCAGTCGCTGGGCGCTACGATCGACGACGCGGCTGGCGAGGCTTTCGACAAGGTCGCCCGGTTGTTGGGCCTGCCGTTCCCCGGTGGCCCGCACATCGACCGGATGGCACGGGAGGGCAACCGCATCGCCATCGACTTCCCCCGGGGTCTCACCTCGGGGCGTGATCTGCAGCGGCACCGGTTCGACTACTCCTTTTCCGGACTCAAGACGGCGGTGGCCCGGTGGGTGCAGGCCAGGGAGGCCAGCGGGGAGCCGGTGCCGGTGGCGGACGTCGCCGCGAGCTTCCAGGAGGCGGTCGTCGATGTGCTCACCCGCAAGGCGGTCAAGGCCTGCCAGGAGCACGGCGTCCAGGATCTGCTCCTCGGCGGGGGAGTGGCCGCCAATACCCGCCTGCGCGCCCTGGCCAACGAGCGCTGCGAAGCGGCCGGGATCCGACTGAGGGTGCCCAGTCCCGGGTTGTGCACGGACAACGGCGCGATGGTTGCGGCGCTCGGCTCCGAGATCGTGAGCAAGGGTGGCGAGGCTTCCCGGCTCGATCTCCGTGCCGACTCCTCCCAGCCCGTGGAGCAGGTCCGCGCCTGAGTAGCACCTCGACGACCAGGTCGCCGGGTGGTGCCCGATCCCACAGCGGTGTCAGGGTGCCAGTGGTCGCACGACGAGCGCGGTCGGCGTCCCAGCGACCCGCGTCAGGATGAGCGTCCCCTCCTGCCCCTGCCCTCGCCGCAGTCGCAGCTCGGAGCGGAACCGCTCCGGGTCGGTGGAGACCCCGCGCTTCTTGATCGTGACCTGGTCGATCGCCCGCTCGCGTAGCCATGCTCGGACGGGTCGGGGGTGCAGCGGCAAGGACTCTTCGACGGCATACCACCGGGCCCAGGGCACCGGGGTCGGGGCGGGGGCGCTCACGTAGCCCACGTGATGGTCCAGTTCCTGACCGTTGACGAGCGCCGACAGGGTGCCGGTCAGCCCCGCGGCGAGCACGGCCCGGTCCGGCTCGCCGACGAAGGGGCCAAGCGCGTCTGCGCTCTGCAGCGGTTCGGGTGCATCGCTGACCGGCTCCACCACGTGCCAACGGGTGCCACCGGCCCCGGCCTCAGCGGCCTCCGAGGTGCCCACTAGCGCGCTGATCCCCGGCTGGCGCACCGCGCGACCCCACCACACCACGCACTCCACCACGCCTCCGTCAAGGGAGACCCACTCCGCCTCGGCACCGTCGGGCAGGTCCTCGGCGCGAAAGCCGGGGGACAACTTGGCGCCCGTGGCTGCGGTGCGGGCAGCCACGGCCAAGACCTGCTCCCAGCTGGGGGAGAGGTCCGAGAGCCGCCAGACCCGGCGGGTGCGCCCCCTCGCATCTGCGACGCCGGGGGTGCGTCGCGCCGGATCCAACCATGCGCCGTCGCCGGGCGCGGGATCGAAAGAGTCGACTTCTGCGGTGACCACGCGTGCGTGCGGATAGGGCGCAAGGTTGGCGGTTGCCGCGACCGCGACCTCGGCGGAGCGCTCCAGCGCAGTGACGACCAGACCCGCCTCGGCGAACGCCAGCGAGTCCATCCCCACTCCGCTGCCCAGGTCCCAGACGTGCTCCACGCCGCAGGCCAGGAACCGCTCGGCGTGGCGCGCGGCCACTGCTGGACGGGTCGCCTGCTCCAGACCGTCGGCCGTGAGCAGCAACCGATCGGCCACCGGGCCGAGGCGGCCCCGAGCCCGTGACCGGAGCCGGGACTGCGTCAGCGCCGCGCTCGCCAGGTCCGGATCGACCCCCTCGTCCCGCAGCCGGGCGGTCACCGACAACACCGTTGCCTCGTCATACACCGGCAGCCGCCGCAGCAGCGCCAGGCCGGACGGGGACGCCAGCGCTGCCATGAGTTCTGCGGCACGCTCGGTCGAGGTCACCTCGCTAGTGTCCTCCAGCTAGATTGATGGAATGCGTCGAGTCCTCACCCGAGAGTTCACCGGCCTGCTCAGCGATGCGCGGCGGGTCACCCTCAAGCTGGCGGGCGCTGGCCTGGTCGCGCAACTGTCCGTGGCCGCCACCGTGGTCATCGCCGACGGCTTGCGCAAGCGTCGTAGTGCCGAGCATTCTGCCCCCGACGACGACCCGTTGGTCGCCACGGTCCGTGGCAACACGGTCACCACCTACACCTACGGCCAGGACCTCTATGACGACATGATCGCCGCCATCGACGGGGCGCAGGACTACGTCTACCTCGCGTCCTACATCTGGAAGGGCGACGACGTCGGGCAGGCGGTGAAGGACGCCGTCGTGCGGGCGGCGGATCGTGGGGTGCTCGTGTGCCTCGTCTTCGACGGCTTCGCCAACCTGGTGGTGTCCTCGGAGTTCAAGTCGTTCCCGAGCTCGGTCCACCTTCTCAAGTTCCCCGTCCTGCGTTCGCGGCTGCCCGTCATCGACATCAGGCGCACCGGCCGGGACCACCGCAAGATCCTCGTCGTCGACGGAGCGGTCGGCTTCGTCGGGGGTTACAACATCGGCTCCCTCTACGCGAAGAGCTGGCGTGACACCCATCTGCGGATCGAGGGACCAGGCGTCTGGGAGCTGCAGAACTCCTTCGTCGACTTCTGGAACCGACACCGCGGGACGCGCAAGCCAGAGCTGCCCGACAGTGGTTCGTCTCACTGGGACGCGGCCGTCCACGCGGCGCGTAACGAACCGAGCCGGTTGATCTATCCTGTCCGGGCGCTCTACCTCGAGGCTATCGATCGGGCCCTGCACCGGGTCTGGATCACCCAGGGCTACTTCATCCCGGACGCCGAGATCCTGCAAGCCCTCCTGCATGCGGCCGGCCGCGGGGTGGACGTCAAGGTGATCATGCCGGAGCGGTCCAACCACGTGCTCGCCGACATCGTCGCGCGCTACTACTGGACCGAGCTGCTCCGGGGCGGAGTGGAGGTGTATCTCTACCAGGACGTCATGGTCCACGCGAAGACAGCGACCGTCGACGGAGCGTGGTCGACGATCGGCACCGCCAACATCGACCGGCTCTCGCTCCGCGGCAACTACGAGATCAACCTTGAGCTCATCGACCCCGACCAGGCGGCGCACATGGAGGAGATCTTCAGTCGCGACCTGGAACGCTGCCGGCAGATGACGATGGGCGAGTGGAGCAAACGACCTTTCCACTACCGGGTGATCGAGCGGGTGCTGCAACCGCTGGAGCCGTTTCTCTAAGCGCTAGTGGGCAGGTGCCGGTCCGTCGACGGCCCTCGAGCACGTCGCTTCTTGGCACTCGGCTTGACCGAGTGCTAATCGCGGCCTAGATTCGACTTAGCACTCTCGGCACGCAAGTGCCAGCGCACTCACGTTCCTGGTTGATCCCCGCGACGGCGGCCAAGGACGGCGCAGAGAGTGAGATCTGCACCATGACCACACCGGCGGCACCAGTCGACCGGTAGAACGAAAAGGAAGGCAACCGTGTCGGTTTCCATCAAGCCTCTCGAGGACCGCATCGTCGTCAAGTCCGTCGAGGCGGAGCAGACCACAGCGTCTGGCCTCGTCATCCCGGACACCGCCAAGGAGAAGCCCCAGGAGGGCGAGGTCCTGGCGGTCGGTCCCGGCCGTATCGACGACAACGGCAACCGCGTCCCGATGGACGTCAAAGTCGGCGACCGCGTCATCTACAGCAAGTACGGCGGCACCGAGATCAAGCACAGCGGCACTGAGTACCTGATCCTGAGCGCGCGCGACGTGCTCGCGATCGTCGGCTGAGCAGTCGGCCCACGGTCGGGCGAGAAGGAGCGCCGACGACCCGCGAGCGGAGTTCGTCAGCGCGTCACGCCTCGTCCTGATCTTTGAGTGAGTTGCCCCGCCCCACCCGCCCGTGCGGCGAGAGGTGGCGGGGCACTCACGGTTTCACACCACCAACCTCGAAAGGAGCTGTGCGCCGATGGCGAAGCAGCTGGAGTTTAACGATAAGGCCCGTAAGGCGTTGGAGCGCGGAGTCGACGCGCTCGCCAACACGGTCAAGGTCACGCTCGGCCCGAAGGGCCGCAACGTGGTCCTGGACAAGAAGTGGGGCGCGCCCACGATCACCAACGACGGAGTGACCATCGCCCGCGAGGTCGAGCTGGAGGACCCGTTCGAGAACCTGGGTGCCCAGCTGGCCAAGGAGGTCGCCACCAAGACCAACGACGTGGCCGGAGACGGCACGACCACCGCGACCGTCCTGGCGCAGGCCATGGTCAAGGAAGGCCTGCGCAATGTCGCCGCAGGCGCCGGCCCCGCCAGCCTCAAGCGCGGGATCGACCAGGCTGTCGCCGCGGTCAACCAGCGCCTCCTGGACGACGCCCGCGAGCTCGAGGGCCGCGACGAGATCGCCCAGGTCGCCAGCCTGTCCGCCCAGGACCCCGTGATCGGCGAGCTCATCGCCGACGCCTTTGACAAGGTCGGCAAGGATGGTGTCATCACGGTCGAGGAGTCCTCCACGACCGCGATGGAGTTGGAGTTCACCGAGGGTATGCAGTTCGACAAGGGCTACCTCTCGCCCTACTTCGTCTCTGACCCCGAGCGTATGGAAGCCGTGCTGGAGGACGCCTACGTCCTTCTGCACCAGGGCAAGATCTCCGCGGTCGCCGACCTCCTGCCGTTGCTGGAGAAGGTCGTCGGAGCCGGCAAGCCGTTGATGATCGTTGCCGAGGACGTCGAGGGCGAAGCCCTGTCCACGCTCGTCGTCAACAAGATCCGCGGCACTTTCAACGCTATCGCCGTCAAGGCGCCCGGCTTCGGTGACCGCCGCAAGGCGATGCTGCAGGACATGGCCATCCTCACCGGTGGTCAGGTCGTCGCCGAGGAGGTCGGACTCAAGCTCGACCAGGTCGGTCTGGAGGTGCTGGGCACCGCTCGCCGCGTCGTCTGCACCAAGGACTCCACGACCATCGTCGAGGGCGGTGGCGACTCACAGGCCGTCACTGACCGGGTCAACCAGCTCACCGCAGAGTCGGTCGCGACCGACAGCGACTGGGACCGCGAGAAGCTGCAGGAGCGGATCGCCAAGCTCGCCGGCGGTGTGTGCGTCATCAAGGTCGGCGCACACACGGAGGTCGAGCTCAAGGAGAAGAAGCACCGGATCGAGGACGCCGTCTCCGCGACGCGTGCCGCGATCGAGGAGGGCATCGTCGCCGGTGGCGGCTCTGCACTCATCCACGCCGTCTGCGTCATCGACGACCTGGGCCTGACGGGCGACGAAGCGGTCGGCGCGCAGATCGTGCGCAAGGCCGCCCAGGAGCCCCTGCGTTGGATCGCCGAGAACGCTGGGCTGCAGGGCTATGTCGCCACCTCCAAGGTGGCGGAGATGTCCGTCGGTCAAGGTCTGAATGCGGCGACCGGTGAGTATGGCGACCTCTTTGCGGCGGGCGTCATCGACCCCGTCAAGGTCACCCGCTCCGCGCTGCGCAACGCCGCGTCGATTGCGTCGATGGTCCTGACCACCGACACGCTCGTCGTGGACAAGCCTGAGGACGATGGCGAAGACGGCCACGGACACGGCCACTCCCACTGACGTCCCGTCAGGATTGACATACACCTGCGGCCCCGCAGCCCGAGATCTTCGGGCGGCGGGGCCGCAGGTGTATGTCGTCGCGGGTGTGTCGCGGCGGTGCTGTCTTTGATTGATCGGGAGGACGGGCCGGCGCCATACGGTCAGCGGCTGCCGGCCACCAGAGCTCAGGCGGTCTCTGCTGCCCTTGGGGTCTCGTTCGCGATCCCGTCCTCGGCCTCGTGATAGGCGCGGCGTTCGTCCTCGGTCATCCCGCCCCAGACCCCATACGGCTCGCGGGCCGCGAGTGCGTGCCCACGGCATTGCTCCAGCACGGGGCAGGTCGCGCAGACCTGCTTAGCGCGCTCATCCCGTCGGCGGCGCGCGGGGCCACGCTCGCCCTCAGGGTGAAAGAACACCTCGGGGCTGGTCGTCCTGCACGCGCCGTCGTACTGCCACTCCCAGAGTTCTGCCATGGGGCCGGGCTCAGTTGCCTCTACCACGGTGTGGGGCTCCTTCCGAGTCGGGCTACGCCACCCTACGCATCAGTATGGGGCGTCGGGGACAACTTCATACCACCGAGCGCCGGATCGACGTCAGCACGGGTGAGCGTACGTGCCTGTGGGATCTGCGCCGAATGCTGACCTCTAGACTTTCGGCATGACTCCGGCCGATGACATGACTGCTGTTCCTCCGGTCTTCGCGCGGATGGGGCTCACCTACGACGACGTCCTGCTCCTGCCTGGCCAGACCGATCTGGCCCCGGACGAGATCGACATGACGAGCCGTCTGACCAGGGAGATCTCGTTACGCGTGCCCTTGGTGTCGGCCGCCATGGACACCGTGACCGAGGCGAGGATGGCGATCGCCATGGCGCGGCAGGGGGGCATCGGGATCCTGCACCGCAACCTCTCTATCGAGGATCAGGCCTACCAGGTGGACCTCGTCAAGCGCACCCAGACCGGCATGATCACCAATCCGGTGACCATCGGTCCCGATGCGACGCTGGAGGATCTCGACCAGATCTGCGGAGAGTACCGCGTGTCCGGTCTCCCGGTCGTCGACGGCGACAACCGGCTCCTGGGCATCTGCACCAACCGGGACCTGCGCTTCACGCCAGTGGCGGAGTGGGAGCAGACCCTGGTTCGCGACGTGATGACCCCGATACCCCTGGTCACCGCACCGGAAGGCGTGAGCCGCGAGGAGGCGACCGCGATCTTGCGGGCGCACAAGCGCGAGCGCCTCCCGCTCGTCGACGCGGACGGAAGACTGACCGGACTCATCACCGTCAAGGACTTCGTGAAGTCGGAGCAGTTCCCCCGCGCGAGCAACGACGACCAGGGCCGGTTGTTGGTGGGGGCGGCGATCGGCTACTTCGGTGACGCCTGGGAGCGCGCGACCACGCTGGTGGATGCCGGCGTCGACGTGCTCGTGGCCGACACCGCCCACGGCCATGTGCGGCTGTTGATCGACATGGTCAAGCGGCTCAAGTCGGATCCAGCGACGCGCCACGTGCAGGTCGTCGGGGGCAACGTCGCGACCGCGGCTGGTGCGCTCGCCTTCGTCGAGGCGGGCTCGGACGCGGTCAAGGTCGGGGTCGGTCCGGGTGCGATCTGCACCACCCGGATCATCACCGGTGTCGGCGTCCCGCAGCTGACCGCTGTGTATGAGTGCGCGCAGGCCACCAAGGCCGCTGGCGTGCCTGTCATCGCGGACGGGGGAATGAAGAACTCGGGCGACATCGCCAAGGCACTCGTGGCCGGGGCCGAGTCAGTGATGATGGGCTCCATGCTCGCGGGCTGCGAGGAGGGCCCGGGCGAGCTGATCTTCGTCAACGGCAAGCAGTACAAGAGCTACCGCGGCATGGGCTCGCTCGGGGCGATGAGCTCACGCGGCAAAAAATCCTTTTCCAGGGACCGCTACTTCCAGGCCGAGGTCACCAGCGACGACCAGCTCATCCCGGAGGGGGTAGAGGGCAAGGTGGCCTACCGCGGAGCAGCCAGCGCGGTGGTGCACCAGATGGTCGGTGGCCTGCGCCAGTCCATGTTCTACATCGGCGCACGCACCGTCCCCGAGCTCGCCGCCAAGGGTCAGTTCGTCCGCATCACCCAGGCGAGCCTGCAGGAGTCCCATGCGCACGACATCGAGATGACTGCCGAGGCCCCCAACTACCACCGGTGAGGCCAGCGCGGGTGTGGCGTGTCGGGATCCGCTCCCCACGCTGGGTAGCCTGTCCTGGTGAGCGAGATCGAGATCGGGCGGGGCAAACGTGGGCGGCGCGCCTACTCCTTCGACGACATCGCGGTGGTGCCCTCCCGGCGCACCCGTGATCCTGAAGACGTCTCTTTGGCCTGGCAGATCGACGCCTACCACTTCGACCTTCCGGTGCTGGCCGCTCCGATGGACTCGGTCATGTCACCGCAGACCGCGATCGAGATGGGACGTCTTGGTGGTCTGGGCGTGCTCGATCTCGAGGGCCTGTGGACCAGATATGACGATCCGACGCAGGCACTCGCCGAGATCGCGGCCCTGCCACTGGACCAGACCATCAGCCGGATGCGGGAGCTGTATGCGGCGCCGGTGCGGCCTGAGCTCATCACCGAACGTCTCCGCCAGATCCGCGAGGCAGGGGTCACCGTCGCTGGTGCGCTCTCGCCGCAGCGCACTCAGCAGTTCTGGAAGGTCGTCGTCGACGCCGGCGTCGACCTCTTCGTGATCCGCGGCACGACCGTCTCGGCCGAGCACGTGTCCGGACGGGCCGAGCCGCTCAACCTCAAGCGCTTCATCTACGAGCTCGACGTCCCGGTCATCGTCGGTGGGGCCGGCACCTACACGGCTGCCCTGCACCTCATGCGCACCGGCGCTGCTGGGGTCCTGGTGGGCTTCGGGGGCGGCTCGGCCCACCGGACACGCGTCACCCTGGGAATTCACACACCCGCCGCGAGCGCGATCGCCGACGCCGCCGCCGCCCGACGCGACTACCTCGACGAATCGGGCGGTCGCTACGTCCACGTCATCGCCGACGGAGGGGCCAGCGTGTCCGGCGAGGTCGTCAAGGCCATCGCCTGCGGCGCCGATGCCGTCATGCTCGGGGCTGCCCTAGCGCGCGCGTCCGAAGCCCCCGGCAACGGCTTTCACTGGGGCTCGGAGGCACACCACCCCGAGTTGCCCCGCGGCGAGCGCGTCGACGTGGGCACGGTCGGGAGCCTGAGGCAGGTCCTGACCGGCCCGGCGGTGACTGCTGACGGCACCACCAACCTCATGGGTGCCTTGCGCAGGGCGATGGCGACGACCGGCTACACGGATGTCAAAGAGTTCCAACGAGTAGAAGTGGTGGTGGCACCCTATGGGTCGCGCTGACAACGACCGGCCCAATGAGCAGGCCGGTGAGGACTGGGACGAGGGTGGAGACCCGCGCCGCCACGCGAGGGACTCCGATCACAGCGAGCGCTCCCGCTACCGCGTGCACGTCCGTCAGGACCCCATCTACATCCGCCGCCGCCGCGCCATCGCGGCCGGGATCGGCGCTTTCCTGGTCCTCGGACTCGTCGTGGTGGCGTTCTGGATGCTAGGCAACCGCGGCGCGGGGGACCAGGTGGCCAACGGCGACAAGCCGGTCGCGGTAGCGCAGGCACCAGGGAAGGACGACGCTGGCAAGCAGAGTGCCGACGGCGCCTCGGGCAGTGAGGCAGACAGCGCCAAGGAGGACGATGCAGCCGTCTCGACCCCGGAGCCCGACCCTGTCTGGCAGCAGGCCCAAACCCCGGTCACGCACGCCAGCGAAAAGACGGCGCTGACCAAGGTCGACTACCTGACCGGTGGGATGACGCCGAAGTCGGTGGTCGCCTCCAACCACGGACTGATGATCGCCAACAACATGATGTATAGCCACACCTCGACGGTCTTCGACTCCTCGACGCGGGAGCAGGTGGTCGTCCTGGACGACGCGGTCGACCTGTCCGAGTTCGGGATCGAAGGACATCCGGGCATCTCCGAGGGGTCGCCGGTCGAGGCAGTCTGGACCGCAGACGGGCGCTACGCCTATGTGTCCCAGTACACGATGTTCGGAGAGAACTTCGGCGTCCAGGGCTTTGACGCGTGCACCCAGGCCAGCGGGGTCGGTCCCTCCTTCCTCTACCGCTTCGACGCGCAGGAGATGGCCTGGGATCAGGTGATCAAGGTCGGCGCCGTGCCGAAGTACGTGGAGATCACGCCTGACCAGTCGACCGTCCTGGTCAGCAACTGGTGCGACGCCAGCATCTCGGTTGTCGACGTCGAGAAGGCCAAGGAAATCAAGGTCATCGATGTCAACGAGGCTCCGCGAGGGATCGCGATCATGCCCGACAGCAACACCGCCTACGTCGTGGCGATGTATGCGCAGTCACTGTTCAAAATCGACATCAAGGCTGGCACCAGCGAGCTGGTCATGAACACCACGCTCCGCCCCCGCCACCTCAACCTCACGGAGGACGGCACGACGCTCTACATGACCGTCAGCTCGGCCAACACGATCTACAAGATCGACACGGCGACCGACGAGATCGTCGATGAGGTCTACCCCGGCCTGGAGCCCCGCAGCGTCACGCTCTCACCCGATGAGTCTGCCCTGTATGTGGTCAATTACAACGAGGCCACCGTCTCCAAGATCCGGACCTCGGACATGACCGTGATCGACACCGTCGGGGTGGATGCGGTGCCCATCGGGATCGACTACGACCCGGTCACCAACACGGTCTGGGTCGCCTGCTACAACGGCGCCATCTACGTCTTCGACGATCAGAGCACCCTGCTTCCCGCCACAGGTTGATCACCTACCCTGACACGGTGATCCGCACTGCCCTGAAGCCGGCCTGGCTGGCACTGCTGGCCCTGCTGGCAGTGGTGGTGGTCGCCTTCTACCAGCTCGGTATGTGGCAGCTGGGCGTCAGCTCCAACAAGGCGGCCAGGGAGCTGGCCCAGACGCAGTCCGCCCTGCAGGTCCAGCCGCTGTCGCAGATCACCGGGCCGCACGAGGCGTTCCCCCCGTACGGCGCGGGCCTGCCCGTCTGGACCGAGGGAGAGTATGTCGTGGCCGACCAGTTCCTGGTGCCGCGCCGCCTCCTGGACGGACAGCCGGGGTACTGGGTCGTCACGCCCCTGCGCACCATGTCGGCAGGGGAGACGGCGCTGCTGCCCGTCGTCCGCGGCTTCGTGACCGACCCGGATCAGGCGGACCGGCCGTCCGAGAGCCACATCCGCGTCAGCGGCAGCCTGGCGCCCAGCGAGCACGCGGGGACTGCTGACCTGCCGAAGGGGCAACGGGGCGGCATCGACACTGCTGACCTCGTCAACGACTGGGACGAGCCGCTCTACAACGGCTTCGTCTTCCTCACCGACGAAGAACCGAGGGTGAGCGGGGAAGCCATCGTGCGCGTCCCCCCGCCGGTCTTCGGCGAGGGCGGCGTCAACCTGCGCAACGTGGGCTATGCCCTGCAGTGGTTCGTCTTCGCTCTCTTCGCCATCTACATGTATTTCCGCTTTTTGCACGAGGCCGCCCGCCCCGCCGCACTCACCAGCACGACCTCAGGAGATCCCGCATGACCCCCCGCGCCAAGCTCACCTTCTTCCGCACCATGGCCTTCGTCGTCGGGGTCGGGCTACTCCTGCTGGTCACGCACATGGTGCTGCGCTACGGCTTCGACAACCACGCCCTCGCGTGGTGGCCGTCGCCGCACGGGTGGGTCTTCATGGTCTACCTGATCGCCACCGCGCTCCTCGGCTTCGAGCTGCGGTGGGGGATGGGCAAGATGGTGCTGGTCATGCTCGCGGGCTGCGTGCCCTTGCTCTCGTTCTGGGTCGAGCACAAGATCGCCACGCAGGCCAAGGCCCAGATCGCGTCCATCAACGACGCCGGTAAGGTGACCGCGTGACTTCGCGGCTCCTCACCTCTGCCCCTGGCACCGGACCGGTGCTCGTCGTCGACTTCGGCGCGCAGTACGCCCAGCTCATCGCCCGCCGGGTCCGAGAGGCGGAGGTCTACAGCGAGGTCGTGCCGCACACGATGCCCGCCGCGCAGATGCTGGCCAAGGATCCGGCCGCCATCATCCTCTCCGGAGGTCCAGCGTCCGTCTATGCGGAGCAGGCGCCGGCGCTGCAGGAGGCCCTGGTCACCTCGGGTGTGCCCGTCCTGGGCATCTGCTACGGCTTCCAGGCGATGGCGCGCGTCCTGGGGGGGCAGGTCGCCCGGACCGGTCAGCGCGAGTATGGCCAGACCACTGCGTCCGTGCAGCCGGAGCACAGCACCCTTTTCGCCGGCCAACCCTCCGAGCAGGTGGTCTGGATGTCGCACGGCGACGCCGTCGACGCCGCGCCCCTCGGGTGCAGGGTCACGGCCAGCACGCCCGGTGCCCAGGTGGCTGCCTTCGAGGACGACGAGCGACGCCTCTACGGCGTGCAGTGGCATCCGGAGGTGCTGCACTCCGAGCACGGGGCGGCGGTCCTGGCGAACTTCCTGCGTCACGGCGCTGGCATCGAGCCGACCTGGACCAGCGGCAACGTGGCTGAGCAGCTGGTCCAAGAGGTCAAGGCCACCGTCGGAGCGGACCGCGTCATCTGCGGCTTGTCCGGCGGCGTCGACTCCTCGGTTGCTGCTGCTCTGGTGCAGCGGGCCGTCGGTAGCCAGCTGACCTGTGTCTTCGTCGACCACGGGCTGCTCCGCGAGGGGGAAGCCGAGCAGGTGGAGAAGGACTTCGTCACGGCGACCGGGGTCGACCTGGTCGTCGTCGACGCGCGCGAGCGTTTCCTCGCCGCGCTGGCCGGGGTGACCGATCCGGAGACCAAGCGCAAGGCCATCGGCCGCGAGTTCATCCGGGTCTTCGAGCAGGCCGCCCGCGACATCGTTCGGGAGCACAGCTCTGGTCCCGGGGCCGCCGGCGAGGATGAGCACCCAGTCAAATGGCTGGTCCAGGGGACCCTCTATCCCGACGTGGTCGAATCGGGTGGCGGCGCGGGCACGGCCAACATCAAGAGCCATCACAACGTCGGTGGCCTTCCCGACGACCTGCAGTTCAAGCTGATCGAGCCACTGCGGATGCTCTTCAAGGACGAGGTCCGCCAGGTCGGGCTGGAGCTCGGCGTGCCCGAGACGATCGTCTGGCGCCAACCCTTCCCGGGCCCAGGGCTGGCGATCCGGATCGTCGGTGAGGTCACCGCCGAAAGGTTGACGACCCTGCGTCAGGCCGACTCCATCGTGCGCGAGGAGCTGACGGCGGCTGGCCTGGACCGGGGGATCTGGCAATGCCCGGTCGTGCTGCTCGCCGACGTGCGTTCGGTCGGGGTGCAGGGCGACGGCCGCACCTACGGTCACCCGATCGTGCTGCGACCGGTGTCTTCCGAGGACGCGATGACGGCGGACTGGACCCGCATCCCCTTTGACGTGCTCGCTGCGATCTCTTCCCGGATCACCAACGAGGTCGAGGATGTCAACCGCGTTGTCCTCGACGTCACCAGCAAGCCGCCGGGCACCATCGAGTGGGAGTGAGGCTGACCGGTATGCCGATCCGTCCGCGGACTATCGTTGCGCTGGCCGCGGGGAAGGTCACCCGCGTCGTGTCCCGGCTCCGAGGCGGCGGCTCGGCGCTGCCGGGGCTGGTCTGCGAAAAGATCGACCCCGGCGTCCTTCGTCATACCCTCGGCAACCTGCCCCTAGGGGTAGTTGTCGTGTCCGGCACCAATGGCAAGACGACCACCACCAAGATGCTCGTCGCGCTGCTGCGTGCGCACGGCTTGCGCGTCTTCACCAACCCGACCGGCTCCAACTTCACCCGAGGAGTGCTCTCCTCGCTGCTCGGCGACGTGAGCCTGGCTGGCACGGTGCGGGCCGATATCGCCGTCGTCGAGTTGGACGAGGCGCACGCCCTGCACTTCGCGGCGCAGGTGCCGCCGACGCACGCCCTTTTGCTCAACGTGGCCCGCGACCAGCTTGACCGGTTTGCTGAGATCGATCAGACGGCGCGGCTGCTCGCCCAGTTGGCTGCGCAGACGACGAGCGGGGTCGTGCTCAACGCGGACGACACCTATATCTCCCGGATCCGCGACGAGGTCGGGGCCGACGTCCGCGTCGGCTGGTTTGGGGTGGACCCTCGCATCGCGGACCGCCTGCCAGAGCTGCAGGAGGCCGACGTCCGCTTCGAGGAGGTCGGCGCCAGGCCTTGCCTGTCCGAGCAGGATGGCTTGCTGCTCCCCGGCGACGATGGCGGCTCCTTCACGGTCCGGTTTGGCGACGGCGCCGACGTCGGTCCGATGACCCTGCGCCAACGCGGGCTCGCGGCCATGATCAACGCCACGGCAGCCACGACGAGCGCCCGGCACCTGCTCGGGGCAGACTTCCAGCCAGCGGTCGCGGCCGCTGCGCTGGCGGCGGTCAACCCGCCCTTCGGTCGCGGTGAGGTGATCGACGCCGACGGGGCGCCGCTGGAGCTGGTCCTCGTCAAGAACCCTGCCGGATTCACCGTTGCCCTGGGCACCTACGGCGCCGAGCCGGTCGCGACCATGATCGCGGTCAACGACGACTACGCCGACGGCCGTGACGTGTCCTGGCTCTACGACGTCTCGTTCACCTCGCTACGCGAGCGTGGCGTCGACGTGACCAGTGGCGTCCGCGGCTATGACATGGCCCTGCGGTTGCGCTACGACGGAGTCGAGGTGGCTGAGGTGGAGTCCGACCTGGACGCGGCCCTCGATCGTTTCCTGCTGACGAACGCGGGGGAGCCGACCCGGATCTTTTGCACCTACACCGCGATGATGCACCTACGACGGCGACTGGCGGACCGCTTCCACCTCGCTCGCTTCGGAGAGGACGCAGAAGCATGACCGTGCTGCCCGAGGCGGTGACGGCGCTGGCCGACGTGCCCGCGGACAAGGGCGAGGTGCACCTCGTCCACCTCTACCCCCGTGAGATGAGCATCTACGGCGATCTCGGCAACACCAGGTGCATCGCCGCGCGCTTGCGCTGGCACGGCTATCGTCCGGTCGTCCACGACCATCATCCCGGTGCAGCCTGGCCGGAACGCGTCGACCTGGTGCTGGGTGGAGGTGGGCAGGACAGTGGTCAGCTGCGCGTCCAGGACGACCTCACTGCCCAGGCCGGACGCCTTCGTGAGCTCGCCGCCGACGGTGTCCCGATGCTGATGGTCTGTGGGATGTACCAGTTGTTCGGGCAGACCTTCATCACCACCGAGGGTGCGCGCCTGCCCGGCCTGGGCATCCTCGACGTGACGACGCAGGGCAACGCCACGAGAATGATCGGGCCGGTCGTGCTCGACACCGCCTTTGGTCAGGTAGTGGGTTATGAGAACCACTCTGGATCTACGGTGCTGGGGCAGTCGCAGTCAGCGTTCGGCACTGTCCGGCACGGGCAGGGCAACAACGGCAAGGACGGCACCGAGGGGGCCCGGGCGGGCAATGTGGTGGGGACCTACCTGCACGGACCGGTGCTGCCGACCAACCCGGCGCTGGCCGACGGGCTGATCCAGATCGCGGCGCGGAGGGCGACCGGAGACTGGACGCCCGGTCAGATCGACGACGACTTCGCGCGCCAGGCGCACGAACTGCAGGTCCGCCGACTGCTGGGCTAGGCAGTCATCGTGCGGGTTCGCCCTCGGCGTCCGGGTCGCTGCCCGGTGGTGAGAGCTGTCCGGAGGCGAGGGCCACTCGGCCTGTCCGCACCCACCACGCGCCCAGGGCCGCGACCCCGAAGGGCACGACCAGCAGGTGCGCGTAGATCGCGTAGAGCAGGGCCGTTGCCGACGCCGCACCGGCACTGCCGCCGAAGAGGATCAGCAGCCCGGCCGTGCCCACCTCGGTCACGCCCAGACCACCGGGGGTGATGGCGATCACCGTCAGCAGCTGACGGAAGGCGTAGGCACAGATCAGCTCGGCCATCGGCACATCGAGCCCGACCACCCGGGCCGCCAACCAGTAGAGACCGAAGAGAAGGAGGAACTGCCCGCTCATGCCGAGCGTCATCGGCAGCCATCCGGCGCGGACCACCTCCTCGACGCGGCGACGCTGGTCGGTGACGAGGTGGTCGATACCCTGCCCCTCCCGGACCCGGCGGCTGAAGGGCGAGAGCACTGCGTGCAGGGCCCGCGAGACCCAGGCGGCGACCCTGTCGGAGAAGATCATCAGCGCGCAGACCACGACGACCGCCGCGCCCACCGTGCCGGCGACGCCGGCTCCGATGACGACCACCCGGGGGGCCTCGATCGGTCCCGCGACGAGCACCAGGCAGCCGATCACCGGCAGGGTGACGCGGGCCAGGACGTTCCAGATGCCGGTCACCAGGATGGAGGTCGAGATGGCGCGCTTGCCGAAACCCCAGGTGCGCCACATCGTCCAGGTCAGCGCGATCCCCACCGCAGCGCCCAACGGGAGCACATTGGACACGACCGCACTGACGGCGTTGGTCTGGAGAGCCTTGAAGTGGCGCAACCCGGGCAGTGACCCGATGAGCACCCACGTGTAGCAGAACCAGCCCGCGAGCAGGAGGGCACCCATGGCGACGGCGGTGCTGGGCCGGACCCTGGACAGCTGGGCCCAGATGTCCTTCCACGAAGTCTCCAGCAGGTGCGGCATACCCCACGCGATCAGGCCGATGACGATGGCGAGCCCGAGCACCGAGCTGAGGACGTCCTTCCACCCCAGGTGGCGCAGGGTCGGCTGGGCAGTCTCCATCCCTTGGCTCACGTCAGCACGTCCCGGATCAGTTCTCGCCGACCGCGCAGCCCAGCAGCCCGGGGCGCCAGCTGTGGGTCGAGGAAGTGCTCGAAGCTGAAGACCAGACGGTAGACCGGCTTCGGCAGCGCGAGCAGGGTGCTCATGGTCCGGGGGAAGGTGCCCGCGGCCTGGGAGACGTGTGCCTGCATGGCGGTCCGTTTGGCGCCCAAGAAGGGGCGGACATCGATGCGGTGCGTGATCTGTGCCATTGGGGAGAAGGCGTCCGTCCAGTCCTTGGCTGCGAAGTTGTTAGGCAGGGTCCGGAACCGCTCGACGATCCGCAGGACGTTCACGATGGGCTCCCGCGGGACCGTCGCCTCCAGGAGACGGACGCCGGTCTGCAGCGCCACCGCGCGGGCGACGTGGTGGATGTGGATGTGGTCGCGATGGTGGTAGCCGCCGTTGTGGTCATAGCCGAGCAGGAGGTCGGCGCGTTCGCTGCGCACGATGGCGGCGACGCGGTCCGCGATCTCCTCGACCGGCACCCGCACCAGACGTCGCTGTCCCGGAGGGTCGGGGGGCACCTCGCCCAGATGGCC
Organism: Ornithinimicrobium sp.; assembly: GCF_030537745.1. Classification (GTDB taxonomy): domain Bacteria; phylum Actinomycetota; class Actinomycetes; order Actinomycetales; family Dermatophilaceae; genus Ornithinicoccus. The sequence continues at coordinate 46,651 of NZ_JAUNVI010000004.1, read as the reverse complement.
AGAATCGGCATACCCCAGAGGTATGACGTCGGCGGCGCCGAGGGCCGCGGCGCTGGTGCGCAGCTCGGCCAGCCGCACCTGTCCGAGGCGTCCGGACGCCATCATGTCCCGTGCGGCCCAGCCGGCACCACCGTCGGTGGCGGTGACCAGGACGACGCGGTGCCCACGGCTGGCGAGCCCGGCGAGCGTCCCACCGGAGAGCAGCGCCTCGTCGTCGGGATGCGCATTGAGCGCCACCACCGTCGCTCTGGTGTGCGCCGCCCTGCGCGTTGGTCCGGCGCCGGTCATCGTTGCTCGCCGAGCGTCCCCGCCGCGGAGCCACGCCTGGCCGCGGTGCACGCTGACGCGCGGGCGCCCCGCTCGGAGAGCAGCCACCACAGGCCCCAGACCGGCAGCAGCACGGGGATGAACAGATAGCCCTGGCCGTAGTGGCTCCAGACGGTCTGGTCCGGGAACACCTCTGGCCTGGCATAGCTCCAGGTCCCGATGGCCAGCACGCCAGCCAGCTCGACGGAGAGCGCGACCACGCTCACCCACCAGGCCCGGCGGCCGGACAGCGACAAGGAGACGAGCGCCACCACATACACGGCGGCGGCGAACGCAGACAGGATGTAGGCGAGGGGCGCGACCTCGAAGTGCGTCAGGATCTGGGCGGCGGATCGGGAAACGGTGCCGATCACGAAGATCAGGTAGATCGTGAGGATGACCCGGCCGGGGCCATGACGACGGTCCCCCCCATCAGCCGCCGGAAGCCTCACGGGAGCATTCCTACCCCATGCCAGATCTGGGCGCAGCGGGCCGCCATCACGGCAGTGGTGAAGGCCGCGACCGCGAGCACGAAGGTGCTCCACCGCGACGGCTCCTCCCGCGCCCAGATCAGCGACAGCGCAGGCAGGACGAGAATGGTGAGCAGATAGGCCCACAACTCCCACAGCGGACCCACGGGCGATTCGCCGCGGACCTGGCGAAGGAGGTAGATCGCGGCGTAGGCCAACGCTCCGGCCTGCAGCAGGGCCATGAGACCCACGGTGATCCGACCGGGCGCCCGGCCGTTGAGGCCTGCGACGAGCGCGACCAGCGCGGTGACCATGCCGCCCACCAGGAGGGCCATGGTGGCGGGGTCGAGGTAGTCGTTGGCGCCCGAGGTCACGGGAGCAGAGGGGTGCTGGCCGGTGGGAAGGTCACGTGGACAGCCTAAGCGGGGATGCTGCCAAGCCGGGGCAGCGTCGTCGGTGGGCGCGCCTAGAATGAGGAGAGGATGAGCAGCCTCTTCGACCACCTCAACTTTGACCTCCCGTTGCCCTCGATGTCGGCGCCTGCTGCGAGCGGCCAGCCGGACGAGGTCGACGAGCGCGGCGTGCCCGCGTGGGCGGTCGAGGGCGCTGCTGCGTCCGCCCGGGCAGGCGGTGGCGCAGGGCCGGTCGCGCGCATCGGGGACGGTCGGACCGTCGAGGAGTTGCTCGCGGGGCTCAACGAGCCACAGCGCGAGGCGGTCATCCACGCGGGGTCGCCCCTGCTCATCGTGGCCGGTGCGGGGTCGGGCAAGACGCGGGTGTTGACCCATCGCATCGCCTATCTGCTCGCCGAGCGTCACGTCCATCCCGGACAGATCCTGGCGATCACCTTCACCAACAAAGCCGCCGCCGAGATGCGCGAGAGGGTGGCGGCACTGGTCGGTCCGCGAGCCAAGGTGATGTGGGTGTCCACCTTCCACTCCGCCTGCGTGCGGATCCTGCGCAGGGAGGCCCAGACGGTGGGCCTGAAGTCGAGCTTCTCCATCTATGACGCAGCCGACAGCCAACGTCTGATGGGCATGGTTATCCGTGATCTCGATCTGGACCCCAAGCGCTATCCGGCACGAGCCTTCTGCGCCAAGGTGTCCAATGCCAAGAACGACCTGATCGATGAGGAGACGTTTGCCTCCGGCGTCGGCAACAACCCCTACGAGCAGAAGGTCGCGGAGGCTTACACGCTTTACCAACGTCGGCTGCGGGCGGCCAACGCGCTCGACTTCGACGACATCATCAGCATCACGGTCCACCTGCTCCAGGCGTTCCCGGCCGTGCGCGAGCACTATCGCCGCCGCTTCCGGCACATCATGGTGGATGAGTACCAGGACACCAACCACGCGCAGTACTCCCTGATCCGCGAGCTGGTCGGCCACGAAGGCGACATCGTCGACGGCGCAGACCACCCGCTCCCGCCGGCCGAGCTGTGCGTCGTCGGCGACGCGGACCAGTCCATCTACGCCTTCCGGGGCGCCACGATCCGCAACATTGTGGAGTTCGAGCAGGACTATCCACAGGCACGCACGATCCTGCTCGAGCAGAACTACCGCTCCACCTCGACCATCCTCACCGCCGCCAACGCCGTCATCGCCCGCAACCCGCGCCGGCGCGAGAAGCGGTTGTGGACCGATGCCGGGCAGGGGGCTGCGATCGTCGGTTACGTCGCTGACAACGAGCATGATGAAGCCTCCTTCGTGGCCCGCCGGATCGACGAGCTGGCTGACCAGCGGGGAGTCCGCCCGGGTGACGTCGCCGTCTTCTACCGGACCAACGCCCAGAGCCGCGCGCTGGAGGAGGTGCTGGTCCGCACGGGGCTGCCCTACAAAGTGGTCGGCGGCACCCGGTTCTATGAGCGCCGGGAGATCAAGGACGTCCTGGCCTACCTGCGCGTGATCGCCAACCCGGCCGACGACGTCAACCTGCGACGCATCCTCAACACGCCCAAGCGCGGTATCGGTGACCGGGCGGTCGGTGCGGTGCAGGCGCTGGCCGAGCGCGAACGCATCCCCTTTGTCGCGGCCCTGGGCCGCGCGCAGGACGCCCCCGCCATCGCGACCCGCTCGGCCGTCGCGATCCGCGGCTTCACCTCCCTCCTGGAAGGTCTGGGCGCGGTCGCCGGGGATGCGGAGGCGGGCGTGGCCGACCTGGTCGAGGCCATCGTGGAGCGCACCGGCTATCTCGCCGAGCTCCGCGCCTCCAGCGACCCCCAGGACGAGACGCGGGTCGAAAATCTCGCCGAGCTGGCTGCCGTCGCCCACGAGTTCGACGAGAACTACCCCGAGGGTGGGCTCGTCGACTTCCTCGAGCAGGTGTCGCTCGTCGCGGACGCTGATCAGATCCCCGACGACGCCGAGCAGGAGTCCAGGGGCGTGGTGACCCTGATGACCCTGCACACTGCCAAGGGCCTGGAGTTCCCCGTCGTCTTCCTCACCGGGCTGGAGGACGGCACCTTCCCCCACTCGCGCAGCCTGGACGACCCCGACGAGCTCGAGGAGGAGCGCCGGTTGGCCTACGTCGGCATCACCAGAGCGCGCGAGGAGCTGCACCTTTCCCGCGCCGGGAGCCGGGCCGCCTTCGGTGCGCCGATGTTCTTTCCCGCCTCGCGCTTCCTCGACGAGATCCCCGAGGAGTTGGTCACCTGGGAGCGCACCGATGCCGACCGCTCCAGCTTCGGTGGGCGACCTTCGGCGGCGGAGGGCTTTGGCTGGTCCGGAGGGTATGGCCAACGGCGCGCTGGTGGCTACGCCGAACGGCCCGAGGCGGTGCGACTCAACCCGCGCGGCAGCGCACCCAGGCGCGAGCGGTCGTCGGAGGAAGAGGGTGCTCTGGAGCGGCTGTCGGCCGGGGACCGGGTCAGTCACGACACCTTCGGGATGGGCACGGTCGTCCGGGTGGAGGGGACCGGTCGGCACACGATGGCCCACGTCGACTTCGGTGGCGAGGTGGGCGTCAAACGACTCCTCGTGCGCGTGGCACCGCTCGTCAAGCTCTGAACATTGACCGGGCCCACCGCACCACGCGTCATCGCTGCGATATCCTGCGGTCCATGACCTCATCACCGCTGCGCGTGGTCGTGGCCAAACCTGGTCTCGACGGGCACGACCGCGGCGCCAAGGTCGTCGCACGCGCCCTCCGGGACGCCGGAGTCGAAGTGATCTACACCGGGCTGCACCAGACTCCCGAGCAGATCGTGGCCGCAGCCATCGCCGAGGACGCAGACGCCGTGGGCCTGTCGGTCCTCTCCGGTGCTCACCTGACGTTGTTCAGACGGGTCCTGGAACTGCTCAAGGAGCAGGACGCCAGCGACATCGTGGTCTTCGGAGGCGGGATCATCCCCGACGACGACGTCACGGCGCTGCGCGAGATGGGCGTCTCTGCGGTGTTCACCCCTGGCGCCTCCACCAGTGACATCACCACCTGGGTGCGAGAGCACCTGGGCGCCCCCGATGAGCCGGCGTCCGCCAGTTAATCCCCGGCGGCTGACTCATCGCCTCGTCGCCGCATCAGATGATGAGCTCACGGCATATCGAGTCCCCCTTCACCACCCTCACAATCACGATGGGAAACTGACCTGTGGATCTGTTCGAGTACCAAGCACGTGACCTCTTCGAGGCGCACGGCGTCCCGGTCCTGGCGGCCGAGGTCGTCACCGAGGCTGCGGACGCCGGCCCGGCTGCCGAGCGCATCGGCGCCGACAGCGGCGGCGTCGTCGTCGTCAAAGCGCAGGTCAAGGTCGGTGGTCGCGGCAAGGCCGGTGGCGTGAAGCTGGCCAAGTCTCCGGCCGAGGCTGTCGAGGCTGCCGAGCAGATCCTGGGGCTGGACATCAAGGGCCACACCGTCGGCGCCGTGATGATCGCCCAGGGCGCGCGCATCGCGGAGGAGTACTACTTCTCTTTGCTGCTCGACCGGGCCAACCGCTCCCTGCTGGCGATGTGCAGCAAGGAGGGTGGCATGGACATCGAGACCCTCGCCGTCGAGCAACCCGACGCGCTGGCCAAGGTCGCGGTTGACGCCAACACCGGCATCGACGAGGCGAAGGCTGAGCAGATCCTCACCGAGGCTGGCTTCGACCCCGAGCAGGTCACCGCCATCACCCCAACGCTCATCAGCCTGTGGGACGTCTACAAGGGTGAGGACGCGACCCTGGTCGAGGTCAACCCGCTGGTCAAGACCGAGGACGGCACGATCCTGGCGCTGGACGGCAAGGTGACCCTGGACGCCAACGCAGACTTCCGGCACCCTGACCATGCGGCGCTGGAGGACGAGTCCTCCGCCGACCCGCTGGAGGCCAAGGCCAAGGAACTCGGCCTCAACTACGTCAAGCTCGACGGCAACGTCGGCATCATCGGCAACGGGGCTGGCCTCGTCATGTCCACCCTCGACGTCGTCGCCTACGCCGGCGAGGACTTCACCGGGGGGCAGGCCTCCCCAGCTAACTTCCTTGACATCGGTGGCGGTGCCTCCGCGGAGGTGATGGCCAACGGCCTCGACGTCATCCTGGGGGATGAGCAGGTCAAGTCTGTCTTCGTCAACGTGTTCGGGGGCATCACGGCCTGCGAAGAGGTCGCCAACGGCATCGTCTCGGCACTGCAGATCCTCGGTGACAGCGCGTCCAAGCCGCTCGTCGTCCGCCTCGACGGCAACAACGTCGAGGAAGGCCGCCGGATCCTCGCCGAGGCAGCGCACCCCCTGGTGACCGTTGAGGCCACCATGGATGGCGCCGCCCGCAAGGCCGCCGAGCTCGCCGCCGCCAACTGACCGACCCGACCTAGCTAAGGAACCAAGAGACCACCATGGCGATATTTTTGACATCTGACTCCAAGGTCATCGTGCAGGGCATGACCGGCTCGGAGGGGATGAAGCACAGCCAGTTCATGCTCCGCGCCGGCACCACGATCGTCGGCGGCGTCAACCCCCGCAAGGCGGGCACCACCGTCGACTTCGAGGACGGAGCCGCGATCCCCGTCTTCGGCACCGTCGCCGATGCGATGGAGGCCACCGGCGCTGACGTCTCCGTGGTTTTCGTCCCACCGGCCTTCACCAAGGACGCGGTCGTGGAGGCGGTGGATGCCGGTATGCCGCTGGTCATCGTCATCACCGAGGGGGTGCCGGTGCAAGACACCGCCGAGTTCTTCGCCTACGCCCAGAGCAAGGGCACCACCGCGATCATCGGTCCGAACTGCCCAGGCGTGATCAGCCCCGGGCAGTCCAACGTCGGCATCATCCCGGCCACCATCGCCGGGGCCGGTCGGGTCGGGCTCGTGTCCAAGTCGGGCACCCTGACCTACCAGATGATGCACGAACTGCGTGAGATCGGCTTCTCCACCGCAGTGGGCATCGGCGGTGACCCGATCATCGGCACCACTCACATCGACTGTCTCCGGGCCTTCCAGGAGGACCCCGAGACGGACGCGATCGTGATGATCGGCGAAATCGGTGGCGATGCGGAGGAAAGGGCTGCGGCCTACATCAAGGAGCACGTCACCAAGCCGGTCGTCGGCTATGTCGCGGGCTTCACCGCACCGGAGGGCAAGACGATGGGCCATGCGGGCGCCATCGTGTCCGGGTCCTCGGGCACCGCGCAAGCCAAGAAGGAGGCCCTGGAGGCCGCCGGCGTCAAGGTCGGCAAGACGCCGTCCCAGACCGCTGCCCTGATGAAGGAGATCATCGCTGGGATGGCCTGAGTTTCTTTCTCCAAGGGCGGCAACCCAGAGCGGGTTGCCGCCCTTCGACGTCCGGGGTGAGGTGAGGCGAGTCTGGTCCTGACAGTGCGTGCGGCTCGGCCCGACCCGTTGCTTCCCGGCGCGCCTCCGTGCGCGGGCCCGCGAGACGTCTGAGGATAGAAAAGCCATGACTGTGCTGCAACGACCTGACACCACCGAGGGCGCGGATCGCGCCCAGGCTCCCTCGACCCGTGACCCGGGAGTGAGCCTGGGTCGGCTCCTCAAGTTGGCGACCGCGGCGTTCGCCGGAGCCGTGTGCGTCCTGCTCGGGACGCTCGCCATCGCGGTGCCAACCGTGATCACGTGGCTCGCCGAGGAGCGCAGCACCGCCTCCTTCTGGCAGTCGATCGGCGCCGCTATCGACCTCTGGGCACTGGCGCACCGCGCCCAGGTCCAGGTGCCCGGTGCCGATGTGGTGCTCGCACCCCTGCTGCTGACGGCGCTGATGGTGGGGATCTGCTGGTATGCCGCGAGCCAGGTAGTGGTCAACCGGGACGACCTCGTGGCCCGGGTGCCGATCATCGGAGGGTGGCGCTCTGCGTGGCACGCCCTGGGTGGCCAGGCTGCGTCCGCCTTCGTGGTCGGCTATCTCCTCGCCGGGCTGCTCCTCGCGCACACCGCCAGTTTCGGCCTGGCGCCGGTCCGACTGGTCAGCCTTGTCCCCGGTGCGGTCCTGGTGCCCTCGGTCGGCATCGTGCTGGTCTGGTGGGCGCTGCACCGCAAGGACCAGCACCCCGCGGTGGACGCCGGGTTGCGGTGGGCCAAGGCGCACACGCCAGTCCTCGTCAGCCGGGGGATCCCCGCCGCACTCCACGTGCTGGTCGGTCTGAGTGTCGCCTGCTTCCTGCTCGTCTTCGGCCTGCTCCTCATCCGCGGCGAACGCGTGCTGAGCCTCTACGCCACCCTCGACGCCGGCATCGTCGGCACCACCGTCCTGACCGGCACCCAACTCCTCGCGCTGCCCAACTACCTCGTCTGGGCGCTGTCCTGGTTGACCGGCGCCGGACTGAGCGTCGGCACCGTGCACATCGGCTGGACCGGGTCGACCGCTGGAGACCTGCCGCTCTTGCCCGTCCTCGGTGCCCTGCCCGAGCCCGGCGCCATGCCGCCCGGACTGTTCGGACTGGCCTTGATCCCGGTGCTGGCGGGATGCTGGCTGGGCTATCAGGCAGTCCGATCCACCTCCCGCCTGTCCAACTGGTGGACCAAGGCAAAGGTGGCGTTGTTTGCGACACTCGTCGTCGGCCTGGCCGCACTGCTGCTGGGCTGGCTGGCGACCGGAGGGCTCACTCCCGGCCTGCTCGGCACCATCGGCGTCAACCCGTGGCTGATGGCCAGCCTGCTCAGCCTCGAGGTCGGCGCAGGAGCGCTCCTGACCGTCAGCGTCCTGCACCTGACCGGCGCCCGGGTCGGATTCGGCGGTCGACGGGCCATGCTGCGTGGACAACAAGACTGACGGCGGGGGAGGCCGACCCCGCCTCCGGGTGGTGGTCCTCGTCTCGGGCTCCGGCACGCTGCTGCAGGCGGTGCTCGACGCGAGCGATGAGCCTGGATATGGCGTCGAGGTCGTCGCCGTCGGTGCCGACCGGGACGAGATCGCGGGGCTGGACCGGGCGCGGGGAAGGGAGATCCCCACTTTCGTGGTGTCCCTGGCCGACCACCCGGACCGCGCTTCCTGGGACCTGGCCCTGAGCGCCGCCCTGGATGAGCACCACCCGGACCTGGTTCTCTCGGCCGGCTTCATGAAAATCCTGGGGCCGAGGGTGCTGGCGGCGCACCGGGTGATCAACACGCATCCGGCACTGCTGCCCAGCTTCCCCGGCACGCACGGCGTCCGCGACGCACTCGCCCACGGCGTGAAGGTGACCGGATGCACGCTCCACGAGGTGGACGCCGGCGTCGACACCGGCACCATCCTGGCCCAACGGGCCGTCGACGTCTTAGACGGTGACACGCAGCAAACTCTCCACGAGCGCATCAAGGTAGCCGAGCGCGAGCTTCTGGTGGCGTGGCTTCCCACGGTCCGACCGGACTGCAGCGTCTAGCTCAGCCGGTGGCTCTGGCGTGGATGCGCTCCATGGCCCCCAGGGTGGTTCGGGTGGTCTCGAGCACCTCGAGGCCCAGCTCGTGGACGATCGGCAGCGGGCGGCGCCCGAGGTGCTCGCCCTGCAGCGGGACGGTCACCACGTCCACGAGCCGCTGAGCACCGCGCAGCCACCACCGGTCCGAAGCGACGTGGTCGGCCAGGAGCAACGATCCGCCCGGTGCCAGCACCCTGACCATCTCGCGCAGTGCACGCTCCTCATCAGGAACGCAACACAGCACGAAAGTGCTCAGCACGCTGTCGAAGGAGGCGTCCTCGAAGGGCAGGAGGCCGGCGTCGCCTTCCTGCAGCGTCACGTCCATCCCCAGCCGGGACGCCTTGGCGTGTGCCTCGATGAGCATGGATGGGCTGCGTTCAATCCCGGTGAGCTCGGTGTTGGGCGCGTAATAAGGGAAATTGAGTCCGGTGCCCACCCCCACCTCCAGCACCCGCCCGTGGGCACGGCTGGTCACCCACGGACGGCTGGATGCCAGGAGACGACGCTCGAATCCCGCCGACATCTCCTCATACCGAGAGGCCACCTGGTCCCAGTGCCGAGCGTGCCGGGAGGTCATGCCCCGATGGTAGTGCCACCCTGCCCTCGTAGACTGGGGGCACACGACTGGCGCGGGTGGGTCACCACCGGGAAGTGAGGTTCGTGGGTATCGACCGCCTGGGTGCCCACTCCGCCGTCCCGCACCCCAGGAGCACCTCGTGACCACGCCCCCCGCCGCCCAGCAGCGCCGCCCGCTGCACCGTGCCCTCGTCTCCGTCTATGACAAGACCGGACTGCCCGACCTGGCCCGCAGCCTCCATGAGGCCGGAGTCTCGATCGTCTCCACTGGCGGCTCCGCTGCCCTGATCGAAGGGCTCGGCCTGCCCGTCACGCGGGTTGAGGAGCTCACCGGCTTTCCGGAGTGCCTCGACGGACGCGTCAAGACCCTCCACCCGAGGGTCCACGCCGGACTGCTCGCCGACACCACCAACCCGGACCACCTCCGCCAGCTTGCCGAGCTGCAGATCGAGGGCTTCGACCTCGTCGTGTGCAACCTCTATCCGTTCGTGCAGACCGTGAGGTCGGGGGCGGCGCAGGACGACGTGATCGAGCAGATCGACATCGGCGGACCGAGCATGGTGCGCGCCGCGGCAAAGAACCACCGCAGCGTCGCCGTGGTGACCAGCCCCACGGCATACCCGCAGATCCTTCAGGCGCTCCAGTCCGGCGGGTTCACGCTCGCACAGCGGCAGCAGTTGGCCGCGGAGGCGTTCGTGCACACCGCGAGCTATGACGTGCAGGTCGCCTCCTGGTTCGGCGAGGTCGTCAGCGACACCGGAGACGGGACCACCTTCCCGGCGTGGGTCGGCGCCACCTGGGACAAGGCTGCGGTCCTGCGCTACGGCGAGAACCCCCACCAGCGCGCCGCTCTTTACACCGAGGGTGCTGCGCCGACCCCGGGTCTGGCCCAGGCCGAACAGCTCGGCGGCAAAGAGATGTCCTTCAACAACTACGTCGACGCCGACGCGGCTCGACGCGCCGCGCACGACCACGGTGACCAGCCGACGGTGGCGGTCATCAAGCACGCCAACCCGTGCGGGATCGCGGTCGGTGCCGACATCGCGCAGGCCCACCGCAAGGCGCACGCCTGTGACCCGGTCTCGGCCTTCGGCGGGATCATCGCGACCAATATGTCGGTCACCCTCGCCATGGCCGAGCAGGTCAAGGACATTTTCACCGAGGTCGTCATCGCCCCCGGCTTCGACGACGATGCGCTTGAGCTCCTCCGCAGCAAGAAGAACCTCCGGTTGCTCAAGGCCGCGTCGCCCCTGCGGGGCGGCGTAGAGAAGCGCGAGATCTCCGGCGGGATGCTGATGCAGGCTACCGATGCGGTCGACGCCGAGGTGGAGGGGGGCGGGGACGCCGCCGCGCGGTGGCGTCTGGTCGCCGGAGCGCCCGTGGACGAAGCGACGTTGGCAGACCTGCAGTTCGCCTGGCGGGCGGTCCGCGCGACCAAGTCCAATGCGATCCTGCTCGCGCACGACGGCGCCAGCGTCGGGATCGGTATGGGGCAGGTCAACAGGGTCGACTCGTGCCACCTGGCGGTCAGCCGGGCAGGGGAGCGCGCCAAGGGCTCCGTGGCCGCCTCGGACGCCTTCTTCCCCTTCGCCGACGGTCTGCAGGTGCTGCTTGACGCGGGCGTGCGCGCCGTCGTGGCCCCCGGGGGGTCGATCCGCGACGAGGAGGTCGTGGCGGCGGCGGTGGCGGCCGGGATCTCGCTGTACTCCACCGGCACCCGCCACTTCGCCCACTGACGTCCTCGCTAGAGTCGTCGACATGGCTACCCTTGTGCTGACTGTCATCGGTGACGATCGAGCTGGACTGGTCAGTGCGCTGGCCGACGTCATCGCCGAACACGGAGGCGGTTGGGGGCGCAGCCAGCTGACCGAACTCGCCGGCAAATTCGCTGGCATCGTCCTGGTCGACGTCCCGCAGAGCAACGTCGCAGCACTGACGGCGGCGCTCGAGCCGCTCGAAGGAGTGCTGGACACGACGGTCCACGAGGTCGCCGAGCCCAAGGCTGGGGTCGCCCTCGCGCCGCTGCACTTGGAGCTGGTCGGCAACGACCGGCCCGGGATCATCCGGGAGATCAGCACGGTGCTCGCCGACCACGAGGTCAGCATCGGCGAACTGGACAGCCGCACCACCTCAGCGCCGATGGCTGGCGGGCAGCTCTTCGAGGTGTCCGCCACCGTGCACCCGTCCGCCGACACCGAGCTGGACTCTCTGCGCAGCGCGCTGGAAGAGCTCGCCGGAGAGCTCATGGTCGATATCAGCCTGGAAGGAACGCAGCGATGAGCGCCACGATCCTGGACGGACGGGTCGTCCTGGCCACGATCAAGGACGAGCTGCGGGCGCGGCTCGCGGTCCTGGCGGAGCGTGGGATCGTGCCCGGACTGGCCACTGTGCTCGTCGGCGACAACCCCGCCAGCACCTGGTATGTGGGTGCCAAGCACAAGGACTGCGCCGAGATTGGGATCACCAGTTTCCGTCACGACCTGCCCACTGACGCCACCCTCGAGGAGGTGCTGGCGCTCGTCGATGCCCTCAACGCCGACTCGGCGTGCACGGCCTACCTGGTGCAGCAACCCACGGGCCTGGACGAGTTCGCCATCCTCTCTCGCGTCGACCCGCGCAAGGACGTCGACGGCCTGCACCCCTTCAACCTGGGGTGCCTGGTGATGGGGGAGCCGGCGCCGCTGCCGTGCACGCCGGTAGGGGCGGTCGAGCTGCTGCGCAGATATGGCGTGCCGCTGGCCGGGGCGGAGGTGGTGGTCGTTGGTCGCGGCCTGACGGTGGGACGGCCGCTCGGTCTGATCCTGACCCGACGCAGCGAGAACGCGACGGTCACCATGTGCCACACCGGGACTCGCGACCTGGCGGCCGCTACCCGCCGGGCCGATGTCGTGATCGCGGCCGCCGGTGTCCCCGATCTGATCACGCCCGACATGGTCAAGCCAGGTGCCGCCGTGCTCGATGTCGGGGTGGCGCGCCGGGACGGCAAGATCGCTGGCGACGTCCACCCGGACGTCGCCGAGGTGGCCGGCTGGATCTCGCCCAACCCGGGCGGCGTCGGCCCCATGACGCGCGCCATGCTCCTGGCCAACGTCGTCGAGGCTGCAGAACGGGAGGCGGGCCTGTCCGCGGCCCGTGGCGCGTGACCGATCCCCTGTCCGGTGAGGGCGGCGCCTCCCGTGCTGGGGCATCCGATGCCGATGCCGAACGTGCGGCTGCGCGCCCCTGGCAACCGCTGGGTCCCTGGTGGGTCGGCGTGGCCGGGCTCATGATGGCCACCGTTCTGTTGATGGCCGAGAACCTGCGGTTCTTCGGCTATGCCGTCGGTGTCACCATGGGCGTGCTGGCGCTGCTTCGAGCGGTGCTGCCCGAGCGGCGTGCCGGCGGTCTGCGGGTGAGGGGCAAGGCTTTTGACGTCCTCACCCTGACCCTGCTCGGACTGGCCATCGCGGTGCTGGCCAGCAGTCTGCGTCTGGGCGCCTGACCGCCCTCTCGACCATCGAGAGGGCGGTTGTCGATTAGGTCAGCTGATCAGGCCGAGCTCGGTGACTGCCGTGCGCTCGTCCTCCAGCTCGGCGACCGTGGCGTCGATCTTGCCGCGTGAGAAATCGTCGATCTCCAGACCCTGGACGATCTGCCAGTTGCCGCCGTCGGTGGTCGTCACCGGGAAGGAGCTGATCAAGCCTTCGGGCACGCCGTAGGAACCGTCGGAGCTGACCGCCATGGAGACCCAGTCGCCCTCGGGCGAGCCAGTCAGCCAGTCGCGGGTGTGGTCGATGGTCGCGGACGCGGCGGAGGCTGCCGAGGACGAACCTCGTGCTTCGATGATCGCGGCGCCACGCTTGGCGACGGTGGGGATGAAGGTGTTCTCGATCCAGTCCTGGTCACTGATGACCTCGACGGCATTCTGGCCGCGCACCTGGGCGTGGAAGAGGTCGGGGTACTGCGTCGCCGAGTGGTTGCCCCAGATCGTCATGTGCGAGATGTCGCTGACTGGTGCCCCGACCTTGGCGGCAAGCTGGGCGATCGCCCTGTTGTGGTCGAGCCGGGTGAGAGCGACGAAGCGTTCGGAGGGGATGTCCGGGGCGTTGCTCATGGCGATGAGGGCATTGGTGTTGGCGGGGTTGCCGGTCACGGAGATGCGGACGTCGTCGGCTGCGTGGTCGTTGAGAGCACGCCCCTGTGCGGTGAAGATCGCGCCGTTGGCTGCGAGCAGATCGCTGCGCTCCATGCCTTTGCCGCGGGGGCGGGCCCCGACGAGCAGGGCGATGTTGACGCCGTCGAACATGATGTTGGGGTCATCGCCGATCTGGACGTTCGCCAGCGTGGGGAAGGCGCAGTCGTCCAGTTCCATGACCACACCCTCGAGGGCCTTGAGGGCGGGGGTGATCTCCAGCAGCCGCAGCTCGATGGGGGTGTCCTTGCCCAGGAGAGCCCCGGAGGCGATCCGGAAGAGGAGGCTGTAACCGATCTGGCCGGCCGCGCCGGTGACAGCGACCTTGACGGGGGTGTTCACAACGGGGGTCCCTTCGGTGGGAGGTGCGGGCTGGACGGTCCGCGTGTGTTCCACTGACGCAGGGGCCGCTGCGTCCGACGCTAGCACTGCACCGGCGCGTCTTCGTCTCGGGGACGCGGGGCCGCCGAGTAGCCGATACCGCTGAGCCGGGTTAACGTCTCCTAGGACCAGGCTCGGACACCCGAGGGTGGACTCACCCCGTCCGCGCCGGCCAGAAGGAGATTTGCCGATGGGTTTCTTTGACAAGGTCAAGGATGCGCTCACCACATCCGACAAGGAGCGCGCCACCAAGGCCGCCAAGGATGCTGCCGAGGCCAAGTCCGACGCTGCGACCGCTGCCACGCAGGCTCGCGAGAAGGCGGACAAGGTCGCTGCCGACGCGCAGCAGCGCGCCGACGAAGCTGCGCGTAAGGCGGAAGAGGCCGCGCGCAAGGCTGCGGACCCGTCCGATAGCACCACCGTCGAGGATGCCGCCAAGGCCAAGGAGGACGCCGTAAAGGCAGACGCCGAGGCTGCGGAGAAGAAGGCGAAGGCCCAGGAGGACGCCGCCGAGAAGACCGCCAAGGCCGAGCGCGAGGCTGCGGAGAAGAAGGAAGCCCCGGAGAAGAAGGAAGCCGCCGCCAAGAAGGAGGCCGCAGCGAAAAAGGCCGACGAGCACCGCACCGTGACGGTGGTCTCCGGGGACACCCTCTCCGGCATCGCCGCCCGCCACGGGGTGGACTGGCGTGAGATGGCCAAGCTGAACAACCTGGACAACCCGGACCTGATCTACCCCGGCCAGGTTTTCAAGATCCCGCACAACTAGATCCTTGCTTGACCAGATCGGGCCTTGCCGCACATGTGGCGAGGCCCGATCTGTGACTCCTTTCTGGGTGGGGTAGCCGCTCCCCGCCCAAGGGAGGCCACCGCAGCGATGGCACAGGTAGGCTGGCCCGCGTGACTTTCGCCGCTCCCTCTCGCGCCACCCCGGTGGTCGGGGTGGCGATCCCGGTCCCCGAGCCGTGGGGGAGCTTTCTGCACAAGACGCGGATGGGTTATGGGGAGGAGCGGGCCCGCAACATCCCCACCCACATCACTTTGCTACCGCCCACGCCAGTGGAGCCCGAGCAGGTGTGTCCTTTGCGCCGGCACCTGGCCTCGGTCGCGGCCGGCCACAGCGCGTTTACCGTGCAGTTGCGCGGCACGGGGACCTTTCGGCCCCTTTCTGACGTGGTCTTCATCCAGCTCGCCCAGGGGGTGAGCAGCTGCGAACGGTTAGAGCAGGCGATCCGCAACGGACCGGTCCACCGTGATCTGCTCTTTCCCTACCACCCCCACGTGACGCTGCTGCATGACGAGCCGGCGGCCATGCTGGATGGGGCGTTTTCCGACCTCGCGGCCTTCACCTGCCGGTTCCCGGCAACCAGCTTCCGGCTCTACCTGCACGGCGGCGACGGCGTGTGGCAGGTTGTCGAGGAGTTTGTGCTCCAGGCGTGAGGGCCGTGCAGTCGGGGCCTGATGGACCCGCTCTCAGGCCACCGACTCGGAGAAGGCCGCGATCGCCATCGAGTAATGGTCGATGAGCTGATCGACCAGGGCGGGCCATGACCGGGCCTTGACCCTCTCCCGACCGGCGAGCCCCATCGCGTGACGGCGCTGGGCCGCTGCTTCCGTGGTGGCCGCCAGTGGACGCACCGTGGCCGCCAGGTCGCCGGGCACGTCCGGGTCGAAGAGGTCCCCGGTGATATTCACCGCCACGATGTCGAGCGGACCTCCACGCGCGGGCGCGACGACCGGCAGACCAGCCGCGGCCGCTTCCTGCAAGGTCTGACCGAACGTCTCGCGGGTCCCGGTGTGCACGAAAAGGTCGAACACCCCATAGGCCTGTGCGAGCTGCAGTCCCTCGCGCCGCCCCAAGAAGGCGGCGCCCGGCAACTGTGCCTCGAGCATTTCCCGACTCGGCCCCTCACCCACCAACACCAGGCGCGTCCCCGGCATCCTGGCCAGTTCGGAGAGCCGGTGCAGCTCCTTCTCCGGAGCCAACCGTCCGACATACCCGAGCAGCGTCTCGCCGTTGGGTGCAAGCCGCGCGCGCAGGGCGCGAGTCTCCGGGTCGGCGCGTCGGTCGGGGGTGAAGAGGTCGGAGTCCACGCCGCGTCCCCATAGCCCGATCCGAGGCACGTCGTGAGCGGCCAGATCTGCCAGGGCTGCCTGGGACGGCGCCAGCGTCAGGTCGGCCTGCTGGTGGATCCGCCGGATCCAGCGCCAGGCCGCGCGGGCCGTCAGGTCGCCGGCCGGGCCCATGTGCTGCTTGATGTAGGAAGGCATATCGGTCTGATAGATCGCCACGGATGGGATCGCGAGCGCCCTCGCCGCCGTCAGTCCGCGCACCCCGAGCACGAACGGCGAAGCGACGTGCATGACGTCAGGGCGGAACCGGTGCAGCACCGTCTCGATCTCATAGGAGGGCAGCCCGACCCGGAACTGTCGGACCGGGACGCTGGTCACGCTGTGCACGGGGTAGCCGGCGTAGTGCTCCGGCGTCATCGTGGGGCTCCACGGGCTGGTGCCCGGCGCGATCACGAGCGCGTCGTGACCAAGGTCTCGCAGGCATTCCAGCACCTTGCAGACGCTGGTCGTGACGCCATTGAGCGCCGGGAGGAATGACTCGGTGACGATGACGACCCGCACATGCTCGAGTCTCTCCACGGCAGCGGACGGGCCGGTGATCGCAGGGGAGTGATCGACTGAACGTCGGGTGAGGAGCGGATGGCCAAGACCGTCCCGCAGACGGCGGGTGGGGCCAAGGAGGTCTGGGGTATGACGACTCAGGTCAGGTCCTCCCGCCCGACGCTCTGCAGCGTCTCCACGACCTGCTTGACGTCCTGGCAGTGCTCACGGGTGGTCACGAGCAGGGCGTCGGGGGTGTCGATCACCACGATGTCGCGGACCCCGAGCGTGACCACGGTCCGCCCGCTTCCTGCGGCGACCACGCCGGTGGCGCCCCGGTTGACGACGAGGGCGGGGTCGCCGAGGATGCGCAGCCCCGGTTGTTCGGCGGACTCGGACAGGATCGTGCTGAGGGAGGCGAAGTCGCCGACGTCGTCCCAGGCGAAGGACGCCGGCACCACGACGAGGAAGCCCGCGGCTGCCGCGGGCTCGGCGACGGCATGGTCGATGGAGATCTTGGCCAGTGACCCCCACAGCTCGGAGAGGCGCTCGGGCGCGGCAGCGATCGCGCGGAGCACCTGCACCATCTTCGGGTGCTGGGTGGCGAGGAGATCAAGGAGCACGGTCGCCTTCACGATGAACATCCCGGCGTTCCACAAGTACTGCCCGGAGTCGAGGTAGGTGGTGGCGCGTGCTGCGTCCGGCTTCTCCACGAAGGCGTCGACATGGCGCAGGCCCGGGGCCCCGGGCACGCGCCGGGGGTCGCCGACCTTGATATAGCCGAACGCGGTGGAGGGATAGGTCGGGGTGATGCCGAGCGTCACCAGCGAGCCCTGCCTCGCCGCGACGACGGCCTGTCGCACGCAGTCGCCGAAGACGTCCAGGTCACTGATGAGGTGGTCGGCGGCGAAGGAGCCCAGCACCGCCTCCGGGTCACGTCGCTCGAGCACGGCGGCGGCCAGCCCGATCGCGGGCATGGAGTCCCGTGGCGCCGGCTCGACCAGGAAGTTGTCGGCGCTCAGCTGGGGCAACTGCCTTCGCACGGAGTCTTCGTGCCGCGCACCCGTCACGACGATGATCCGATCTCCCACGAGCGTGGCCAGCCGCTCGCTCGTCGCCTGGAGCAAGGATTGGCCAGTCCCGGTCAGGTCCTGCAGGAACTTGGGGGAGGAGGCCCGGCTGAGTGGCCACAGTCGCGTCCCCATCCCCCCGGCCGGGATGACGGCAGTGAAGTCGGCGACGTCATCCTCGACCGGCTCGGGAGTAGGCATGTCGGCAAGTCTAGGCACGCGCCGAGCCGTAGGGTGGTCGCCATGGCGTCCCGAGCCCTCCCCATCAGGCGACTGGCCCGCGACGCGGGAGCCACCGCATACACCCAGTTGGGCAAGCCGCTCCTGTGGCGACTTGACGCCGAGACGGCGCACCACGGCACGGTCGTGGCGGCGGACCTGCTCGGGCGCACCGCGCCGCTGCGAGCGCTCACCGTGCTCGCGGGGTATGCCGTGGGGCCGGCGCACGCCGCGATGAGTGGGCCGATCGAGCTGCTTGGACTGAGCTTCCCGCACCGGATAGGGCTGGCCGCGGGCATGGACAAGGACGGTCGCGGCGTCGCGACCTGGGGGTCGTTGGGTTTCGGGCACGTCGAGCTCGGCACCGTCACCCCGCGGTCGCAGCCCGGCAATCCGCGACCCAGGCTCGTGCGGCTGCCACACTCCCACGCCGTGATCAACAGGATGGGCTTCAACAACCGGGGCGTGCATGCCTTGGCTCACCGGCTGCGAGACGCGCGGGAGGCAGGTCTGGTCCGGATCCCGGTCGGCGTGAGCATCGGTAAGAACAAGGCGACCCCCGTCGAGGAGGCGGTGGCGGACTACCTGGAGTCGGTGACCGCGCTGGCAGGGCTGGCCGACTATCTCGCGGTCAACGTCTCCAGCCCCAACACCCCAGGTCTGCGTTCGCTGCAGGACGCCGGACCGCTGCGCGAGCTGCTCTCTGCGGTGGTCCGTGCCGCGGGGCAGGTCCCCGTCCTGGTCAAGCTCGCTCCGGACCTGAGCGATCCCGCGCTCGAGGAGGCCCTCGAGGTCGCGCTCGAGGCAGGGGTCGGTGGTGTCATCGCGACGAACACGACCCTGTCCCGTGAGTCGGTCGCACCCTCGGAGCGCACGCGGGCGGAGTCCGAGGCGGGCGGCCTCAGCGGTGCCCCGCTCACCCAACGGGCCCGGGAGGTCGTCGCCTACGTCGCGAACCGGACGACCCTGCCCGTGGTAGGCGTCGGCGGCGTCATGACGGGCGCGGACGCGCGGGCCCTCGTCGATGCCGGCGCCAGCCTCGTCCAGCTTTACTCCGGCTTGATCTACGCGGGCCCGACTCTGGTGGCCGATGCGGTCGAGGCCACCGCCTGATGTCGGAGCGCTCGCCGGCCCACCAGTAGGCTGGGAGACATGTCAGAGGTGACGACCGAGTCGGGGCTGCCCATCAAGTCGGTTTACGGGCCGCAGGATCAGTCCGGCTTTGAGCCGGCCACCGCATTGGGGGAGCCGGGATCCTTCCCCTTCACCCGCGGGCCCTACCCGACGATGTACACGGGGCGGCCCTGGACGATGCGCCAGTACGCCGGCTTCGGCACCGCCGCGGAGTCCAACGCCCGCTACCGCGAGCTGGTGGCCAACGGCACCGGGGGCCTGTCCGTCGCCTTCGACCTGCCGACCCAGATGGGTTACGACTCCGATCACACGCTGGCCAGCGGTGAGGTCGGCAAGGTCGGCGTGGCGATCGACTCGGTCGAGGACATGCGGCTGCTCTTCGACGGACTCCCGCTGGACGAGGTCTCCACCTCGATGACGATCAATGCCCCCGCCGCGGTGCTCCTGCTCATGTATCAGCTGGTCGCCGAGGGCAACGGCATCCCCGCCACCAAGCTCACCGGCACCATCCAGAACGACGTGCTCAAGGAGTACATCGCCCGGGGCACCTACATCTACCCGCCGGCGGAGTCGCTGCGGCTGATCTCCAACATCTTCGCCTACTGCCAGGCCGAGATCCCGCGGTGGAACACCATCTCCATCTCTGGCTACCACATGGCCGAGGCCGGTGCCACGCCCGTGCAGGAGATCGCGTTCACCCTGTCCAACGCCAAGGCCTACGTCCAGGCGGCGATCGACGCGGGTCTGCAGGTGGACGACTTCGCCCCGCGACTGTCCTTCTTCTTCGTGGCCCGCACGACGCTGCTGGAGGAGGTCGCCAAGTTCCGTGCGGCACGTCGGATCTGGGCGCGGATCATGAAGGAGGAGTTCGGCGCGCAGAATCC
Source organism: Ornithinimicrobium sp. (assembly GCF_030537745.1). Lineage (GTDB taxonomy): Bacteria > Actinomycetota > Actinomycetes > Actinomycetales > Dermatophilaceae > Ornithinicoccus. The sequence goes on along the minus strand of NZ_JAUNVI010000004.1, from coordinate 27,014 downwards.
CAAGTCGATGATGCTGCGCTTCCACACCCAGACCGCGGGTGTGCAGCTGACCGCCCAGCAGCCGGAGATCAACCTGGTCCGGGTGGCGTTGCAAGGGCTGGGCGCAGTGCTCGGAGGGACGCAGTCACTGCATACCAACTCCTTCGACGAAGCCCTCGCGTTGCCGTCGGCCAAGGCGGCCCGACTGGCGCTGCGGACCCAGCAGGTCCTCGCCTACGAGACCGACGTCACCAAGACCGTCGACCCGTTCGCCGGTTCGTATGTCGTGGAGTCGATGACCGACGACCTCGAGGAAGCGGTGCTGGCACTGATCCAGGCGGTCGATGACCGCGGGGGAGCGGTGGCCGCCATCGAGCAGGGCTTCCAGAAGGGGGAGATCGAGCAGTCCGCCTACGAGAACGCGCTGCAGATCGACTCCGGCGAGCGCGTCATCGTCGGCCAGAACGCATACACGATCGACGACGAGGAGCACTATGAGCCGCTCCGCGTCGACCCCGCTCTCGAGCAGGCGCAGACGGAGCGGCTGGAGCGGCTGCGCGCCGAGCGCGACGATGGCTCCGTGCAGCGCCATCTGGACGAGGTGCGGGTCGCGGCCTTGGGCTCCGACAACGTCCTTTACCCCATCAAGGACGCGCTGGCGGCCCGGGCGACCGGTGGTGAGGTGGCTGACGCGCTGCGGGAGGTATGGGGCAAGTACGTGCCGAGGGAGACTTTCTAAGGGGTACTCTCAAGTAATCCCCTCCCGCCCTGATACCAGTGATGTGACGTGACCACCGAGACCCCCGGCCAGCTCAAGCCTGCGGCGCGTGCCCCGATCTCCCCAACCGGGCCGAGCCTGCTCCACCGCGTTGCGCAGGAGGTGGACGCCCGCGCGCACGACCTCATCGCGTTGCGACACGACCTGCACGCCCACCCGGAGCTGTCCTGGCATGAGTTGCGCACCACGTCCTTGATCTCCGACGTGCTCGGCGAGGCCGGCCTGCAGGTGTCGACCCTGCCCGGGTCCGGAGCGATCGTCGATCTAGGCGCACCCGAGCCTCGGATCCGGATCGCGCTGCGCAGCGACCTGGACGCCCTCCCGCTGGAGGAGGTCACCGGCCTGCCGTTTGCCTCCCGCACCCCGGGGGTGACCCACGCCTGCGGACACGACATCCACACCATCGGCGTCCTCGGGGCAGGCCTGGTCCTCAAGACACTGGAAGATGAGCTCATCTCCCGCGGAATCGGGGTGCGGCTGATCTTCCAGCCCGCTGAGGAGACGATCCCGGGCGGCGCGCACGCGGTGATGGACCAAGGGGGGATGCACGGCGTCGACCGGCTGCTGGCCCTGCACTGCGACCCCTCGATCGATGTCGGCACGATCGGGCTGCGCGTGGGCGCGATCACCGCAGCCTCGGACTCGGTGCACGTCACGTTGACCGGCCGGGGCGGGCACACCTCGCGGCCGCACCTGACCCAGGACCTCACCTATGCCCTCGGTAAGGTGGTCACCGAGGTGCCGGCCGTGCTCTCCCGTCGCCTCGACCCTCGTTCGGGGACCGCCCTGGTATGGGGTGTGGTCCGGGCCGGCTCGGCACCCAACATCATCCCCACGCACGGTGAGTGCATCGGGACGCTGCGGATGCTCGACTCGGAGACGTGGGACACCACCGGGGCCCTCATCGAAGAGGTGGTGCAGGCCGTCGTGGCGCCCTACGGCGTGCAGGCGACCGTGCGCTACATCAAGGGTGTGCCTCCGGTCGACAACGACAACGCCTCGGTCGTGGCGATGTCGAAGGCCGTGATGACGATGCTAGGAGCGAGCGCGGTCGTGCCCACCAAGCAGTCCATGGGGGGTGAGGACCTCGGCTGGTACCTCACCCAGGTGCCCGGCGCGATGGGTCGGCTGGGCACTCGGACCCCGGGGGGTCCGACCTACGAGCTGCACCAGGGTGATCTCGTCGTCGACGACGCGGCGGTGACGATCGCGGCCAAGGTGCTGGCGGGCAGCGTGTTCACCTCGTTGGGCCCCGACGGCCTCTCCTGATGGTCGGCGGTCTCCGCTCGCCGAAAGTGTGACGCCTGAGGCTGAAGTGGTCGCCCTAGGTCACGACTTCGTTACCTTTTGGTGACAGGCACGCCGCGGACGTGTGACCGGGCGAGAGCCGGGCTACGATTCCTATGCAATCCCCCATAAACAAAGGAGTTCCCGTGCGTCGGGTTCACATGCTTGCGGCCCTTGGTGCGGCCGCTTCCCTCGCCCTGGCCGGTTGCGGCCAGGCGCCCCCCGCGGACACGGCCGCCAGCCCGTCGGCCGACGCTGGCGCCACCGCGTCTTCCGATGCCGGCGCAAGCGCATCCTCCGCGCCCGCGGACGCGGCTGCTGACTTCAAGGCCTGCATGGTCTCTGACTCCGGTGGTTTCGATGACCAGTCCTTCAACCAGTCCGGCAAGGAGGGCATGGACGCCGCCAAGGCGGACCTCGGCATCGAGACCGTCGAGGTCGAGTCGCAGGCCGACACTGACTACGCCACGAACGTGGACAACATGGTGAGCCAGGGCTGCAACCTGACGATCGGGGTCGGCTTCCTCCTGGAGGACGCCATCGAGAAGGCAGCCAACGACAACCCCGACAGCAACTTCGCGCTGGTCGACTCCGCCTTCTCCGACGAGACCTTCGCGCCCATCCAGATCGACAACGCCAAGCCGATCCTCTTCAACACCGCCGAGGCGTCGTTCCTGGCTGGCTATCTCGCTGCCGGGATGAGCGAGTCCGGCACGGTCGCCACCTTCGGCGGTCTGCAGATCCCCTCGGTCGCAATCTTCATGGACGGCTTTGCCGACGGCATCAAGAAGTACAACGAAGACAACAGCTCCGACGTCAAGCTCCTGGGCTGGGACAAGGACAAGCAGGAGGGCGCCTTCTCCGGCGACTTCGAGAACCAGTCACAGGGCAAGACCCTGACGGAGCAGTTCATCGCCCAGGGCGCTGACATCGTCATGCCCGTCGCCGGCCCGGTCGGCCTGGGTGCTGCCTCCGCCGCTGCTGGCGCCGACGGCGTCCGCCTCATCTGGGTCGACTCTGACGGCTACGAGACCGCCGTCGAGTACAAGGACCTGATGCTGACCTCCGTGGTGAAGAAGATCGGCGAGGCCGTCGAAGGCACCATCTCCGACACCCTCGAGGGCGGCTTCACCAATGAGCCCTACGTCGGCACCTTGGAGAACGACGGTGTCAGCCTGGCGCCGTTCCACGACTTCGACGGTGACGTGTCGCAGGAGTTGAAGGACAAGATCGAGGAATACAAGCAGCAGATCATCTCCGGCGACCTCAAGATCGAGACGCCGAACGCTCCCACCTCGCGCTGATCTACCGGGCTGACGACCCACCGTCCTAGCGGCCTGACCCTTGTGGGTCGGGCCGCTAGGCTGTCCCCACCCTGACCCCCGTGACCCGTCCTGACGACTGAAGGCACCAAGCAATGAAGCTGGAACTACGCGGCATTACCAAGGTGTTTGGCCCGCTCGTGGCGAACGACCACATCGACCTCGTGGTCGAGCCGGGGGAGATCCACGCGCTGCTCGGAGAGAACGGCGCCGGCAAGAGCACGCTGATGAACGTGCTCTACGGCCTCTATGACCCCGACGACGGCCAGATCCTCCTGGACGACGAGCCGGTGACCTTCAAGGGTCCTGGCGACGCTGTCGCGGCTGGCATCGGTATGGTGCACCAGCACTTCATGCTCGTGCCCGTCTTCACGGTCGCGGAGTCGGTCGCTCTCGGTTACGAGCCGACCGGGCTCGGTGGCTCCCTGAAGCTGGACGAGGCCCGGGAGCGGGTCCGGGAGATCTCTGAGCGGTTCAGTTTTCACGTCGACCCGGACACCCTGATCGAGGATCTACCCGTCGGCGTGCAACAGCGCGTCGAGATCATCAAGGCGCTGTCCCGTGACGCCAAGGTCCTCATCCTGGACGAGCCCACCGCGGTGCTCACGCCGCAGGAGACTGACGAACTGATCGGCATCATGGGGGAGCTCAAGGAGGCGGGCACCTCCATCGTCTTCATCACGCACAAGCTCCGGGAGGTGCGTGCCATCGCCGACCGCATCACCGTCATCCGCCGCGGCAAGGTGGTGGGCGAGGCCAGCCCCACGTCGACGGAGACCGAGCTCGCCTCCCTCATGGTCGGCCGTTCGGTCAATCTCTCGGTCGAGAAGACGGTGGCCAGCCCTGGAGCGGCGGTCCTGGAGGTCGAGGGGCTCACGGTCATCGCTCCCAACGGCGCACTCCTGGTCGACGACATCTCTTTTCAGGTCCGCGCAGGCGAGATCATGTGCATCGCTGGGGTGCAGGGCAACGGCCAGACCGAGCTTGCTGAAGTCATCCTCGGCCTGGAGGAGGCTGACGCCGGACGCCTACTGCTCGACGGCCAGGACCTTTTGAGCAAGGGCGTCAAGGAGCGGCTGCGCTCCGGGATCGGGTTCGTCCCTGAGGACCGCTCCACGGACGGCGTGATCGCCAGCTTCAGCATCGCGGAAAACCTCGTCCTCGACCTCTACGACACGGAGCCGTTCGCCCGTGGCATCTCGATGAGCCCTGCGCGCGTCCTGGCCAACGCCGAGATGCGCACGGAGGAGTTCGACGTCCGCTACACCTCCGTCAGCGACCCCCTCTCGACGCTCTCCGGCGGCAACGCCCAGAAAGTGGTCCTCGCGCGGGAAATGTCCCGTCCGCTCAAACTGCTGGTGGCCTCTCAGCCCACCCGCGGTCTCGACGTGGGCTCGATCGAGTTTGTGCACAAACGGATGGTCACCGAACGTGACCACGGCACCCCTGTGCTCATCGTGTCCACCGAGCTCGACGAGGTGCTCAACCTCGCCGACCGCATCGCGGTCATGTATCGCGGACGCATCGTCGGCATCGTCGATGCCGCGCAGGAGGCTGGAGGCGTGTCGCGGGACATGCTCGGTCTGATGATGGCCGGAGTGCCCATGGAAGAGGCCAGGGCCCAAGCTGCCGAGCACGTCTCGATCTTGGGTCAGGCCGACCTCGACGGGGACGGCATCCCCGATGCCCTGCAGCACCACGGACCCACCGAGCAGGACGAGCCAGCAGATCGCCATACCTTGCAGCCACCGGGGCAGTTATCCGGACCTGAGCTGTCCGCTCCCCCCGCCCCGACTGCCCCGACGACTCCGGAGGAGGCGCCGTGACTGGACAGCCCGACCCCATCAGCCAGCCGAGCGGGTCCGACGCGGGCAACGAGCAAGCCGTCGTCGCCGCACCGCCGGGACAGGTTGGTGTTGAGCCGACTCCTGGCGGACCCACGCACCGCGACGAGGAGCGGCCCTCGGTCCTGCACCAGATCTTGTCCGGCAGCGCCCTGATGTCAGTGCTGGCCATCGTGCTGGCCCTCTTCCTTGGTGGGCTGCTGATCGCCTTCGCCAACGAGGAAACTCGAGCTGCTTCCGGCTACTTCTTCTCTCGTCCCCTGGACACCTTCGGCGCCGCGTGGACGGCGATGAGCGACGCCTACGTCGCGATGTTCCGGGGATCGGTCTTCGACTGGCGGGCCACCACCTTCGCCGGGATGATCAAGCCGCTGACCGAGTCGATGGTCTTCGCGGTCCCCCTGATCCTGGCCGGCCTCGGCATCGCGGTCGGCTTCCGCGCCGGACTGTTCAACATCGGCGCCCAGGGCCAGCTCATCGTCGGGGCGATCGTCGCGGCCTGGCTCGGGTTTGCGTTCGATCTGCCTCCGGTCGTCCACCTGCTGGTGGCGATCCTGGGAGGCTTGATCGGTGGCGCCATCTGGGGTGGCATGGCTGGTTGGCTCAAGGCGCAGTTCGGCGCCAACGAGGTCATCACCACGATCATGCTCAACTACATCGCGCTCTATCTCATCAGCTACGTCCTGAAGACCGCGTCGTTTAATCCGGGCCGGACCGGTCAACGCAGCCCACAGGTCGGTGCCGACGCGATGTATCCGAAGCTGATCCCGCAGTGGCTCCTGCCCGACAACGGCTTCCGGCTGCACTGGGGATTCGTCGTCGCGATCCTGGCGACCATCTTCGTGTGGTGGCTCCTGGAGAGGTCGACGATCGGCTTCGAGATCCGTGCCACCGGCGCCAACCCGGCAGCTTCCCGCACGGCCGGCATGTCCGTCGGCAGGATCACGATCATCACCATGACCCTGGCCGGTGCCCTGGCGGGTCTGGCGGCCACGGGTCAGGTGTTGGGCACCGAACGTTCGCTCACGGCCGGTGTCGCTGCCTCCTACGGCTTCGACGCGATCACGGTCGCGCTCCTGGGGCGGTCCAAGCCGTGGGGCACGTTCTTTGCCGGACTCCTGTTCGGGGCGCTCAAGGCAGGCGGCTTCCTGATGCAGTCCTTGACGCAGACCCCGATCGACATCGTGCTCGTCGTCCAGTCCCTAATCGTGCTGCTGATCGCGGCCCCGCCGTTGGTCCGGTCCGTCTTCCGGCTGCCTGCCCCTGGCGCCCGACCCCGCAAGCGGCGACCTGCACGCCCCACCACGACGGAGGTGACCGCATGAGCACGCCGGTCGACACCCAGAGGAGGACCCCGTCGACGCCCACGGGAGCTGCCGAGCCCGCGCTGGCACGCCCCAAGGTCAGTTTCAAGACGCCGATCGTCTACGTGCTCTCCGCCCTGATCTTGCTCGCCCTGCTGCGAGGGATCCCCGCGGATGCCAAGACGACGTTCCAGTTCAGCTCCCGGTCCGAGTGGTTCACCATCCCGAACCTCCCGGTTCCCTCGCTGATGACGGCGGTGCTGCTCACCGTCCTCATCGCGGCGGCCGCCGTATGGGGCTTCCTGCTGGTCCGGCAGCGGATCAACCCGCCCGCCTGGCTGCACATCCTCGTCGGCGTCGGCTTCGTCGTCGGCTTCCTCACCTACGCCGGTGCGGGCAGGACCTCGGTGATCCCGATGGTCTCGCTGCTGGCTGGGGCACTGGCGCTGTCCGTGCCCCTGGTGTTCGGCTCGCTGTCCGGCGTGATCTGCGAACGCTCGGGCATCATCAACATCGCGATCGAGGGTCAGCTGCTCTTCGGGGCGTTCGCCGCCGCGGTCGTCGCGTCCGCGACCGGCAACGCCTATGCGGGCCTGCTGGCGGCCCCGATCGCGGGGGCTGCCGTCGGCGCGGTCCTGGCGTGGTTCTCGGTGACCTACCGGGTCAACCAGATCATCACCGGCGTCGTGCTCAACACCTTGATCATCGGGTTGACCGGGTTCCTCTTCTCCACCGTGCTGTCCGACAACAAGGCGGTGTGGAACTCCCGCGTGCCACTGCCCAAGCTGCGGATCCCGGTCTTGGCGGAGATCCCGGTCCTAGGCCCGGTGCTCTTCAACCAGACAATCCTGGTCTACATGATGTTCGCGATGATCTTCCTGCTCCAGTTCATGCTCTTCCGAAGCCGCTGGGGCCTACGCACCCGCGCGGTGGGCGAGCACCCCAAGGCAGCCGACACGGTGGGCATCAAGGTCAACGTGCGCCGAGTCTGGAACACCATCCTCGGTGGTGCTGTCGCCGGACTGGGCGGTGCCTTCTTCACCGTCGGCTCCGGGTTGGCGTTCGGTCGAGAGATGTCTGCCGGCAACGGCTTCATCGCGCTGGCGGCGATGATCCTGGGCAAGTGGAACCCCTGGGGCGCCGTCGCCGCCGCGCTGCTGTTCGGCTTCTCCAAGAACCTCGGCAATGTGCTGTCGACGATCGGCAGCGGGGTCCCCTCGGAACTGTTGCTGATGCTGCCCTACATCATCACGATCTTCGCGGTCGCCGGGTTCGTCGGGCGGGTGCGCCCACCGGCTGCGGAGGGCATCCCCTACACCAAGGGCTGAGTCGTCCCCGATCCTGCTTGAAGGGCCCAGGTGCCCGCTGACACTGAAGAGTTGAGGTATGTCGTGGAGGATCGCGAGATCGACTGGGACGGGCTGCGTGCTGCCGCCGTGGAGGTGATGGAGAGGGCCTATGCGCCCTACTCGCACTATCCCGTCGGAGTGGCCGGCCTCGTCGACGACGGCCGCGTGGTGCGCGGCTGCAACGTGGAGAACGCTGCCTACGGGGTGACGCTGTGCGCCGAGTGCGGCATGGTCTCCGACCTCGTCGCCGGTGGCGGAGGCCGTCTCGTCGCGGTGTGGTGCGTTGATGGGCGGGGCGCCACGATCATGCCCTGCGGTCGCTGCCGCCAGCTCCTCTGGGAGCACGGCGGCGCTTCCTGCTTGCTGCAGACTCCGACCGGCGTGCTCGCGATGGACGAGGTCCTACCCCAGGCTTTCGGGCCGCAGGACCTCGCTACTGCCGGGTCCTGATGCTCGGCGCGGGTCAGTCTCCGAGCAGGCATCGACGGGGCAGGCCGGCCTCGAGCGCGAGTTTGGCCGCCTCTGGGCTGCGCGCCACATAGAGCGCTTGACCGCCGATCTGGTCGACCCGTTCCTGCAGTGTCTTGATGGTCCCGGCGTCGACCACGACGCGACCGTGCTCTGGCGTCAGGAAGGCCCGGTCGCCGAAGGTGCCGCCTTTGTCCTTGCGGAGCACGGTAGTGACGTCCATCGGTGGCTGGCCGACGGCCTGCGCCAGGGCTGTGAAGATCGTCGGGTCCGGTGGTTCACCGCCATCGATCGGTGTGGAAAACTGCACGTCCGCGCCCTCATCGTGCACCTGCTGCAGGACGAACTTAGCCTGACGTTCCCGTGTCATCACGGAGTAGGCCAGCGCACGTGACCCGGAGATGCCTGCCTCCGCCGCCAGCACCAGGGCTTGCGTGTCCAACCCCACGGCCAACGTCTGGGCGCAGCTCAGGGTGGCGGCCATGCGGGGTGAGGAGACCGCGGCGACCACTCTGTCGTTGCGGATTGCGATGATGGTCGGGAACATCGGCTGCGGCTGGAGCGTCCCATCTCCGGACTGCGCGCGGCGCAGCAGTTGCGTCACAGGAGGGACAATAAGAGCCATGATGTCAGCGATGAGCACGCGGCACAGGATGTCACACCACGCTCGACGACGATGCAACGGAGGTTCACGATGAAGCGCAACCTGCCCCAGTTGCCGTGGTGGGTGTGGGTGGCCGGCATCTACTTCCTGCTTCAGGTCGGCGGCCGCGGCCTCGGCTCTATCGCGCCGCTGCTCATGATGGGGTTCATCTTCTACGTGATCTTCGGCAGGTCGGCAAGGCTGAGGCAGCCCCGTCCCCGGCCCGGGGAAGCCATTGACCCGATGAGCACGGCCCGCCCCCCGACCAGCCTGCCGCCGCAGGGCCCTCCGACGCAGGGCCGTCCGGTGCCGCCGCAGGTGGGCAAGGGCATGCCGCGGATCGACGTCCCCACTTACCCTGGCAGCCCCAGACAGAGCGGCACTCCAGCCGCCATGGGGTCTGCCGGGCGGCCCGCGCTGCCGGCACCCTCGGGGCAACCGGCCCTCTCGCCATACGCCGTCACGCCTCCGGTGCTGCCACCGGCCTTCGGCACCGCGTCGATGGATCCCGCAGTGACTCTGGGTCGGATGCAGATCGCGCAAGCTGGGCGAGACCTGGTCGAGGCGCGCGACGGGGACAACCAACAACGGGTGGGGCAGGTGCTGACCCGCCTGAGCCTGGCAGTGGATCAGGTCCGCCAGTCGCTCGCGGTCTCGTCGGCGGGCGACCGGGCCTCGCGGTCGGCCGTCGACAAGTTGCGCAGCGACGTCGCCAAGGCTCTCGATCAGGGACGTCGAGGCACCGTCGACGCGGCCCTCGCCGCGCGAATCGCCGCAGCGTGCGACGCGATGGGCCAGACTGGGCGCCATGAGTGAGGCTTTCGACACCGTCGACATCATCCGGACCAAGCGCGATCGGGGTGAACTCTCACCGCAGCAGATCGCCTGGGTGATCGACGCCTACACCCACGGGGTCGTCGCGGACGAGCAGATGGCCGCGCTCGCGATGGCGATCCTGCTCAACGGCATGTCGCGACGGGAGATCAGCGACTGGACCGGGGCAATGATCGCCTCGGGTGAGCGAATGGACTTCTCCTCGCTGTCCCGACCGACCGCTGACAAGCATTCCACCGGTGGGGTGGGCGACAAGATCACCCTGCCGCTGGCGCCGCTGGTCGCCGCCTGCGGTGTCGCCGTGCCTCAGCTGTCGGGCCGCGGGCTGGGCCACACGGGTGGCACTCTGGACAAGCTCGAAGCGATCCCGGGCTGGCGCGCGGCGCTGTCCAACGAGGAGATGCTCGACCAGCTCGAGGATGTCGGTGCCGTCATCTGCGCTGCCGGCTCGGGCCTGGCACCGGCCGACAAGCGGCTCTACTCGCTGCGCGACGTCACGGGCACCGTCGAGGCGATCCCGTTGATCGCCTCCTCGATCATGAGCAAGAAGATTGCCGAAGGCACCGGTGTGCTGGTGCTGGACGTCAAGGTCGGTTCGGGAGCCTTCATGAAGACGCAGGCCGACGCCCGGGAGCTGGCCGAGACGATGGTGGCCCTCGGCCAGGACGCGGGCGTGCACACCGTGGCGCTGCTGACTGACATGTCGACTCCACTGGGCCTGACCGCAGGCAACGGACTGGAGGTCCGCGAGAGCGTGGAGGTGCTCGCCGGTGGCGGCCCCCAGGACGTCATCGATCTCACCCTGGCTCTGGCTCGCGAAATGCTCGCCGGTGCCGGCGTGACCGATGTCGACCCGGCCGATGCGCTCCAGGACGGACGCGCCATGGATGTGTGGCGCGCGATGATCCAGGCTCAGGATGGTGACCCGGACGCACCGCTGCCGACGGCGAAAGAGACCGAGGAGATCGTCGCCAGTGCCGACGGTGTGCTGACCAGGCTCGATGCCTTCGCCGTCGGGGTGTCGGCGTGGCGTCTGGGGGCCGGTCGGGCACGCAAGGAGGACCGGGTGCAGGCCGCAGCCGGCATTGAGCTGCACGCCAAGCCAGGAGACACCGTGACCAAGGGCCAGCCGTTGATGACCCTGCACACGGACACCCCAGGACGCTTCGGACGCGCCCTTGAGGCACTGGAGGGCTCCTGGAGCATCGGAGCCGCCAGCGAGCTGACCGCCCCGGGGTCGATCGTCATCGACCACGTCCGGTGAGGGTCGCCTTGACCGTCCGTCAGTAGGCCACGTCCTCTGCCCGCGTCAGTAGCCGTTGCCGTGGTTCGGCGCTGGGTCGCCACCCGCCTCCGGCACGACCAACGTCCCGGCAGCCGCTCGCTCGCGAGCACCCTGGAGCAGCGCCTCCGTCGACGAGGTGCCGATGCGGGTCACGCCCTCGGCGCACATCGCGAGCAGGGCGTCGATCGTCCGGACCCCCCCGGAGGCCTTGACCTGCATCGTCGGGTCGGTGTTGGCGCGCATGAGCCGCACGTCAGGGATCGTCGCGCCCCCGCCGGCGAAGCCCGTCGAGGTCTTGACGAAGTCGGCTCCCGCCGCCTGGCTCGCCCGGCAGGCCGCGATCTTCTGCTCGTCGTCGAGCAGCGCGGTCTCAAAGATGACCTTGACGATGGCGCCCTCCTCGTGGCCGACCTCGACGACCGCGGCGATGTCCTCGCGGACCGCGTCAAGATCACCGCCGCGCAACCGCCCGATGTTGAGCACCATGTCTAGCTCGGTCGCCCCGTCGGTGAGGGCCTGCTTGGCTTCGGCGACCTTGGCAGCCGTCGAGGTCGTGCCGTGGGGGAAACCGATCACCGTGCAGACCTGCGTCTTGTGCCCCTCGATCGCGGAGAGCGCGAGCGCGACGTCACAAGGCCGGACGCAGACCGACCAGATCTCGGATTGCGCGAGCTCACGGCAGGACTCCTCAACCTCCTGCGGAGTCAGCTCCGGCTTGAGCAACGCGTGGTCGATCAGGTCCGCGACGTCCTGGACGGTCAGAGTGCTCCCGGGAGCGTAGATGTTCGACATAGCGTGATTCTAGGCCGGTGGCGGCGCAGACCACGGTGCCACCGGCGCGCCATACCTGGTCCCTATGATCGAGCACATGCCCACGTCTTCCCCGCCCTCTCCTGGTGTAGGCGACGCGTCGTCCGCCCTCGATGTCGCCGCGCTGCCCAAGGTCCTGCTCCACGACCACCTTGACGGAGGGCTGCGCCCCTCGACCGTGCTCGCCCTCGCGCAGGAGCAGGGGTATGAGGCATTGCCGGCGGGAGAGATCGGTGCGTTGTCGAGATGGTTTGCCGAGTCGGCGGACTCGGGGTCGCTGGTGCGCTACCTGCAGACCTTCGACCACACGGTGGGGGTGATGCAGACTGTCGATGCACTCACCCGCGTCGCTCGGGAGTGCGCTGTCGACCTGGCCGAGGACGCAGTGGTCTACGCCGAGGTCCGCTATGCGCCTGAGCAGCACCTCACCGCCGGGCTCACGCTGGATCAGGTCGTGGAGGCCGTCAACCGTGGCTTCCGTGAAGGGGAGGAGGAGGCGGCGGGATCGGGGATGCGGATCACCGTGCGCGCCATCCTCACCGCTATGCGTCATGCCGCGCGCTCCACGGAGATCGCGGAGCTGACCGTCCGGCACCTGGGCGCGGAGGTCTGCGGCTTCGATATCGCCGGCGCCGAGGACGGCTTCCCACCCACGCGACACCTTCCGGCGTTTGACTATCTGCGCCAGCACAACGCCCACTTCACGATCCACGCCGGTGAGGCGTTTGGGTTGCCCAGCATCTGGGAGGCGATCCAGTGGTGCGGTACCGAACGTTTGGGTCACGGAGTCCGGATCGTCGACGACATCACCCTCGATGGGGTTGCGGTGACCGAGGATCTGCCTGCCGCGCTGGCCCGTTCCGCGCACGATCCTTCAGCCTTCCAGCTCGGACCGCTCGCGGCCTACGTCAAGGACCGGCGGATCCCGCTGGAGATGTGTCCTAGCAGCAACGTCCAGACGGGAGCCGCGCCCTCCATCGAAGCGCACCCCATCAGCCTGCTCAAGGACCTGCATTTCCGGGTGACTCTCAACACGGACAACCGGCTGATGAGCGCTACCTCAATGACCCGCGAGGCGCAGCTGCTCGTGGACAGGGCCGGTTGGGACCTCGCAGACCTGCGCCGGATGGCGGTCAACGCGATGAAGTCGGCCTTCCTGCCGTTCGACGAGCGTCTGCAGATGATTGAAGACGTGCTCAAGCCCGCCTACGACCGCTGACGCGAGGCACGGCACGGCACTCCGGTGTGGCCGGGGGGACCGCCCGGTGTGGCACGAACGACCGTCCGGTGTGGCTGGGGCAACCGTCGGGTGTGTCGGGGGCGACGGGCGGGGGGGGGGGGGGAGGGGAGGAGGCGGGCGCGGAGGCGGTCGTCCCGGGCCAGGCGGAGCTCGTCGCGGCGGCGGCGTTCAGCCAGGACGGCGGCCAGGACCTGGTCAGCCGGTGCCGCGGGTGGGGGCGCGGGGGCGACCCGGTCCAGCAGCGCTAGATAGAGCTCGTTGCCGGTCTCGGTGCGGGCGGCGGGGGAGAGGCTGTCGGCGCGGGTGAGGAACTGCCGGGCCGCCACGACCAGGGTGTCCGGCAACACGCCGATGTCAGCCTGCTGCGCCCATCCGGCCAGGCCCTCGGGCATGCCGGGCGCCGCCGGGATGGACAACCGGACCCGGTCCCGGACCACATAGGTGCCGGCCAGGAAGTCACCCAGCCGCTTGCCGCGCTCGTTGGTCGCGGCCACGATGAGCGCCACGGCGCCCAGGGTTAGCCACAGCTCGAACGTGCCCGCGAGGGCACGGATCGTCGCGTGCCGCAGACCGATCGGTCCGGTGTCGTCCCGGACGGTGCGCAGCCCCAGGGCGAGCTTGCCCAGCGTGCGCCCGTGCAGCGTGGTCTCCAGGGTGATCGGCAGTGCGGCCATCACGACCACCATGAGCACGATCGCGAAGACTTGTCCCAGCGCGGCGTCCTGGAGGAAAAGTTGCGCGGGCAGCAGCCACACCAGCAGCAGCACCCCGACGGCGGCCACCAACAGATCGATCAGCCCGGACACCATGCGCAGCGGCAGACTCGCGGCCGGAAGCTCGATCTCTACCGCCTCGCTGGTCACGAACCGCTGGGTCGCGAAGATCCCACTGCTCGCCATACCCAGATCCTAGGTGCGATCCACGGACGGTCCGCACCGTCGGTGGCGCACCGCCTACAGTGACCCTGTGGATCTGGACGCGCTGGTGGGACGTCGGGCGGCAGCCTGGCAACGGCTCGACCTGCTTTCTCGGCGTCGAAGCCTCTCCGGAGCGCAGGCCGATGAGCTGTTGGACGGCTACCAGCGGGCCGCGACAGACCTGTCAATCGTCCGCTCGAGCGCCCCGGACGCGACGGTCGTCAGCTATCTCTCGGCTCTGATCTCGCGGGCCCGCGGGCGGGCCTCGCGGGTGCCCACCACGTCCTGGGCCGGCATCGGTCGGTTCTTCGCCGAGGACTTCCCCGCCGCGCTCTACCGGCTGCGGTGGTGGTGGGGCCTCACCGCCCTCGCCAACGTCGTGGTGGGACTCGTGCTCGGTTGGTGGCTCTACCACCACCCCGTGGTGGAGAACTCCCTGCTCACCCCGCAGCAGGTCCAGCTCCTGGTCAACGTCCAGTTCGAGTCGTACTACCACGAGCACGCGGCGAGCAGTTTTTCCACCCTGGTCTGGGTGAACAACGCGTGGGTGGCGGCCCGCTGCATCGGCATGGGCGTGCTCGGCGTGCCCGTCCTCTGGCTGCTGTGGCAGAACATCGCCAACCTTGCCGTCATCGGCTCCCTCATGCACCTGCACGGTCGCGCCGATGTCTTCTGGGGGATGATCACGCCGCACGGGCTGCTGGAGTTGATGGCCATCTTCGTCGCCGCCGGGGTGGGTCTAAAACTGTGCTGGGCGTGGGTGGCGCCTGGGCAGCGGACCAGGGTCGCCAACCTCGCCGCCGAAGGTCGCACCGCGGCCGGGGTGGCGATCGGGCTGGTCTTCGTGCTGCTCCTGTCGGGAGCTATCGAAGGTTTCGTGACGCCCTCACCGCTGCCGACGTGGGCCCGGGTGGGCATCGGGGTGCTGGCGCTGCTGCTCTTCTTCGTCTATGTCTTCACGCTGGGGCGTCGGGCAGCCTTGGCCGGCGTGACTGGCGACGTGGACGAGGCGCTGCAGGCGGACGTCGCGCCGACCGCGGGCTGACGCTTTCAGATCCCGATGTCCTCATAGGACCGGGGATCCTCGATGGGCTCGAGGTGGCAGTTGACGCGTAAGTCGGGATACTCCGCCAGCAGTGCGTCAGTGATGTCCTCGCTCAGGTCGTGACCGCGCTGCACCGTCCAGCGGCCAGGCACGAGCAGGTGCATCTCCATGAAGCGCCGGTGCCCGGACTCGCGCGTGCGGAAGGCGTGGAAGTCGATATCGTCCGCAGTGAAGCCCTCGATGATCGCCTTGATCCGTTCGTTGTCCTCCTCCGGCAAGCTCACGTCCATCAGGCCCGCGGTGGAGACCCGCATCAGACCCCAGCCAGTGACCAAGATGTTGATGCCGACGGCGAAGGCGATGATCGGGTCCAGGCGTTCCCATCCGGTCAGCCACACCAGCAGGACACCGAGCACGACTCCCACGGACGTCCACACGTCGGTCACCAGGTGCTTGCCATCGGCGGTGAGCGTGATGGACCGATGCTTCTTGCCCCCGCGCAGCAGCACGAAGGCGACGCCCCCGTTGATCACCGAGGCCACCACCGAGATGAGCAGGCCGACACCGAGGTTGTCCAGGGGTGCAGGGTGCAGGAAACGGTCGATCGAGGCGACCAGGATGACTGCTGCGGCGACGAAGATCATCAGGCCCTCGAGGGCAGCGGAGAAGTACTCCGCCTTGCTGTGGCCGTAGTTGTGTTTGCGGTCCGGCGGGCGCAGCGCTACCCGGAGGGCGACCAGCGCCACCACGGCAGCGACCAGGTTGACGATCGACTCGGCCGCGTCCGAGAGCAGTCCGACCGAGCCGGTAATGAGCCAGGCCGTGCTCTTCAGAGCGATCGTGGTCACGGCCGCCGCGATGGACAGCCAGGCAAACCTGGTGAGGTCTACGGGCTGGGGGTGGCGGGTGCTCGCGGTCGGCTGGTCGGGGGTGGTCACCGGCCTGCCGCCAGCACGAGGAGGGGGGTGGCCATGGTGTCGATTCTACGGGTATGGTCCGACGCTGCCGCCCTCGTGCAGAGTCGTCGCCGGACCACCGGGCGGTCTGGGGCGTCACGCTGCACGCCTACAGGAGACCTCGTGCCTTCAGCGCGAGATAGTGGTCGGCGAGCGCGACGGGCAGATGTTGCGGGGTCTCGTCCAGGACCGTGACCCCGAGCTGGGCCAACGCGGTCGCGGTGCGTTGTCGCAGCGCCTCCGTGCGCTCGGCCGCAGCGGCGTCGTAGACCGCCTCCAGCGTGGAGGTGTCGGCCCGGAGCTCTCCGAGAGCCGGGTCGGCGACCGAGGCGAGGATGACGCGGTGCCGGCTGGTCAGCACCGGGAGCACGGGGAGCAGACCCTCCTCGACGGCGGCTGGCTCCAGCGGCGTCAGCAGGACGACCAGGGCGCGACGCCGCGTCAGCCGGGAGACGGCGCCCGCCAGGTGCGTCCAGTCGGCCTCCACGAGCACCGGCTCCAGCGGTGCCAGGGCGGTAACCAGCTGATGCAGGAGAGCGGTGCGCCCGGCGGCTGCACCACTGCTCCCGGAGCCGACGCGGGCGCGGATCAGCCGGTCGCCGGCGATCAGGTCCACCCGGTCGCCGGCGTGGGCGGCCAGCGCCGACAACAGCAGCGCCGCGTCCATGGCAGCGTCGAGACGGGGTTCGTCACCGACTCGGGCGGCGCTCGTGCGGGAGGTGTCCAGCACGATCACGACCCGACGATCACGCTCGGGTTGCCAGGTGCGCACGACCACGTGCTGGCGCCGCGCGGTGGCGCGCCAGTCGATCGATCGCACGTCGTCGCCGTCGACATAGTCACGCAGCGAGTCGAACTCGGTCCCTTGGCCACGGGTGCGCACCGCTGACCGGCCGTCGAGCTGCCGCAGCTGCGCAAGTTTGCTGGGCAGGTGTCGCCGCGAGCGGAAGGGCGGCAGCGAACGCACCGCGCCCGGCACCATCCTCGTGCGCTGCCGCCCGGCCAGCCCTAGCGGACCCACGCTCCGCACGGTCACCCCCGCCGCGGGTCGATCACCACGACGTGTCGGGCGCAGGGTGGTGGTGACGCGGCGCCGCTCTCCCGCGGGCAGGTCCACGGTATGACGAGGGCTCGCCGCACCTGCCGACGGCACCCAGGCGTCGCGCACCACGGCCCGAACATGCTGACGTCCGCCATTGGTCAACGTCAGGGTGGTGGCTGCCTCCTCGTGGAGGCGGACCACCGGGGTGGTGGACCGGGTGATCTGGACCACGGAGGGTGCGGGGGTGAGCAGCACGTCGATCAGGACGACGAGAGCGACGAACCCCAGCCAGGCGGGGGCGATCCACTGCGACTGTCCCGGCCAGAGGGCAGCCGGGACCAGCCCCAGCAGCGCCAGGGCCACGACGGGACCGCGGAGGATCATCGACGCTCCGACCGGGGCAGTGTCACGGCAGCGTCACCGATCAGCGGGGGACCGGGACGGCGGTGAGCACCGAGGCCAGCACGGAGTCGGCGCTCACGCCCTCGAGCTCGGCTTCCGGACGGAGGGAGACCCGGTGGACCAAGGTCGCCGTGGCGAGCGCCTTGACGTCGTCAGGGGTGACGAAGTCACGGCCGGAGAGCCAGGCCCACGCGCGGGCAGTGTTCATCAGCGCGGTAGCCCCTCGCGGGCTGACGCCTAGGGAGAGGGAGGGAGAGTGACGGGTCGCGCGGGCCAGGTCCACGACATACCCGAGGATCTCCGGGGACACCTGCACCCGTCGGACGGCGGCGGCTCCGGCAGCCAGATCGGCGGCATTCGCGACCGGGCGGACACCGGCAGCCGCCAGGTCACGCGGGTCGAAGCCTGCTGCGTGTCGGCCGACGACCTCGATCTCGTCGACCCGCTGGGGCAGGGGCAGGGTCACCTTCATCAGGAAACGGTCCAGCTGGGCTTCCGGCAGCGGGTAGGTGCCTTCATACTCGATCGGGTTCTGCGTAGCGGCGACCAGGAACGGCGCGGCCAGCGGGTGACTGGTCCCGTCGACGGTGACCTGGCGCTCCTCCATCGCCTCCAGCAGCGCCGACTGCGTCTTGGGTGGGGTGCGGTTGATCTCGTCCGCCAGGAACAGGTTGGTAAAGACCGGGCCGGGACGGAAGGCGAAGTCGCTGCGGCCGGCGTCGTAGACCATCGAGCCAGTGATGTCGCCGGGCATGAGGTCCGGGGTGAACTGGACACGCTTGGTCGAGATGTCCAGGGCCGCGGCCAGCGAGCGGACGAGCAGCGTCTTGGCAACGCCAGGAACGCCCTCGAGAAGGATGTGGCCGCCTGCCAAGAGCGCGATGATCAGGCCGGACACCGCCTGCTGCTGCCCGACGACCGCTTTGCCGACCTCGTCGGTCACTGCGCGCAAGGCAGCCCGGGCACGCTCGCTGTCGGCCTCGTCCGAGGCAGTGCCAGCGGTGCGGGCGACGTCAGCAGCTGCTGCTGGGATGTCGGCTGCGCAGTCACCGGAGGTGTCGAAGGGGCCAGCGGGATAGGTCATGGGTGCAGTCCTTCCTCCAGGGAGCGCAGCTCCCGGGCGGTCGTCACGAAGGTGTGGTCGTCGGCGGTGTGCGGGTCCGTGAGCAGTTTCTCGATCTCCACCTGCGGTCGACCAGTGGCATCGGAGACGGCGCGCACGAGGTCGCTGGGCCGCGATCCCCGCGGGAGGCCCAGGCGGGGAGCCAGGCGGCGCAAAGTGCCGGCCTGCAGGGCCGCGAGGGCGTGGTCGCGGTCGTGCGCCTGGCGGTAGAGCCGGCCTCGGCTACGGGTGGTCTGGGCGGCCTGGACCACGGCGGGCAGCGGTTCGACGATCACGGGCCCTAGCCGGCGTCCGCGCCAGCACGCCAACACCAGCAGCGCCCCGCTGAGGATCACCACCGAGGGGGTCATGTTGCGGGGCAGCACGTCCCAGAGGCTAGCCGCACCTTGGGCGCCAGCATCCCCCGGCTGCGGGATGAGCCAGACCAGACGCGGGCTGTCGCCGAGCAGGCGCAACGCCAGTGCCGCGTGGGCGTCCTGCGTGATGTGGGCATTGGTCAGGGCGGAGGGAAAGCCCACCACGATAATCTGCGGCTGGTCACCGGTCGCGGCGAAGGTCAGCAGCGCACCGGCCTTCGCGCCGCCGGCGTTGTGGCCGGGGGTCGGCGGATAGCAGGCCGAGACGTCCGCCCTTCCCGGCGCGGTCTGGAGCGAGACGTCCCAGCGGGAGAGCTGGTCGCCGTCGCGGACGAACGGGCTGGTGCACTCGGCGGACAGCTGCGCGCCGGTGCCAGGGGACGCCAAGAGGTCGAGCCCGAGCGCGCGCCCGGGCTGTTCGGTTGCGTCGGCGACGAGCACGACGAGCCGGTCGGCGCCCCGCACCCGATCGAGGAGGCGTTGGCCGGCATCGGGGCCCAGGTAGGAGGTGTGCGCCAGGAGGACAGTCGTGCCGGGGCCGGTCGGTCGGTCGGTCAGTCCGGTCAGCCCCCGCACGACGTCGACCTGTACGCCCTGCTCCCGCAGGACGCTGGCCAGGGCTTGCGTGCCGTCGGGGCCCGGGTTGACCGGATCCAGAGGCTCGCCGGTCTGCGTGCCGGCCAGCAGCGCGCTGAGCAGCGCGGTGGCCAGCACCAGCAGCAGCCAGGGGGCCCAGGTGCGGACCCGGGTCACGGCAGAGCCCCGAACGCGGGTCGGCTTCGGCTGATCTGCTCCTCCAGTGCCAGGACCGCACTGGCTTGCTCCCGGCTCGCGTCGTGCGCGCCATACCGAACCTCGTCGAAGTGCTCGGCGGCCCTGGCGAGGTCCAGGGCTGCGTCGGGGAAGACCGAGCTCAGGTCGACGGCGACCTCGTGGGCGGTCCGCCCCGGGCGGTCATCGAGGAGGCTGCGCTCGATGGAGCTCGCGGTCAGTGCCCGGTAGGCGTCCACGAGCGCTGCACCAGGCTGGCCGGCGAGCAGGGCGGCGACGGCCCGCGCCCGGTAGTCGGTGGCGCGCAGCCCCTCCTCCTCTAAGACGGCGCCAGTCGCAGGCTGAAGGGACAGCGAGGCGCGCCGCCACCGGTCGCGGGAGACGAAGGTGATCACCGCGAGCCCCGCGAGGAGGATCAGCGCCAGGGCCGCCCATGCGGCCCACGGGGGCAGGGTGCCCGGGAGGTCAAGACTGGGCAGGTGGCCGGTGATCCACTCCCAGACCCGGGAGACGAAGGACCGCTCGACGCTGTAGCCGGGACGGTCCAGCTCGGACTGGAGCCACTGGCGGGCCTGGTCGCGGTCGGGGTCGACGGGGACCCCGCAGTGCCATACCGGCATCAGGGTGCCCGTCAACGCTGCGGTGGGGACGTGCGAGCCTGCGCCGCTCGGAAGAGGATGATGTCCAGGCCCTCGCGACGGATGCGCTGATCGAGGTAGAGCAGCGCGGTGAGACCGGCGGTGAACGGGATCACGAAGGCCTGGACGACCAGCTGGACGAGGTGGTCGGTGACGGTGAGCAGGGGATGGGTCGAGTCCAGGCCGCCGACCATCCCGTCGAGGGCGAAGAAGAGGAACCCGGTCACGGGCAGCTGCACCAGCCCGGTGAAGAGGCTGGTGACCACCGCGGCCAGCATGGTGATGCCGACGATGCGCCAGGCCTGCGCGCCCTTGGTCAGCGACCAGACGCGGCCGATCGCCCGCCAGGGGCCGGCCTTCTCCAGGACCACGGGCGCCGGGGCCAGGGACAGCCGGCACCCGACCCACAGCAGCAGCACGAGGAGGCCGAGCATGGCCACCACGGACAGGATGATCGCAGGGACGGCCATGCCCTGATCGCCGGCCACAAGCAGAGCGGCCAGGAGCAGGACGAAACCGATGACGATGCCGAGGTAGATGACCGCGATGAGCAGGACGGCCCCGATCAGCGCTGGGAGTCGGCCACGCACCGCCTGCCAGGTCCGCGCCAGGTCGACCCGGTCGCCCAGGACGGCTTCGCTCACGACATACACGATCATGCCGGTCAGCGCGATCGAGGCCAGTCCGCTGAAGACGAGGTTGACCAGCGTCGATAGCGCCGCTTTGTCGTCGACAGCCACGCCCACGAGGGTGTTGATACCCAGGGAGATCAGCAGGGAGGGCACCAGAAAGATGGCCAGGACGATCAGGCCCATGCCGATGGTGGCGCCAGGATTGCGCCGCATCGTCTGCAGAGAGCCGTTGAACATGTCCCCCATGGTCAGCGGGCGAAGCGGCACGATGCCCGGCTGCTGCAGGTGTGCCAGGTGCTCAGGGGGGAGCTGGCGCCAGTCGGGTGGCCCAGTGGGGTGCTGGCCCTGGCCGGGCAGCGGGGGAGTCGGGGGTGGTAATGCGCCCGGCTGGGGCGGGGGGCGCAGCGATCCTGGTGGCGGTCCGTAGCCGGGTGTCTCCGAGGGGCCGAAACCACCGAATCCGCGTGGTCGGTCTGGTCCAGATGGTGCCGAGAAGGTCATCCCCCTGCTCCCTTCGTTGCCTGATCCCGCGTGGCCAGGAGGCCGACGAGTCGTCGTTCGGCTTCCTTGGCCGTCAGCGGCCGTGCCCCTAACGCCTCCTGCCGGGCCACGATACCTGGCTCGGCGCGGCGCAGGAGGAGCCCTCGCCTCCACAGGGTCAAGGGCGGCTTGCGGTGCTCGGCGAGGTCACGGGCAAGCCGACGCAGAAAGGTCTTCCAGGCGCCATTGCGCACGCACCACGCCTCGGCGAGGAGGCCGCGCGCACGCAGACCAGCAATGGTGTGCGCGGCGAAGATGCCCTCGGCGACCACGATCGGATGACCGTCGAGCTCGACCGCCGCGCGGCCGGTGACCCGCGAGGTGGAGATGTCATAGACCGGGACAGTGGCGTGGCCTCGGGTGCACAGTGACTCCATCGCTTCCAGCGCAGCGTCCAGGTCCCAGGAGCCGACGTGGTCCCAGTCGACCAGACCGAGCGGGCTCATGGGCAGACCCGGGTCGTTGAGCTCTCGGTAGAAGTCGTCCATCGGGAGCAGTGGCCAGCCGTGCGCCGCGTGGATGCGGCGGGCGAGGCGAGACTTGCCCGAACCGCTGGGTCCGGTGATCACCAGGACGCGTGCAGCGGCTGGAAGTCCCGGGGGTTGATCCATGGATCGAGAGTCTAAGCGTGGCGTTCCGTAGACTCGGGCAGCGTGTCGACCAATCCTTCTCCAACAGGTGCGGCCCCCCTGCGGGTCTACCGGACCCTGCCCGCCCGCGTCATCGGCGGGGGGTTGCTGGCCGCTGCGCTCGTCCTGACCGTGATGACCGTTATCGATGTCTTGGACGGGCACCGGCAGGGGGTGATCGCGCCAGTGGCGTTCATCGCCGGCGTGGCCGCGATCGCCTGGGTGCTCTTCCTCCGACCCAAGGCCGAGCTGTATGCCGACCGCGTCGAACTGACCAATATCCTCACCCACTCCGTGGTCCCCTTCAGTGAGATCCAGGACGTGACCCACCGCTGGTCGCTCGAGCTGAACGACACGGCAGGCCACCGCCACAGCGCGTGGGCGGTGCCGGTCCGGCGGGAGATGACGCGACGGCGCAACATCGACGACTTCGCTGAGACCACCCGCAAGCGTGGCAGCGAAAGAATGACTGCCCAGGGCGCAGCCGATGAGGTGCTGCGCGCGATCGACCGGTGGGAACTGGGCGGTGGCCAGCGGTCCACGGCGGCGACAGCCGGGGGTGCTTCGGCGACCAGACCGGCAGTGACTCAGCGTCTCTCCTGGCTGGCCGTGGTCGCGATCGCCGTCGCCTGCTCCCTCGCCATGATCGCGATCGTCACCTGAGCTGACCGGCCGCAGGCGACCTGAAACGACGGCCCGGCACGTCAGAGCGCGGTGAGGACCTCCATGCTCTCCCGCACCGCCGCGAGTCGTCGGAATGCTTCATCGCGCGCGGCGGGCAGCCCCTCGCGCGAAGCGACCCGGACGATCGCCTCGAGATAGACCTTGATCTTGGGCTCGGTGCCGCTGGGTCGCACGATGGCGCGGGTCTGGTCGGTCAGGACGAATCGCAGACCGTCGGTCGGCGGCAGCCCGTGCGCACCTTCGGACAGGTCTTCTGCCGTCGCGATCGGCACCCCACCAAGCTCGGTCGGCGTCTCGTTGCGCAACCGCGTCATGACCGGGGGGATCTGCGCCAGGTCATCGACGCGCACCGAGAAGGCATCACTTTGATGGACTCCGTGGGCCAGGGCCAGATCGTCGAGCACGTCGAGCAGGGTGCGCCCCTGGGCCTTCAACGTCGCGGCCAACTCGGCCGCCAGCAGCGCCGCAGTGACACCGTCCTTGTCCGGCACCGTGGCGGGATCCACGCAGTAGCCCAGCGCCTCTTCATACCCGAACAGCAACCCAGGGACCCGACCGATCCACTTGAAGCCCGTCAACGTCTCCTCGGGCACCAGTCCGGCCGCCTGCGCCATCGCACCGAGCAGCCGTGAGGAGACGATCGAGCGGGCCAGGACGCGACGCTGCGCCGTCGCGCGTCCGCGGTTGATGACGTGCTGCCCGAGCAGGGCACCGACCTCGTCGCCTCGCAGCATCCGCCACTGCCCGTCGTCCAGCACGGCGAGTGCGCAACGGTCGGCATCGGGGTCGTTGGCGATCACGAGGTCGGGGTGGACCTGCGCCGCGAGGGCGAGCGCCTCGTCGATGGCACCCTTCTCCTCGGGGTTGGGGAAGGGCACCGTCGGGAAGTCGGGGTCGGGCTGCTCCTGGCTGAGGACCGCAGACGGTGCGGCGAAGCCGGCCTGCGCGAAAGCACGCTGCACCACCTCCGACCCGACACCGTGCAACGCCGTGTGCACGACCGCCAGGTCTCGCGGGCTGTCCGGGTCGAGCACCGCGACGGCGGCGTCGAGGTAGGCCTGGACGACGTCGTCGTCGAGGGTCGCCCAGCCCTCGTCGGCGCGTGGGACCGCGGCGGCCGCGGTGTGCCGCGCGATCTGGGCGGAGATGTCGGTGTCGGCTGGCGGGACGATCTGCGAGCCGTCGCCCAGATAGACCTTGTAGCCGTTGTCCTCGGGTGGGTTGTGGCTGGCCGTCACCATCACGCCGGCGTCGGCGCCCAGATGGGTGATCGCAAACGCCAGCACGGGGGTGGGCAGCGTGCGCGGCAGGAGCAGGGCGCGACCACCGGCAGCGACCACGACGGCGGCGGTGTCGCGCGCAAAGGCGTCGGACTGGTGGCGCGCGTCGAAGCCGATGACCACCACCGGACCGCGCCGCTCACCAGCGGCGTCAAGGCGATGCTGGAGGTATGACGTGAGGCCGGCAGCGGTGCGGATGACCACCGCGCGGTTCATCCGGTGCGGACCGGCGCCCAGGGCTCCTCGCAGACCTGCGGTGCCGAACTCCAGGAAGCCGCTGAAGCGATCGGCGAGCTCGTCCTGGGCGGCCTCGTCGCCGGCTTCGACCCTGGTCAGCAGCTCGGAGAGTTGCTCGCGGGTCGCCTCGTCCGGGTCGTCCGCCTGCCAGGCCTTGGCCGTGGCCACGAGTCCTGCGGTGTCCTGCGTGCTCGCCATACCGGATGCTCCTTTAGATGCGTTCGACGATGCTGGCCAGCAGTGCGCCGCATCGCTGCGCCGCCGCCTGCCCTGCCTCGATGACCTCTTTGTGGTCCAGGGGGGTGGGGCTGATGCCGGCTGCCGGGTTGGTGACCAGGGAGATGCCGAGCACGTCCATGCCGGCCTCGCGAGCGGCGATCGCCTCGAGCGTGGTCGACATACCGACGAGATCGCCACCGATGATCCGGGCCATCGCCACCTCTGCCGGGGTCTCGTAGTGCGGCCCGCGGAACTGGACGTAGACGCCCTCGTCGAGGCTCGGGTCGATGTCGCGGGCGAGGTCACGCAGACGTGGGGTGTAGACGTCGGTGAGGTCGATGAAGGTCGCGCCCTCCAGGGGGGAGGCGGCGGTGAGATTGATGTGGTCACGGATCAGCACGGGGGTCCCTGGCACCCACTCGGGCCGCAGCCCACCGCAGCCGTTGGTGAGCACGATGGTGGAGGCGCCGGCCGCGGCCGCGGTGCGGACCGCATGGACGACTGCGCGGACGCCACGGTCCTCGTAGAAGTGGGTGCGGGTGCCGTAGACGAGCACGTGCTTGCCGTGAGCCAGGGGGATCGATCGCATGGTGCCGCGGTGTCCGGCAACCGCGGCGGCCGCGAAGCCTGGGACGTCCGCGTTGTCGATCTCCGCAGTGGCTTCGCCGAGCAGGTCAGCGGCCGGTTTCCAGCCGCTGCCGAGGACGAGGGCGATGTCGTGGCGTGGCACTCCGGTGCGCTCGGCGATGGTGGCTGCAGCGGCCTCCGCGACGACGAGGGGGTCGGTGCTGGGCAGGGACAGGTCGAGGGAAGGGTCGCTCACGCGCCGATCCTAACCGGGCCGGAGGCGCGCAGGTGGTTGGATAGGGGCCGTGAGCGCAGCAAACAAGTCGGTCGTCGTCATCGGTGGTGGTCCTGGCGGCTACGAAGCAGCATTGGGTGCCGCCCAGCTGGGGGCTGAGGTGACGGTGGTGGAGCGATCCGGCCTGGGCGGGGCGGCGGTGCTGACCGACTGCGTGCCGAGCAAGGCGCTGATCGCGACCGCGGACTTCATGGACCGCTTCAGTGCCGCCAAGCGGATCGGTGTCCACTTCGACGGTGCACAGGTGCCGGGCGACCAGGGCGTCACGGCGCACATCGTCGACGTCAATACGCGGATCATGGACCTGGCCCGGACGCAGAGCCGGGACATCGCCGAACGGCTCGAGTCAGCGGGCGTCGAGGTGATCCGCGGTGCCGGTCGACTGGCCGGTGAGGGGGTCGTCGAGGTTGTCCAGGGCGTGGACGAGATCGAATCCGGGGAGGATCCCGCCCCCCACGCGTGGGACGAGGTGGCGTCGACGGGGACGCGCGAACTCCACGCCGACCTGATCCTGATCGCCACTGGTGCGCGCCCCCGGGTGATGGACTCCGCGCAGCCCGACGGCGAACGCATCCTCACCTGGCAGCAGATCTGGGACCTGACCGAGCTGCCCGAGCACCTCATCGTGATCGGCTCCGGGGTGACCGGGGCCGAGTTGGCGCACGCCTACCTTGGCCTGGGCTGCCAGGTGACGCTGATCTCCTCGCGCGACCGAGTGCTGCCCGGCGAGGACGGTGATGCGGCAACCGTCGTCGAGGAGGTCTTCCGCCGACGCGGCATGACGGTCCTGAACCGCTCTCGCGCGGCCGGGGTCATCCGGGCGGACGACCATGTCGTCGTCACCCTCGAGGACGGTCGGGAGGTCACCGGCTCGCACGCCCTGCTCGCGGTCGGCTCGATCCCCAATACGACAGCGATGGGGCTGGAGGAGGTCGGGGTCCGGCTGGCGACGTCGGGCCATATCGAGGTCGACCGGGTCTCCCGGACGAGCGTCCCCGGCGTGTATGCCGCGGGAGACTGCACCGGGGTGCTGCCGTTGGCGTCGGTGGCGGCGATGCAGGGCCGGATTGCGGTCGCGCACGCGCTGGGCGACGCTGTCGCGCCGCTGGCGCTGGGCAAGGTCAGCTCCAACATCTTCACCGACCCGGAGATCGCGACGGTCGGCGTGACCCAGGCTGACGTCGATGAGGG
Source organism: Ornithinimicrobium sp. (assembly GCF_030537745.1). Taxonomy (GTDB): domain Bacteria; phylum Actinomycetota; class Actinomycetes; order Actinomycetales; family Dermatophilaceae; genus Ornithinicoccus. The sequence goes on along the minus strand of NZ_JAUNVI010000004.1, from coordinate 347 downwards.
ACGGGTGGATGCCACCGCGGTCATGCTGCCGCTGAGCAAGAATCCGCGCGCCAAGATGCAGAACGTCAAGGACGGCTTCGTCAAGATCTTCGCCAAGAAGGGCAGCAGCACCATCGTCGGGGGCGTCGTCGTCGGACCGCGCGCCAGCGAGCTGATCTTCCCGATCGCCCTCGCCGTCGCCAACCGGCTCAACGTCGACCAGTTCTCGGCGACCTTCACGGTCTATCCGTCCCTGTCCGGGTCGCTGTCCGAGGCGGCTCGCCAGCTGCACTCCTTCAGCGACTGACCGGGCGGTCGGTGCTGTCAGTCCGGGCGGTCCGCCGTGCCAGTCCGGACGGTCGTCCCTG